>JAYVCF010000476.1:0-10097 GCA_043750095.1 Deltaproteobacteria bacterium
GCGTCCCGACCAGGCCGCGGGACTTGCGACGTCGACCGCGGAGAGCACACCGGCGTGCGCGGCCGCATCGGCGCCATCGAGCCTTCCATCGGAGCTCACGAGCACGTGCCCCGCGAGATCGGTGACGAGGATCGCGTCGGGCACATCCGGAAAGTGCTCCTCGCGAAGCTCGATCACGCGCTCGTCGATCGAAGAGAGCAGCACCATCGAGGCGAGGTAGCCGGTGACGCGCTCATCACCACGAAGCGGAACGACGAGCATGACGCGCAGGCCTTCGTCGCTGCGCACGGCATCGCCCATCGCCGCGTCGGCCCGATCGGCGGCGACCCGAAGCGCTTCGGGCAGCGACTCCGGCGGGCGAGCGCTCGTCGGCGCGTCCAGCTCCGCGAGCGAGACGAGCATCACGCCATGCGCGTCGTACGCGACGACGTGATCGAGCCGGCTCTCGCCCGACAGGCGCGCCTCCGCGAGCCTCGTCGTCGCGTGCTCGTCGAGCGTCGTGTCCAAGAGGATCCGCCCGATGCCCTCGAGTCCGTCCTCGGCGCCGCGCAGCTCCTCGTCGACGGCCGCCGCGACCGAGTCACCGACGGCGCCCTGCAAGTGCTGAGAGAGAACGCGCAGCGTGGTCCGATCGAGATCGATCACGTACACGCCCACGCCGACGAGCGGGAGCGCGGCCAGCAACGCGAACGCGATCGAGAGCTTCCTCGCGATCGGAAATCGGACCTTCTGCGAAGCCATGGCGCTGTTTACACCTGCTCGGCCCGTTCGTCGGTGGCATTTCGAGGTCGAGCGCGAAGGGGGCCGTGACATGATTCGGTCGTGTTGATCGACGACCCAGAGCGGGCGCGGCGACTCGCGAGAGCGATCTGCGCCGACATGGCCCTCTACAACGTCGCGGCCGCGAAGGCCGCGGCCCCCGGCGACCGTGCTCCGCTCTTGCGCGAGCCCGTGAACGAAGCGCGTGGGCTCTACCGATCGCGCGTCGTGCCGGAGCTGCACCCGATCTTCGAGGTGGAGATCGCCGAGCTCTGCCAGACGCTCGGGTCCGACCTGCCCAACGTCGACACGGCGATGCCCGCGCCGCAGGTGCATCCGCCCGTCGCGCGTGCGCCCGTCGAGCGCGTCGAGCGAACGTCGGGCCCGGAGCCCGTCGGCGCTGGCGGCGGCTTCAGCCTCGCGCTGGCCGCACTCGCCCTCTTGATGCTCGCTGCGCTCGCGGGCTGGTTCGTGCTGATGCGTTGAGAGAGATAGCCGAGGTCGGAATTGAACCGACACATCCTTGCGGATAGTGGATTTTGAATCCACCGCGTCTGCCATTTCGCCACTCGGCCGTGGTGCGAATCGCTGTCTAGCAGAGACACCGGCGCGCGACGAGAGTCACTCTCTTCATCGATGGGATCACTCCCACGCGCGCATCGCGCTCAGTCGAGGTAGCGCACCGCGGTCTGGCCCTCGTGGAGCTCGATGCGATGGTTCGCGACCAGCGTGGTGAACGACTGGATGGTGAGGTCCGCGTTGGGCCAGCGCACCTCGATGCGCTCGATGTCGCACGACGCACCGAGGCCGAACCAAGCCTCGGCCTCCATCGCGACTTGCTGCGACGAAGCGCGGACGAGCGTCGTCTGCGTCATGCCGCCGGCGGTGATGCGCACGCGCGCGCCGAGGCCCTGCGGGTTCGCGCCGCCCACGCCGCGGCCGACGAGGCGGATCGCGATCCAGTTCGCGTCGGTCGAGACGTTCTCGTAGAAGCGCACCGGCTGCATCTCCGGCGGTGACCAGTCGCCACCCGGGCCGTTGCAGCCGTACGTGCCCACGATGAGATCGAGATCGCCGTCGCGATCGAAGTCGGCGATGGCCGAGCCGTCCGGGCACGCGTGATCGAAGCCCGAGCCGTGGCCGATGTACTCCCACGAGAGCGCGCCATCGCGTCGATGATGGAAGATCCAGCCGCGGTTGCCCGGATAGGGGCTGCCCGCGAGATAGAGGTCGAGCCAGCCGTCCGCGTCGAAGTCGAACGCCGCGTCGTGCTGCCCGCCCTCGTCGGTGGTCGCGAGATCGATCGGCGGCACGAGGCCCATCGTCTCGCGACCCGGGCGAGCGAAGACGAGCGCATCGACGCCGGAGCTGCCCGCCGGCGTCGCGTTCACGATGAGCTCCGAGGGATCGCTCGCGCTGCCGACGTCCGGGTGTCGGATGTTGCTCTCGTAGAGATCGAGATCGCCGTCGTTGTCCACGTCGGCGCACGCATACGAGAAGGTGTTGCCACCGAGCGAGGTGGGTTGATCGCTCGACCCGGGGCTCCAGCCGCGCACCGGGCACATGTAGCGCGGCGCAGGAAGGCCCGCGCAGCCCGCGGCGCTCGGGCTCGAGACGCAGTAGCAGCGAAAGCTCTCGTCGTCGGAGAAGTCGCGCCGCTGGTCTTCACCGATCAACGTCTGCGCGCCCACCTCCGAGAAGACCGCGCCATCGGCGAGGAAGAGCTCGTTGTACATGCGACCGTACGCGGCGCCGACGAGATCGAGACGGCCGTCGTCGTTCACGTCACACATCACCAGGCCGAAGAGCGGCCGCGGACTCTGCCCGCTGCGGAACGCGAAGGGATCGGCGCTGAGCCTCATGCCGACCGCGTCGGTCACGTCGGTGAACGCGCCGCTGCCGTCGCCGCGATAGAGCTGCGGCTGGCTGCCGTAGGGCGCCATGAAGGGCGGCTGCACCCACCAGTAGCCGATCGCGAGATCGAGCCGGCCATCGAGATCTTGATCGAGCCAGAACGCGTCCGAGAGCAGCGGGTCGAGCGGCGTCGTGACCGTCGTGGTCGCGGTGAGCGTGAAGCGACCGGTCCCATCGTTGAGCACGATCTCCGAGACGTCGGTCAACGGCGTCCGCATCGGGTCGGTCAGGTACATGAACGTGCCGGTGAACGCATCGACGTCTCCGTCGCCATCGATGTCGGCGAACCGGATGTTGTTCACGCTGCGCCCGGACTCCGCGGAGCCGCGCACGTCGTAGAGGTGAGCCGCCGCCGTGTGATCCACGAACGAGCGCCGCGCGCCCATGGCGTGGTTCAAGAAGACGTGGCCGCTCCGTCGGTCGTAGGGCGAGCCCGCGTTGATGACGAGATCCGACCAGCCGTCACCGTCGATGTCGGCGACGCCGAAGTTGTTCCCGCCGAGGCCCTCGAGCCCCCACTCGCTCGTTCGATCGACGAACGCGGGCTGGTCGGGATCCCAGACGCGACCCGACCGACAGACGCGCGGGGGGAGGTTCGCGTCCGAGCCGGCGTCGGCGGGCGCCGCCGCAGGCCCATCACATGCGGCCGCGAGGAGCGCGAGACACACGATACGGCGAAGCGGCATCGACCGAGTGTCTCAGACGCGCTAAGTGTTCACCACTCGCGGACGCTCCGCGCGCTCGACCCAACGTGTCGCAGCGCGGACGCGACCCGCACGAATTGTCGCGCTCGCACCGAGTCATCGGCCTGCGCGGCACTGGACGGGCGTGCGGGCTCCGTCTTGCAAGCGGTTCCGCGCAGGGGGAGGCAGAGGATGGCGAAGGCCCGCGCAGCGGACGGCACTCGAACGACTCCTGTCGACCCCGCCGTCCAGCAGGCGGAGGCGCTGCTCGCGACGGGTGCGCTGCAGACGGCGATCTTCAACAGCGCGAACTTCTCCAGCATCGCGACGGACGCGGCGGGCGTCATCCAGATCTTCAACGTCGGCGCCGAGAAGATGCTCGGCTACTCCGCGGCCGATGTCGTGAACAAGATCACGCCCGCGCAGATCTCCGACCCAGACGAGCTGATCGCGCGCGCCGCGGCGCTGAGCGTGGAGTTCGCGCGTCCCATCGCGCCAGGGTTCGAGGCGCTCGTGTTCAAGGCGCTGCATCGGATGGAGGACTTCTACGAGCTGACCTACATCCGAAAGGACGGGAGCCGGTTTCCCGCGGCGGTGTCGGTCACGGCCCTCCGCGACGCCGAGGGCTCCATCATCGGCTACCTGCTGATCGGCACCGACAACACCGCGCGCAAGCAGGTCGAAGAAGAGCGGACCCGGCGCGAGGAGTGGCTGCGTGAGCGACAAGCAGCAGAGCAGCGGTTCCGTCTGGCGGCCATCGTGGACTCATCGGATGACGGCATCATCGGCAAGACGCTGGCCGGGGTCATCACCAGCTGGAATCAGGGCGCGCAGCGGATCCTGGGGTACGCCGCCGACGAGATGATCGGGCAGACCGTCTCGTCGATGGTCGTCGATGGGCACGAGCTCGAGGAGCCCGAGATCCTCGCGAAGCTGGCGCGCGGAGAGCGCGTCGCGCCCTTCGACACGGTCCGACTGTGCAAGGACGGCACCGAGATCCAGGTGTCGGTCACGATCTCGCCGGTCCGCGACTCGCTCGGCGCTCTGGTCGGCGCGTCCACGATCGTGCAGGACATCACCGAGCGTCGGAAGGCGGTGCAAGACCTCGCGCGCGCCAAGGAGGCGGCCGAGGCGGCGAGCCGAGAGCTCGAGCTCTTCAGCTATGCCGTCGCGCACGACCTGCGCGCACCGCTGAGAGGAATGAACGGCTTCGCGCAGGTGCTGGTGGCCAAGCACGGCGACCGGCTCGACGCGGAGGCGAAGGACTGGCTGCAAGAGATCGTCGCGAACGCGCAGAAGATGGGGGCGCTCATCGACGCGCTCTTGTCCTTGTCCCGACTGACGAGGAGCGAGCGGCGCTACGAGCTGGTGGACCTCTCGGCCCTCGTCGTGGCGACGCTCAAGACGCTCTCGACGGCTGAGCCCCAGCGCGTCGTCGAGCAGGTCGTGGCGCCCCATCTCGGCGCCGAGCTCGATCCCGCGCTCGCCCGGGCGCTGATCGAGAACCTGATCGGCAACGCGTGGAAGTTCACCAGCAAGGTGCCACACGCGCGCATCGAGTTCGGCACCGCGATGCGCGACGGGGCCACGACGTTCTTCGTGCGCGACAACGGAGCGGGCTTCGACATGGCGTTCGCCGCGAAGTTGTTCGGCCACTTTCAGCGGCTCCACTCGGCGACGGAATTCCCGGGGATCGGGATCGGCTTGGCCACGGTGCAGCGCATCGTCCATCGCCACGGCGGACGCGTGTGGGCCGAGGGCGTCGTGAACGGGGGCGCCACGTTCTACTTCTCTTTCCCGACTCGAGCTCGCGGAGGACTCTCATGAACAACACCATTCTCTTGGTCGAAGACAACAGCAGCGACGAGAAGCTGACGCTCCTCGCCCTCCGAGACTGTGGTGTGGCCAACGAGGTCGTCGTGACGCGCGACGGTGCGGCGGCGCTCGACTACCTCTTCGCGACGGGCGCGAGCGCGGGCCGCGACGTCACGGTCCTGCCGCGGCTGATGCTGCTCGACCTCAAGCTGCCGAAGATCGACGGGCTCGAGGTGCTCCGGCGGGTGCGCGCCGATCCGCGCACGGCGATCCTGCCCGTCGTGATCCTCACCTCGTCGAAGGAGGACGAGGACATCGTCCGCGGCTATTCGCTCGGCGCGAACGCCTACATTCGCAAGCCGGTGGACTTCGCCGCGTTCAGTGCCGCCGCCCAGGCGCTCGGTCTGTTCTGGCTGCTCTGGAACGAGCCACCGCCCGGTCCCCCGAGCGGCTCGTGAGCGCCCCGCTTCGCGTCTTGATGATCGAGGACTCGGACAGCGACGCGAAGCTGGTCAGGGCCGCGCTCGGAGAGATCGGACGCGAGCTCGTGGTCGAGCGCGTGGAAGACGCCGACGCGATGCGCGAGAGGCTGGCGCGCATGACGTTCGACGTCGTGATCAGCGACTGGTCGCTGCCTCGCTTCAGCGGTGCGGCCGCGCTCGCGGTCCTTCGGGCCACCAAGCTCGACCTGCCCTTCATCATCGTGTCGGGGACGGTCGGCGAGGAGAACGCCGTCGCGGCGATGCGCGCAGGTGCCCACGACTACGTGCTCAAGGACAAGCTCGCGCGGCTCGCGCCGGTGGTGGAGCGCGAGCTACGCGAGAGCGCGGCACGCGACGCACGGCGCCGCGCCGAGGACGCCTTGCGCCTGCAAGAGACGCGCTTCCGCGCGCTCATCGAGCGGAGCGACGAAGGGATCGTGCTCCGCGATCTGGACGCCCGCATCATCTACGCCAGTCCGGGCGCGGAGCGAATGTTCGGAGTCGCCGATCCGGTGGGCCGGTTCGTGACCGACTTCGTCCATCCAGACGATCGAGCGATCATCACTGCGTGCGGTCCGCGGCTGCGCCATTCGCCGTCGACGAGCGAGACGATCGAGTACCGAATCATTCGTCCCGACGGTGCGATCCGGTGGATCGAGGCGACCCTCGTCAATCGGCTCGACGACCCGGCCGTCAACGCGGTGACCAGCAACATTCGCGACATCACCGATCGAAAGCTCGCGCTCGACGAGCTGCGCGAGAGCGAGCTGCGCTTCCGTCGGCTCTGGGAGAGCGGGCTCGTCGGGATCGCCATCACGGACGGGTCCGGCGGCGGCTACGCCGATGCGAACGATACCCTCTTGGACATCGTCGGATACACGCGCGACGACCTCCTCGCGGGGAAGATGCGTTGGGATGAGATGACGCCGCCGGAGTGGCAACACACGACCGTGAAAGCGCTCGAAGAGCTGAGGCTGCGCGGCCACGCCAAGCCCTGGGAGAAAGAGTACTTCCGAAAGGACGGGGCCCGTGTGCCCGTGCTGGTCGGCATCGCGAGCCTCACCGACAAACGGACCATCAAGCTCGTCGTCGACCTCAGCGAGCGCAAGCGGGCCGAGGAGGCCCTGCGCCAGAGCGATCAACAGCTGCGTCAGGCTCAGAAGATGGAAGCCGTGGGACGTCTCGCGGGCGGCATCGCGCACGACTTCAACAACCTGCTCTCGGTGATCCTCAGCTACGCCCATATCCTCTTCGAGGACATGAACGCGGCGGACCCGATGCGCGCTGACGTCGGCGAGATCCAGAAGGCCGCCAAGCGCGCCGCGGAGCTGACGCGTCAGCTCCTGCTCTTCAGTCGGCGCCAGTTCGTCGAGGCGAAGGTCGTCGATCTCAACGCGCTCCTCGGCAACATGGGCAACATGCTCGGCCGGGTGCTCGGTGAAGACGTGGAGGTCACGAACCTCCATGCAGCGGACCTCGGACGCGTGCGGGTGGACCCGGGAAGCATCGAGCAGGTCGTCATGAACCTCGCGGTGAACGCGCGCGATGCGATGCCGACCGGAGGCAAGCTCACCATCGAGACGGCCAACGTCGAGCTCGACGACGCGTACGCGCGCACCCACGTGGGCGTGAGCGCGGGTCCCTACGTGATGCTCGCGCTCACCGACACGGGTGCCGGCATGGACGAGACCACGCGGACGCGGATCTTCGAGCCGTTCTTCACGACCAAAGAGGTTGGACGGGGGACCGGCCTCGGGCTCTCGACCGTGTTCGGGATCGTCCAGCAGAGCGCGGGGAGCATCTGGGTCTACAGCGAGCCGGGGAAGGGCTCCGTGTTCAAGGTGTACCTTCCGCGCATCGACGCCCCGCTCGAGCCCATCCAGGCAGCGGTGCCCAAGAGTCCGCGAGGCACCGAGACAATTCTGCTCGTCGAGGACGAGGATGCACTGCGCGTCGTGGCGCGCGGGATCCTCACCCGCAACGGCTATCACGTGCTCGAGGCGCGCAACGCGGGTGAAGCGCTGCTGCTCTGCGAGAGCCACAAGGGCCCGATCCACCTCCTGCTGACGGACGTGGTCATGCCGCAGATGAGCGGGCCCGAGCTGTGCAAGCGCCTTTCGCCGATGCGGCCGACGATGAAGACGCTCTACATGTCGGGCTACACCGACGACAGCCTCGTGAGGCACGGGATTCTCGAGGCGAGCGTCGCGTTTCTCCAGAAGCCGATCACGCCGGTGACGCTCACGCGCAAGGTGCGCGCGGTGCTCGACGAGGAGTGATCGGCGCGGGCGCGCCCGGTGAGCCGATTTAGGGATCGCGGGTCGCGGGAGCGGCGAACGGCGAGTGGCCGCGCCGAGCCTCGCCACGAGCGCGCATCGAACGAGACCAGAAGCGGCGACTGCACTCGTCGCAACGAAACGGGTAGACGTCCAAGACCGAGAGCAGACGCTCGAGGGGGCGGCGATGCGAGCGTCGAACCGCACTCGATCGGCAACGGGGGCACCGGCTCCACGACATGAGCGCCGCCAAGCACTTCACGTGCCGGCCTCGCTTGGCGTCGATCATCCTCTACGAAGAGGGCGGAGCGCACGATCGCGCCGAATGACCCCGTGGCGATCTTCTTCGCAGCGTGGCGAGTCTCCACAGTGACCGGTCACCGGCGCGTCCGGCTCACGCCGCGCGCTCGCCGGTCGCCGTCAACCCTGGACGCGGCGCGAGAAGCGGAGGATCGCGCGGAAGACGTCTTCGACCGACTCGCCGTCGATGCCGCGCTCGTCGGCCATGGTGCGGCGCGCCGTGAGCACGCGGGCCTCGCGATCGGGATCGTAGAGCGGCTGACCCACGCGCTGCTTGGCCTTCATCGCGCGGCGCGAGAGCTCGGCGCGCCGTCCGAGCAGCGCGACGATCTCTTGGTCGAGCTCGTCGATGCGATCGCGGGTGTCGGAGAGCTCGGGAGACGACGCCAGCGTGGGCGTCGGTGGCGGAGCGATGGCCATGGTGTCGTGCGTCGGCGCGCCGAGCGCATCGTTCACCGCGGTGAGCGCATCCAGCAGGCGACGACGCGCGTCGGCCGCGTGCGGGTTGTCGGCGCAGATCGCCGCGAACAGGTGGCCGGCATCGCCGCGGACCACGTCCACCGTGCGCGCGATGGCCTGGAAGGAGGGCGGCGCGAACGGAACGCGCGTGTCGACGCCGGCATCCAGCATTCCCTTCGCGACGAAGAACGCGAGCGCCTGCGTCTCGGCCATCGCCTTGTCGTGCGTGTGCGCGTCTTGCTCGATCGTCCAGCAGCCGAGCCGCTCGTAGAACGCGCGCGCGCGCGTCGACGCCGTGGGGTGCGCCGCGCTCGGACAGATCACCACGCGAAGAGGTCGCTCGGCGAGCGCGAGGCTGGTGGGACCGAAGAGCGGATGCGTCGCGACCCAGGGAATGCGATCGCCGAGCACCGACTGCATCGTGAGCGTGGGCAGGACCTTCACGCTGCCGACGTCCATCACGAGCTGATCGGGCCGCAGGTGAGGCGCGATCGACGCGAACGCCGCGGGCATCGCCGTCACCGGCACGGCGACCACCACGATCGGCGCGCCGTCGATCAGCGCTGCGAGGCTCGTTGCGCGGCGTGCCTCGGGAACTTCGGCCGACGGATCGAACGCGCTCACCACCAGGCCCGCGTCCTCGGCGAGCTCGGCGAGCGCATTGCCGAATCGGCCCTGACCGAGGATCGCGACGTCGATGGACACTTCCTGTCGTAGCACGCGCCTATTGCACGGGCGGCGGGCGTTCGTCCTCGACGGCACCGCTCGTGGGTGCAGCACCGGGCGCAGCACAGCTGGCCGGGCGCTCACGACCGCTCGCATCCACGACGGTGGTCTCGCCGAGCGCGTGCATCGCGGCGAGCGCGATGTGCAACGTGGCCGGGCTCACGTCGGCGACGCAGCCGAGATCGCGCACCTCGGTGAGCGCCTGGCGCGACTCGTCCTCGTGACCCTGCTCGTGCCAGACACGCGCGCTGCGGTAGAGCGCGAACGCGTAGAGCGGGTGCCCGAGCCGACCGAGCACTGCGCGAAATCCCTCGAGCGCGTCGTCCCAGCGCTGATCGGCGAACGCGACCTCGCCGCGAATGATCCACGCGATGAGCACGAGGTCCGGACTCGTGGCGTGGTGATCGATGAACCGCTGCGCGCGTGCCTCGGCGTTGCGCTGCCCCCCGCGCCACGCAGCCCAGAGCGCGAGGAAGTCGAGGTCGGAGCTCAACACCTCGTCGCGCACGCGGGTCGTGGTGGTCGTGAGCTCGTTCATCTCGCGATAGTGCGCGGTCCGCTCGCGGCCCTCGCTCGTCTCGGCGGCGAAGAGGTGCGCGCGAGCGAGATCACGCGCCGCACGCAGTCGCTCCACGCCTCGCGCCGCACGACGCGCCGCCTCGAGATCGTCGAGGCTCTGCTCC
>JAYVCF010000477.1:0-5297 GCA_043750095.1 Deltaproteobacteria bacterium
TCGTCTCGCACGACGCCGACGTCTCCGAGTGTCACATCGCTCCCGAAGCCTGCGAGGTGCGTCCCGGCGGAGTTCCCGAACGCCAAGAACCCCAGACCCACGCGCGGGAACGCCGCGAAGAGCAGCGCGGTGCAGAGAAAGAGCGGGATCGCGAGAGCGGCCGTGCCGACGAGAAACGACGCACCCACGAGCCGACGCGACGCGAGCACGCGAGCGAGTGTTCCGTCGCGCTCCCCGGTCGGTGCCGTGACCGGCGCGAAGTGACCCTCGATCTCCGCGCGCAGGTGCGTGAGCGCGAGCATCCATGGGATGAGCACCACGAACCCGAAGAAGAGCGCTCCGTACGCGATCTCCGTGGAGAGCACCGTCGCCGCACACAGGTGGAGAAACGCCAGGATGGCGATCTGCTGGTGCTCGGCCGCGCGTCGTCGGTTCGCCAGGCGCGAGATCTGGAGCGCCGCCGTCATCTCGAGCGCGAGCGGCAGGAGCGGCTCGTCGAGCAACCCGCGAACGATCTCGAGAGCGAGGAACGCGAGCAGGACGACGTTCCATCCGCGCTGCCAGCCGGGATCGTCCACGCGCGGCGCCTCGACCCACCAAGAGAGAATCGCGCCCACCGCGATCAGCACGAGCGAGATGGGCGAGAGCTCTCCACCGAGCGAGAGCGCCGCGAGCCCGAGTGCCGCGAGCGCGTACGTCACGATCTTGTGCAGGCGCGCGAAGCTCATGGCCGCACGACGTCGGCAGCGGGCGTAGAAGCCGTGACGAGCACGGTCGCGCGCTGGGTGTCGAAGGGCGGCGCCGAGTCGATGGGCGTCGGCGCGAGCAGCGCGAGGAAGGTGAAGAGCGGATCGAGACTGCTGCTCGGCGGGACGCGAGGTGACGACGAACGACGTCCGATCACCTCGACGCTGGCACCGAGCTGATGGGCGTCGACGGCGATGCCGGCCGCCCGCGAGATCGCCCCCTCGAAGCGCGCGAGCGCAGCGGGATCGCCCGTGTCGATCGCATCGTCGAGCGCGATGACGATCGTGCGGCTCGCCTCGCGCTCTCGCTCTCGCACGACGAGGCGCCCGAGCGCGGCGCTGCGCCGGCCGTGAAGGCTCCGCGCCTCGTCGCCCACGCGATAGTCGCGAAGCCCGGCTGGCTCGATGCCGGACCCCCGGACCACGCGATCGGGCGCGCCTTCGCCACCGCTCGGGAGCGTCGGCGCGCGCGCCGAGAGATCCACGAACGGGAACACGAGCAGCTCGCCCGGCAGCGAGAGCACGCGCCATTTGTCGAAGAGACCGAAGGGGTAGCGCGTGGAGAGGCGCAGCGCGGCGAAACGAACACGCCCGCGCTGCGGGAGATCGCGGCGATAGGTCGCGCGTTGCTCTCCGGCCGCCTCGACCTTCAGGAAATAGCAGCGTCGATCGGTCGCGAGCGACTCGGCCTGGTCCTCGACCTCGAGCGAGAAGCTCGGCAGGCGCGCCTTCTCGTTGCGAAGAACGATCTCCACCAGCGCGGGCCCACCGGCGAACGCTCGGCTCGGGAGCGCGCGAGCACCCTCGATCGAGAGCAAGACCAGGTCGCTGAGCACGCCCGAGACGAGGATCAAGCTCAGCATGAGGCCGAGCACGAGATAGAGCAGGTTGTTGCCCGTGTTCACCGCCGCGGCGCCGACGCCGAGCGTGACGAGCACGAACACGCGTCCCTCCCGCGTGAAGCGCAGGCCCCGTCCTCCCCAGCGGCGGGCCTCTGGGGCTCGACTCGATGTCGCGCCCGCCTCTGCCATCAGATCGGGACCGGGATCGAGTCCACCAGCTCGCGCACCGCGCGCGCAGCGATGTCGCGCTCCGCCGCACGATCTCCGGGCATCTCGCGAGGCCGCATGCGATGTGCGAGCGCGCTGACCGCCAGCGCCTTCACGTCGTCTGGCGTGGCGAAGGTCCTACCGAGCACCAGCGCGTGCGCGCGCACCGCCCGTCCGAGCGCGAGCGCGGCGCGGGTGGAAGCGCCGAGCGAGAGCAGCGTGCTCTTGCGCGTGCCGAGGATGATCTCGTGCACGTAGTCGAGCACCACGTCGTCGACGCGCACGGCGTCGACCTCGCGCTGGGCGGCCAGGAGCTCTTCGCGCGTGACCACGGCCTCGATCGAGTCCACCGGCGAGTCCGCGCCGCGCTCGCGCAGCAGCTTTCGCTCGATCGCCACCGGCGGATGACCGATGGAGATGCGAAGCAGGAACCGATCGAGCTGCGACTCGGGCAGAGGGTAGGTGCCGTGGAACTCCTCGGGGTTCTGTGTCGCGACCACGAAGAAGGGCTCGGGCAGCGGCCGCGTCTCGCCCTCGATCGAGACAGCGCGCTCGTCCATCGCTTCGAGCAACGCCGACTGCGTGCGCGGTGTGGTGCGATTCACCTCGTCCGCGAGGAGGACCGACGTGAAGATCGGGCCGGGGCGAAACTCGAGCGTGCCGTTCTTCGGATCGTAGAGCGAGCCACCGAGCACGTCGGCTGGCAAGAGGTCGCTGGTGAACTGCACGCGCCGAAACGGAACGCCGAGCGAGCGTGCGAGCGCGCGCGCGAGCGTGGTCTTTCCAACGCCCGGCACGTCCTCGACGAGCAGGTGTCCCCGCGCCAGCAGCGCGGTCACGGCCAGCGTCACCACGCCGCGCTTGCCCTCGATGGCCTTCTCGACCTCGGCGATCAGCCGCTCGGCGACCGGCTTGAGGCTCTTCGTCACAGCGAGGGCGACGCTAGCACGTCGCGCCTCACTCGGATCCGACCCGCGCGCGCTGCGTGCAGCTCCCCCACGATCCGCGCGACCGGGGCTCCTCGTGACTCGAGGGCTCGAATCAATGCGCCCGCGCGGTCGGCGGCCACGGCGATCAGGAGCCCGCCCGACGTCTGCGCGTCGCAGAGCAAGAGCTGATCGTCCCTGGTCACGTCGGCGTCGAAGTCCACGTGCGCGCCGAGGAAGCGCCAGTTCGCGTGCGTGCCCCCCGGTGCGATGTCGCGCGCGACGTACGCGCGCGCGGCCGCCAACATCGGAACCGCGTCGAGCCAGATCGTGGCGCCGACGCCGCTCGCGACCGCGATGTTGCGCAAGTGACCGAGCAGACCGAAGCCGGTCACGTCCGTCGCGCCATGAACGCCCACGACCGAGCGCATCGCGTCGCAAGCGCTTCGGTTGAGCGTCTTCATCAGCGCGATCGCTTCCACGATCGCACGCTCGTCGTCCTCGTCGCGCTTGGCCGCCGTCGTGATGATGCCGAGGCCGATGGGTTTGGTGAGCACGAGCTTGTCGCCCGGCTGCGCCCTCGCGTTGGTGAAGATTCGGTCGGGATGCACGGTCCCGGTGACGGCGAGCCCGTAGATCGGCTCGTCGGTCTGAATGGTGTGGCCGCCGATGATCTCGATCCCTGCCTCGCGTGCCTTGTCGGCGCCGCCCTCGAGGATCCGCACGAGCACCTCGGCGTCGAGCGTGTCCGACGGAAACCCGACGAGGTTGAGCGCAGAGATCGGCGTGCCCCCCATCGCATACACGTCGCTCAGCGCGTTCGCGGCCGCGATCGATCCGAAGTCGTACGGGTCATCGACGATCGGCGTGAAGAAGTCGGTGGTCGTGACGAGGGCGATGTCCGCGGTCAGCGCGTACACCGCAGCATCGTCGGCGGTGTGCGATCCCACGAGCACCCTGGGATCTCGGTGGCGCTCGAGCCGCCCGAGCAGAGGAAAGAGGTATCCCGGAGGGTGCTTCGCCGCGCATCCGGCGCGCTTGGCGAGCTTGGTGAGTCGAACGGGATCCGTCATGCACGCACTCGCAGATCGCCCTTGCGCCGCGTGACCCCACGCCGGTCGAGCCACTCCAGCATCGCGATGGCGTTCTTCCGCGTCAAACCGGTCAGTGTCTTGAACTCACTCGGGGAGAGCGTCTCGTGCGAGTCGAGCCACGCGCGGACGCGTGATGCCATCTCGTCCAGCGCGCCACGATCGACGTACGTGCCCGTCGCGATCCGAACGATGCGCTCGAGCCGCGCGAGCTCCGCCACGACATCGTGGAAGGTTCGCTCGGCAAGACCCGACTCGGCGCGCGCGGCTTCTTCCGAGATCGGCGCGAGCGCCGCGCGTCGATAGATCTCCGCCACGCCGTCCGCGAGCGCGTGAGTATCGTGGCCGAGGGCGGCCACGCGATCGCCGCCGGCGATCGTTCCAGCGCGAACCAGCGCGGCGACCGCGATCGGTACGAGCGGCCGCCACGGCTTCGGAACGCCGCCCGAGAGCTCGGCGATCGTGGCCCCCGATGCCGCCGGATGGCTCTGGTGGAACGCGATCAGCGCCGCACGCACGGCGGTCTTCGCGCGCGGCAGCTCACGCGCGGCGACCCAGCGCGCGCCGTCCGCATCATTGGCTTCGAGGACCGAGCCCTCTCGCACCAGCCCATCGACAATCGGTGCGAGCCGCGTTTCGGGCGAGAGGCGAAGCGTGAGATCGCGCCGCGTCGCACCGCCCGCTCGCTCGGTGATCATGGACAGGACGCGCGCGCGTGGATCGAGCGCTCGCGCGCGCTCGAAGGGCTCGGTATCCTTCTTGGGCCGCGCGAGCGCCGGGTGCGGGTCCACGACCTCGCCGCCTCCGATCGTTCGATCGCGATCGAGCTCCGGGCGTCGAAGGACGAACCGATCACCCGAGCACGTGACGAAGGGGACCTCGCTCGTCAGCCGGACGAGCCCCGCGCCCCGCACGTCGGTCGGGCCGAGTCGCCGAGCGTGCACCGTGACGTGTGTGGTGCCGAGATGGAGCACGAGATCCGTCTGCACCCCGAAGGGATCCGTCCCACCCAACGCGTGCAGCACCACGTCGATCGATCGGGTCGGAGACTGCGAGCCCGGTGTCGCGAGCACGGCGCCGCGCGCGATGGCCGAGGGCTCGATGCCGCGAAGGTTCACCGCGAGCCGCGTGGCCGCGATGGCGCGCCTCACCTCGGCGCCGTGCACGCTCATTCCGCGAACGTTCACCTTCGTGAGCGTGTCGCCGGCCAGAAGCTCGAGCGTGTCGCCCGTCGCGATCGCGCCGCGGACCAAGGTGCCGGTCGCGATCGTTCCGTGGCCGTGCTTGCTGAACGCGCGATCGATCGGCATCCAGGTGGGACCCTCGGTCTTCGGAGCGGCGCGTCGCTCACCGAGGGCCCGGAGCAGCGCGGCCGTCAGCGCGTCGAGACCGATCGAGGCCGTGGCCGAGCAACGCACGACCTCCGCGCGCTCGAGAAACGTCCCGCGCGTGGTCTCGCGCACGTCTTCTTCGACCAGCGCGAGC
>JAYVCF010000478.1:0-5065 GCA_043750095.1 Deltaproteobacteria bacterium
TCGTGACCGTCGTGATCGTGATCGTGATCGTGATCGTCGTCGTGCGCGTGCGCGTGCGTGTGCGCGTCGCTCTCGCTCTCGCTCTCGCTCTCGCTCTCGCTCTCGCTCTCGTTCTCGCTCCCGCCCTTCCCCTCGTCCTCCTTCTTCTGGTCTTCCTTCTTCTCCGGAAGGATCGAGCTGAGCACGACGGATCCGACGAGCAACACGCCGACGACCGCGAGCGAGATCCCATCGCCGATGTGAATCCCGAAGTAGCGCAGCAAGAGCTTGCCGCCGATGAAGATCAGGATGATCGACACCGCCTTCTCGAGGTAGCGGAACCGCGGCAGCAGATCGTTCAGGATGATGAAGATGTTCCGCAGCCCGAGGATCGCGAACATGTTCGACGTGAACACGAGCACACCGCGCGTCGTGACCGCGAAGATGGTGGGGATCGAGTCGACCGCGAAGATCAGGTCCGAGACCTCGACGACCACCGCGACCAGGAACAGCGGCGTGGCCATCCACACGCCGCCGTCGCTCACGAAGAATCGATCGGCGCGGTAGCCGCTCGTCATGCGCTTGCCGAGGAGCCGCTTGGTGAGCTTCACCACGCGGTTGTCCTCGACGTTCATCTCGTCGTCGCCGTCGTCACCGCCGAAGAGCAGGCGCCCGCCCGTGTAGAGGAGGAACACGCCGAAGAGATAGAGCACCCACTCGAAGCGCGAGACGATCGCTTGGCCGAGCAGGATGAAGCCACCGCGTAGGAAGATCGCGCCCAGCACGCCCCAGAAGAGGACGCGATGCTGGTGGTCCCTCCTGACCGCGAAGCCCTTGAAGATCAGGATGAAGACGAAGAGGTTGTCGACGCTGAGCGCCTGCTCGAGCACGTAGCCGGTGATGAACTGCGAAGCCGCGTCCGGCCCGAAGTTCGGCAGCACGAAGAGCAGCCCGGCGAAGCCCATCGCGAGCGCAGCCCAGACCAGGATCCAGAACGACGCCTCGCGAAACGAGACCGGCCGCGCCTTCCGATGGAAGACGAAGAGATCGAGAGACAGCACGACCGCAAGGAAGACGAGGAAGCCTCCCCACAACATCGGCTCGCTGATGGTCGGCATCCCGTTTCGGCCCGCGCGCGAAGGGGCTACCTTCGCACAACCCCGCTGCGCGTCCAATGTTCCGCGCGCGCATTTTCGCTGCGCGTGTCGTGCTACAAGGGCGCCCGTGCGGTTCGAGCTGACCCGACAACACCAGCTCTACGTGGTGCTCGTCGCGCTCTTCGTGACGTGCCTGCTCGTCGCGGACATCGTCGCGGGGAAGTTCTTCCGGATCGGCTCGCTCTCGATGTCCACGGGCACGGTCGCGTTCCCCATCGCGTTCCTGCTCACCGACATCGTCAACGAGTACTACGGCCGCCGCGGCGCGCGCCTGCTCACCTCGGTCGGCATGGCGATGCTGGTCGTGGGCTTCGCGATCATCATGGCCGCGCGGATCGCACCGGTCTCCGAAGAGACGTACGTGTCGCAGGAAGCGTTCGACGCGGTGTTCGGGCTGACGGGCCGCCTCTTCGGCGCCTCGCTCGTCGCGTACCTCATCAGCCAGTTCCTCGACATCTACACGTTCCACATCGTCAAGCGCGTGACGGCGAGCCGGCATCTCTGGCTGCGCGCGATTGGTTCCACGGCGCTGAGCCAGATCATCGACACGGTGTTCGTGAACTTCGGCGCGCAGCTCGGGCATCTCTCGGTCGAGCGGATCTGGGAGATCACGCTCTACAGCTACCTCTACAAGCTGGTCGTCGCCGTGCTGCTCACGCCGCTCTGCTACGTCGCGCACGAGGTCATCACGACGCGGATGGGCATCGAGCCGGCGCCGCACGGAGACGAAGATTGATCGTCGCGAGGCGGGGCGGGCAAGCGCGGATCGTCGCGCGGCGCGCGCTTCGCTACGCGGACGGCGGCGATCCCGACACGGGCCGACCCGCGCACGTGCGCGCAGCCTCGGGTCTCGCCTGGCAGCAGCGTGCGGGGCAGCGTGTTCTCGTCGCGCCGCAGGACGACACCAGCTTTCTCGCGGTGTTCACTCCGCCGGACGGAGAGATCCGCGCGCTCACGCTCGACTACGCACCCTCCGGCGTGCGCGTCTTCGAGAAGCGCGCAGGAACCAAGCACCTCAAGCTCGACCTCGAGTCGATCGCCGCCATCGACGACGCGCGCGCGCTGATGATCGGCTCCGGCTCGCACGAGAACCGTCGACGCATCGTCGTCCTCGACGGAGACGCGACGCGCATCGTGGACTGCACTGCGCTCTACGAAGCCCTCGCTGCGCGGGCGGACTTCGCGGGGAGCGAGCTGAACATCGAGGGCGCGGCGCGCATCGGTGACCGCTTCTATCTCGCCAACAGAGGCAACGGCGCGGCCCGCGAAGGCGCTCGTGCGATCGACGCCATCGTCGAGCTCCGAGCGGACGAGCTCATCGCGTACCTCGAAGATCGGGGACCGGTGCCCGCGATCGGGCCGGTCGTCGAGGTCACGCTGGGCGAGGTCGGCGGGGGCCGCCTCACGTTCACCGATCTCGCCGCGTCTCCCGACGGAACACTCTGGTTCCTCGCCTCGGCCGAGCGATCGCCGAATGCCTACGACGACGGCGAGGTCGTCGGCGCTGCGATCGGCGTCGTGCGCTTCGGGGCGGGGTCCGCCGAGATCGCATTGCTTCACGACGAGGACGGACAGCCGAGCCGCTGCAAGCCCGAGGGCATCGCGCTCTCGAGTTCGCACCCCGACAAGGTGGTCGCCTACGCGTGCATCGACGCGGATGATCCCGAGGTTCCGAGCGAGCTCGTGACCATCGAGCTCTCGCCGCCGTGCTAGAGCACGGCATGAGCTCAGCCCCGTTCGTGCGCCGCCGACTGACCACGCTGCGTGCCGCGCTCGACGCGAACGGCGCGGTCGTGGACCGGTCTCTACGCGAGAAGATCGCGAGCGCACATGCCGACTCGGGCGTTCCGCCTGACACGCGCGCCGTCGCGGTGTTCCGCGCGCCCGCGGCCGCCGCGCAGATCGATCGCCTCGCCGCGCTCGCGCTCGAGCGCTTCGAGGTCGAGCTTCCCGTCGATCTCCTCGCCTTCTACGCGGAGTGCGACGGCCTCTGGCTCGCCACGGGGACCGAGCGCTCGGCGGCGGAGCTCGCGACGGAGACGCAGTACGAGCACGGTGTCCGTCCGATCGCGGCCATCTGCGACGACATCGAGACCGGCATGCGCACGGAGACCTCCCCCGACGGCCGGCTCACCGTCCTCTATCCGCGCATGATCCCGTTCTTCGACGTGCCGGATCAGGGCTGCCACGCGGTGGACATGTCGGCGCCGGACCACGCGCACGTGATCGCCTACTGGGGCGACGAGGGCGAGCCCCTGCTCACCACCGAGCGGCCGCGCATCGCTGACGGCTTCGGCGAGTGGCTCGACGGATGGATCAGCAGCGGCTTCGACTCCTTCTGGCAGGATCGCTGACGTCGCCGGAGTCGTCGGCGGAGCCGGGCACTCCTGTCGAGCTCACGCCAGCCAGTTGAGCGCGAACGCGATCGCCGCCGGCAGCGCCTGCACGAACAGGATGCTGCCCTTCGCCGTGGCTGCGCCGTACACACCGACCACGACGACGAACACGAGCAGCGCGAGCGTCGTGTGCGTCTCGCCGGTGAGCGCGGCCCAGGCGAGCGCGGCACCGAGGGCGCCGTTGTAGACGCCCTGGTTGCCAGCGAGGACCTTGCTCTTCTCCGCGTCCTCGGCGCTCTGCCCGAAGGACTTGCGAACGCCGGGCGTGGTCCAGAGAAACGTCTCCACGACCATGAACACGACGTGAAGCGCGGCGACGATGAGGGTGACGACGAGCGCGAGGGTGGTGATCACGCGGCGAGCTTCGGCGGCGCGCGCGATTCGCGCAACCAGTTCGTCGGTCAGGCGCTGCCGGACGCTCGGCTCAGAAGCAGCGCTCGGCCACGTCGGCGCCGAGCGATGCCGCCCCGACGCCCCCACGCGTACATCCCTTACGGCACGGGCCCGCGCGTCTGCATCGGCGGCGCGTTCGCGACGATCGAGAGGGTGGCGTGCCCATCTGGCGGGCGGAGGACTACGACGATCAAGCGCGCCTCGTGGCCGAGACGTTCGGCAACAACACCCATACCGACTACACGTACGGGGAGCACGACCCTCACGGTCACGTACCGTGGCTGGAGCGGATCGACACGACGGATCCGTCGGGCCGAACGCTCATGGACTTGTCGTACACCTACGACGCAGGCGGGAACGTCGTTTCACGACGAGGTAGACGTTACTGGCTGCGCCGAGCTTGGCCCGGAAAATTTGGCGCCGATCGAGGCCCCGAGACGTGTCCCGCAGAACGTGCTCCTCGCGTACGACGGCCGAGCGCGACGCGCGGTGCGTTCGCGCAAGAGCATCGTCGACCACGGGCGACCGTGGTCCATCTTCACTCAGGTTGGCGTCGCACGAGAGCCCACAACATGGCTCGCTCAAAGGTCGGGCAGGTCCACCGTCCGCCCGCCGCTCGGTGCTCCCCACCGAATCCGCGTCTCTCGCCTGAAGGCCCCCGTGTCACCGCGGTGATCCATTGTGAACCCCGCGTACTCCCTCATGCCGTCGCCCGGCGCGGTGAGGCAGTCGTCCGCGAGGATCCGCGAAGAGCCCATGCTGTTGTCCGAGAGGCGGAACGAGCGAATCCACGACGCCTCGACCCACGCGATGCGGAATCCACCGGTATCGGCGCGGGCGATCGCGATCGGGCTCCGGCCATGGGCGCGCCCTGGCAAGCCACGAGCGAAGCCGAGGCGCTGGACGCGATCACCACGAGCAAGACGAACGAGCCCGACGGGGCGCGGTGCTCGCTGCGCGACCGTCGCATGATCATCGACCCATCTTCGGCGAACTAGGACGGCGGCGCCAGCAGACGCTCGCCGGGAGTAGTCCACATGTACCGCTGTTTCGCACCAGCCGGCAGGATACCGGGACGGAACCTTCGCGTCTCGGCGTTACGCGCGGGCTCCGCGAGCGTCGAAGGGCGCTCGGCGGCGA
>JAYVCF010000479.1:0-11748 GCA_043750095.1 Deltaproteobacteria bacterium
CATCCTCGCGCGCAGGAACGCGAGCCGCTCGAGGATCAGCTCGCGCATGCGGGGATGCATGCGCGAACCCTACGCGCTCGGCGATCCTTTGGGAGCTCGTGAAGCGTGGCTTGCGAGCTTGGCGCGTCATGTCGGGCGCGTGCGTCAGTCGCGGCCGACGCCGTCGTCCATTCGTCGCGATGACCCCGCGCCCGCACGACGCGTTTTTCAAAGAAACCTTCTCCAACCTCGACAACGCCCGAGGCGAGCTCCGCTCGGTGCTGCCGCCCGCCGTCTCGGCGCTGATCGACTGGTCGTCGCTGCAGCTCGAGCCGGGCTCCTTCGTCGACGAGGCGCTGCGCGAGACGCTGACCGATCTCCTCTTCTCGGTACAGATGCATGGGCGGGAGGCCCAGCTCTATCTCCTCTTCGAGCACCAGAGCTCCCCCGATCCACTCATGCCCTTCCGAGTGCTCGCGTACATCGTGCGCGTCTGGGACGCGTGGCTGCGTGATAACCGCGGCGCGACGCGACTGCCGCCGGTGATCCCGGTGCTGCTCGCGCAGGTCGACGGCGGCTGGGCGAGCGCGTCGGATCTCCTGTCCATCATCGACTTCGCCGACGACGCCGAGCGCGCGGTCCTCGGACCCTACGTGCCGCAGTGCCGCCTGCTCGTCGACGATCTCGCACACCTCACCAACGACGACCTCGACGGCCGCCCGCTCCCCGACGAAGCGCGCCTGGCGCTCGCGGCGCTGCGTGATGTGCGCAGCAGCACTGACATCAAGGCGACGATCCTCCGCTGGCGACGGTGGCTCCACGCCAAGACGAACACCGGCACCCTGGTGAGCTATCTTATGCATGCGAGCACGGCCACGCCGGAGCAGCTCGCGAAGATCTTCGGCTCGATCGAGCCCACGCAAGAGGAGCGAGTCATGTCGACTGCAACAGATCTGATCCAGCAAGGGAAGAGGGAGGGCATGGCGGCAGGCAAGGCGGAGATGCTGTGCAACCTGCTTCGTCTCCGCTTCGGCGCGCCGGCCACCACCATCCGCGACCGCGTGCATGCCGCCGACGCGGCCACGCTCGATCGCTGGGCCGCACGTGTCCTCACCGCGACGTCGATCGACGAGGTCCTCGCCGACTGAGCGGCTCGTGGGGAGGGTCGATTCCAGCCGCCTTGCGCGCGGCGGGCGATCCGCGCCACGATCGAGCCGTGGCCGCAATTCGTGCGCGCGTGAAGGGTGGTCGGCTCCTCGTGGATCAGCCCACCGATCTGCCAGAAGGACTCGAAGTGAGCTTGGCGATCGTGGACGATGACCTCGGCGACGACGAGCGCGCCGCGCTCGAGGCCTCCCTCACGGAGTCGTACGCCGAGATGGACCGCGGCGAGCTTCACGACGCGCGCGAGGTCCTGGCGTCTCTGCGGTCGCCCTCCAAGTAGGCGCTCGTGGCGCTCCGAGCCAAGCTCACCCCCCGAGCGCGTCGCGAGATCGAGCGCGCGCACGCGTGGTCGCGAGCCGAACGTCCTTCGGCACCCGACCTCGTCATCGACGAGATCGATGCGGCGCTCGCGCAGCTCGAAGAGTCCCCGCACATCGGCGCCTCGTACCGAGGACCGCGCGTCGGAACGCGACGCCTGTTGCTGACCCAGACCCGGTTCCACGTCTACTACTGCGTGCGCGGCGAGGAGCTGGTCGTGCTCTCCATCTGGAGCGCGCTCCGCGGTCGCGGTCCGTGCACATGACGCGCACCTAGCCGGCCGGCCCGGTGGCCGCCAAGACCGACCAGCGCGTGCGCGCGGCAGACACGGCCACGCTCGACCGTTGGGCAGCGCGGGTGCTCACTGCCACGTCGATCGACGAGGTCCTCGCGGACTGATCGGACTCCGCCCCCAGGCCGAAGGGACGCGGGACTACGGCTCGCAGGCGGCGTGATGGCGCTCCCGCGCGCGCGTCACCGCCGAGCTGATCTCGGTCTCCGAGATCGCCTGCTCGAGCGCGTGGCAGCCTTCTTCCGTGCGTCCCGCGTCGAGATACATCTCGCCCATCTCCACGAGGCAGTCGTCCCGCAAGAGAGAGGTGGGAAACGCGTCGTGCGCGCGTCGAAAAGCGGCGGCGGCGCGATCCACGTCGTGCACCTCGTCGCGCAGGATGTGCGCGATCCGGATCCCGGCGTCAGGCATGTGCGGAAGCGTGTAGCTGCCCGGCGGCAAGCCGAGTGCGTGGGGATCGAGCATGCGCTCCAGATATCGGATGGCGGCCTCGTGATCGCCGTCCTCCTCGGCCATGTCGGCGAGGCGCATGAACGTGTCGTCCCAGCGCTGACCGCGCGGGTACGGATGCTCGAGCACGATCCGCTCGTAGAGCGCGCGCGCTTCCTCGCGGCGATCGTGATCGCGATCGATCTGCGCGAGGTCGGTGAGCACGTCGTCGCCGAGATCAGTCGCGTGCGCCTGCGCGTCGAGCTCACGAAGGAGCGTCGCCGCGGCCTCGTCGCCCTCGTGCGCGCGGAGCTCCGCGATCAGCGTGCGCAGGGCGCGCGACGCCATTCCGTCGTCCGAGTGCTCGAACACGATCGCGCGCAGGCCGGCGAGCGCTTCGTCGCGATGGCCCTGCTCCATCTGGATCCTGCTGACCTCGAACATCGCGCGCACCGTGCGGCGCGAGATCGGCCGCCGCTCCGCGATCTCCGAGAAGAGCGCGAGCGCCTCGTCGAGCCTTCCCTCGTGGTGCAGCGAGAGCGCCGCGCGATGCTGAGCTTCGTCCTGGTCCACGCGTCGCTCCGCTGCGCCCGCGGCCTCGCGCCAGTCTGCGATCGCGGCGTCGTCACGGCCGGCCACGTGATCCCGATCGGCCGCCGCCATCGCGTCGAGGTAGTGGTCACCCCGCTCCGACGAGAGCGTCGGCGGGCAGCCCGGCACCAAGACGATCGAGGCCGCGCCGAGCAATGCTATCGACCGCCGCCGCATGGCGTGCCCGGTGTAGCATGCAGCCCTTCATGTTCCGTCGCGGTTCGATGGCGTTCGTCTCGCTGTACGCGCTCGCCTGCGGTGGGCCTCCCGCGGACACACCGTCGGCGGTCATCCTGCTGACGCCCGACACCATCTGCCAGGGCGACGCGCATCGAACCTCGGTCACGATCGATGGGACGATGTCGTCTCGACATCTCTCCCTCGTGCCGCTCCCGCCCGAGGACACTTCCTTCGATCCCGATGGTGCGATGGCCGCGCCGATCGAGTACGCGTGGAGCCTCGACGGTGACGAGCACACGATCACCGGCGGTTCGCTCACGTCGAGCACGATCACCGTCACCGCGGCGGGCGATCGCCCGCTCCACATCTCGCTGACCACGAGAAACCGCGTCGGCGGGACCGCGACGTCGCTGCGCACGCTCCCGATCACGGTGCCGACGACGTGGCCCCGCCACTGTTCGTCCGACGCCGCGTGTCCCGGGGGTGCGTGTCGAGTCGACGACGCGGGCGGCGCGGACGCCGGGCCCTCGTCCGGCACCTGCGTGGGAGCCCACTGCAGCGCGGACCGCAACTGTGCGCCCTGCTTCGTCTGCGACACGACGCAGATGACGTGCGTGCCGAGGACGCCCTGATGCGCGCCCTCTGCGTCGCGATCGTGCTCTCGTGTCTCCTCCCATCTCACGCGAGCGCCGACTCGGGCGCGGCCGATGGCGAGTCCGCGCGTGCCGCCGCGCTCGGTGATGCCGTCGTCGCGCGCGCGGGCGACACGAGCGCCATCTCGTTCAACCCCGCGGGCATCGCCAACATCGATCGCACCACGATCACGCTGCTCGGCCACGCGGCCTACTACCACCTCGACTACGCGCGCACGGGCGAGCGCGGCACATCGACCGAGCGCGGGATCGGCGGCTACGGGATCTCGCTCGTCGTTCCTCTTCCGGGTCCCGAGTGGCTGCGTCGCGTGCACATCGGCGCGGCGATCCACGTGCCCTCCTCCGGCATCATCACCATCGACGCGCCCACGCGCGACGATCTTCCCAACGCACCGCTCTACGAGGCTCGTCTCGAGCGCACCGCCACGACCTTCGCGCTGGGTATCGCTCTGCCCGGCAACATCGACCTCGGCATCGGGCTCACCGTCACGCCCTCGCTGCTCGGTCCCACGTACGTGAGCTACGACGCGCGACGCGGCGCGACGGTGGACGAAGGCGTCAGCGTGCGGCTCGATCGCGACGTGCGCTTCGGTGGCTCGCTGCTGGTCGGCGCGCGCTGGGCACCCGTGCCGCAGTTCTCGGTGGGCGCGGCGTACCGGCAAGGCGTCGCGCTCCGTGCGGCAGGCGCCGTCGATCTGCGCGCGGGAAGCATCCACGCGGACGACCCGCTCGACTTCATCGACGTGTTCTCCGTGGACGAGGTGGCCATCGGCCTCGCGTTCCAGCTCGCGCCCGAGCTCTCGATCTCGACCGACATGACCTGGGCCAACTGGTCGTCGTTCCGCACGCTGCGCAATCAGGTTCCTGCGCCCGGGTTCCACGACACCGTCTCGCTTCGGATGGGCGCGGAGTACGTCGTCGATCGCTGGGCTGCGCTGCGGCTCGGCTACGCGTTCGAGCCCACGCCGGTGCCGACGCAGGTCGCGCTCTCGAGCTATCTCGATGCCGATCGTCACGTGCTCAGCGGCGGCTTCGGCCTCGACCTCGAGCCGCTCACGCACACGCCGCTTCACTTCGACCTCTACGTGCGCGCGCACGCCGTGGGGAGCATGGCGTTCACGAAAGACGCTTCGCAGATCCCCGACGCGCACCCCGCGATCCCTGGGCAGCAGATCGACGCGCTCGGCTATCCGGGGATGACGGCGAACATTCTGTATTTCCAGGCGGGGCTCTCGATGACGCTCGCGCTCGGTGATCACTCGACGGTGTCGCGATGAAGCGGGCGTGGATGTTCGCCGCGGTGTTGCTGGCGCTGCCGTCGATCGCGCCCTCGCTCGCAGAGGCGGATCTCGAGGACGAGATGGGCGTCGGGCCCGAGGTGGCCGCGCTCGGCAATGCGGTGAACGCCGTTCCCGTCGGGTTCGCGTCGGTGCACTACAACCCCGCGCTGCTCGCGCCACGCGGCATGCGCGCCGGCGCGTCCGAGCTGACCATCGGATACGTCTACGGACAGCCCATCGTTCACGTCACCTCCGTCGCCGGCATGTCGGTCGGCACGCCGCGCCTCGCCGAGACGAGCTCGGTGGTGATCGGCGGTCGCTTCGATCTCGGCCACGCGTTCGGGATCGAGGGGCTCGTGGCCGGGCTCTCCATCACCACGCCGGTGACGAGCCTGTTCTCGTACACGGTTCGCCCCGACGACGACATCCAGTGGATGACGCTGACGGATGGCTCGCAGCATCTCTCCCTCGAGGCGGGGCTCGCGTATCGACCGGTGGACTGGCTCTCGATCGGTGTCTCCGCGCGCCTCGGGCTGGCGGTCTCGCTCTACACCACGGCCGCCGAGACGAGCGTCACGCCCGACGCGATGACGGGCGACATCATCGTCGGCACGCGCATCGGCGCCGCGGGACAAGTGTCTGCGCGCGTGTCGCCCATCGCCAGCATCGCCATCATGCCCATCGACGAGCTGCGCATCGGCGTCACGTACCGCGCGGCGAACTACATCGACGACTGGGGCTGGAGCCGCGTGCAAGGCGTGCCTGGCTTCGCCGACATCGGCTACCAGCACGACTTCGCGCACTGGGTCCGCCCTCACGAGGTGGCGATCGGCGCATCCGGGCGGCCGTTTCCCTGGCTCGAGCTCAGCGCCGACCTCACGTGGCAACATTGGTCGGAGGCGATGACGGGCAACCACGATCCCGGACGCGGGCGCTTCGGCGACACGTTCGTACCGGCCGTCGGCGTGCGGATCACCGCGACGCCCGGGCTCGATCTGATGTTCGGGTACACGTACGTGCGCGCGCCCTTCCAGAACTTCGGTGGGCCCTCGAACATCCTGGTGAACGACACGCACCACGCCTCGCTCGGCGCCGCCGCACGGCTCGACGAGCTGACGGGCGATCGCTCGCTGACGTTCACGCTGCGCGCGAGCTTTCGTCTCTCGATCCTCGACGAGGCGCGCGAAGAGAAGGACTACCGGCGCTTCCCGAGCGACGACGTGATGATGCGGAACCCCGGCTACCTCGGCGGTAGCGGCTACGTGTACGGCGGCTTGGTTCCCTCGGTGCAGCTCTCGGCGGAGGCACGGTGGTGAGAGCCATCGTGTTCGTGTTCGTGGTCGCGCTCGCGGGGTGCGGGCCGAGCCGCGACGACTACGCGATCTTGCACGAGGGTCACTGCTGCGACGCGGGCACGCGCGACGCGAACCGGCCGCACGACAGCGGCGTACACATGGACTCGGGGCCGCCCGTCGTTCCGCCCGAGCCGCTCGAGACGTGGGACACGACCGGCTCGGGACCGCTGACGGGCATCTTCGCGCTCGAGGTCGTGGTGCTCGCCAACGTCGTGGTCGACATCGAGACGCGACAGCTCTATCGCGTGCGCCTGCTGCAGAACGGCACGAACGTGCGCGCGCGCATCCAGGCCTGCGTGATCGATCTCGCCACGATCAACGGCGTCGCCTCGCTCACGTTCACGCGCGCCGCCGAGGACGCCATCCGGACGCACGTCCTCGACTTCCAGGGCAACTATCTCTCGAACGCGAACCCGCTGAACGCGGTGTTCACGCCGCCACGCGCGACCGTGGTCATCGGCGCGAACCTCGCGGTGCCCGAGACCGATCCGCTGCCGACGATGATGATGCCCGCGCTCGCGATCGACGAAGACATGGACGGCTTCCCCGGCGTGACCATCGACGCGACCGCCGTCGTGTGCAGCGCCCCGCAGCAGGCGTACGCCGCCTTCCGCGCGACCGTCGCGCTCAGCGGGACCGTGACCGACCTCGACGTGTTCTCGGGCACGGCGGATCCGACCGTCGATCAGTCCGTCCTCGGCTACAGCGATCCCTGCCTCTCGATCGCGACGAGCCTGCACATCCTGGTGCGGGCCGGCTCCATGTTTCACGCGCACCGCGTGGGCGACGGCGAAGACCTCGACCACAACGGCAACGTGAGCTGCCCCGAGATCGGCTGGGCGGGCGCGCGCCTCTTCGGCAGCTACTGGCTTCGTTGACGGGCGCGGCTCAGCGGGTCGCGACCGAGAGGACACCGTACAGCGCCGCCGAGACGGCGAACGCCACGGGCAGTGTGCGAGCGCCGAGACGCCATGCGAGGACGGGCGCGAGGAACGGAAGGATCGCCCAGCGCGCGCTGGTGCTCTGCGAGCGCCGAGCGACGAGCCGGACGTTCGCGAGGTAGAGGCCGACGGAGACGGCGAACGTCAGCGTGACGGTGACGAACGCGATGATCGAAGGCGTCATGGCGTCGCCTCGCCGACGTCGTCGACGGGCGGAAGCGCCGGCAGCGGTGCCGTGCCCGCCGGGTTGTGAGAGAGAACCAAGAGGAGCGACGTCGGCTCCGAGGGGTCGGGGGCCGCGAGGTCATCGGGCGGACCGTCCGGGCCCCAGGCCTCGATGGGATCGATCGGCCGCGCGTAGGTGTGACGTGCCCGCGTGCGGCGCGCGACGGGGGACACGATCGGAGGAGCGAGTACCTCGGGCCGGGCGGGCTCCGCCATCGCGAGCGGCGCGGGCGCGGAGACCGCCACGATCGAAGCGGGCGGCGCGATCACCGCGGGCGCGGGTGCCGATGACGGGGCGGAAGAGGAGAGCGGCGCGTCGGAGATCGATTCCGCGCGTGGGACGAACGCCCACGCCCCACTCGCGCCGATGAGCACGAGGCCCACCGCCGCCGCGCGCGCAGGCCAGGGGCTCGGCCTCGACGCCTTCCGCGCGTTCACGACACGCGTGGAGCGCACCCGGCTCGGCGTGTCCGAGCCCTCGCCCGCGGACGTGGAGGCGAGCGACATGACGTCCGCCGAGCCGAGAACTTCGGTCCTCGCCAGGTGCGCGGCCGCGTGCGCGGCTTGCTGCTCCTCGCGCGCGATGTCTGCCGCCATCGTCGAGACGAGCAGCGCCGCGAGATCGTCCGGCTCGACGAGAGCACCGTGAGGGCACCCGAGACCGATCGCGCGGCGAAAGTCCTGGGCCGTCTGGAAGCGAGTCGCGGGATCCACCTCGAGCGCGGTGAGCACCGCGCGATCGAGCTCGGGGCTGATGCCCGACGCGAGCGAGCTCGGAGGTGCGACCCAGGGAGTGCGCACCTGCTCGAGCGCGGCGATATCGTCCCTGCCGCCGAAGAGCCGCGTCTCCGTGAGGCACTCCCAGAGCACGATGCCGAGCGCATACACGTCGGTGCGTCGATCGATCGGGCGCCCCCAGGCCTGCTCGGGCGACATGTAGCTGATCTTCCCCTTCAGAAAGCCGCCCTGCGTCTCGCGCGTACGACCGGCCGCCTTCGCCACGCCGAAGTCGATCAGCTTCACCTGGCCGTCGTACGACAAGAGGACGTTCTGCGGCGAGATGTCGCGGTGAACGACGCAGAGCGGGTGGCCGGCCTCGTCCTTCACCTCGTGCGCGGCGTGCAGCCCATCGGCGAGCTTCATCACGATGTGCGCAGCGACGTCCGGCGCGAGCGGGCGCTTCTGCTCGACGAGCCGCGCGAGGAACTGCGAGAGCGTGCAGCCGTGGATGTACTCCATCGCGAGGTAGTACATGCCGCGCTCTTCGCCGAGCTCCTCGGTGTGGACGACGTTCGGATGCTGGATCCGCGCGGCGAGCCGCGCCTCCTCGAGGAACATCTCGACGAAGGTCGGATCGCTGGCCAGGTGCGCGTGCACGACCTTGATGGCGACCGGCCGCGCGAACCCCGCCGGCCCCACCCGACGACCGAGGAAGAGCGACGCCATCCCACCCGCACGCAGCGGCGCGAGGATCTCGTAGCGTCCGAGCCGCGAGCCGGCTCCGAGCGCGGGGCCGAACGTCGTGGGCGTCCGCGCTGCTGAGTTTCGGTCGCTCATGACTGGCTCCGATCGTGGCTCGGGACCGCTACGTTCCGTGCGTCAGGGAAAGGGGCGGATGACGATGGCCGCGTCGAGGGTCACCGCGCCGATGCGCGTGAGCGCGCGGCCGTTGAGCGTCGCGCCGGTGTCGAGCGTGATCGATTGATCGGCGAGGATGTTGCCAGCGATGACGGCGTTCGTGCCGATGGTCGCGGACGTACTGATCTGCCAGTAGACGTTCGCCGCGATCGCACCGCCGGTGAGGAACACCTGACGACCGGCCGTCATGGTGAGCGTGGAGCCCGTCTGGAAGATCCACACCGCGTTGACGTTGCCGCCACCGTCGAGCGTGAGGTCTCCGGACGAGATCGCCAGGGACGAGCCCGACGTGTAGAGGCCCGGTGCGAGCGTCTGGCCACCGATGTTGCCAGACACCGTCATGCGCGTGAGGCTGCGCGCCATCGCGTCGTTGTAGGCGGTCGTGAGATCGATCATCGCCTGAGCCGCGACGGAGTCTCCCGCGTGGATGCTGCCGACCACGGTCGCAGGCGGAAAGCCGATGAGCGCCGTGCCTGGGCTGATGCCGATGTCGCCCGTGATCATCGTGAAGCCCGTGCTGCTGACGGTCGAGCCCGCGAGGATGGCGAAGGCATGCGCCGAGCGGAGATCCACGAAGCCGGGCGGGGGACCGGCGTCGGTGGCCATGAATGCGTCGGGCATGAACGCGTCCGCGCCCGTGTCGGGTCGAAACGCATCGGGCCTGAAGGCGTCCACGCCCGCGTCCGCCACGAACGCGTCCGCCATGAACGCGTCGATGCCCGCGTCGGAGCCCGCGTCGGAGCCCGTGTCGGAGCCCGCATCCGCTCCGCCGCCGTTGCCGGCGTCGCGCCCTCCGTCGCGCGCCACGTTCGCGTCCGCGATCGCTTGAGGCGGGCTCGTGACGATCTGAACGCCGCAGCCGAGCAGAGCGCCACCGAGGACGCTCCCGATCAAGAGGGCCTGGGTGCAGCGGAGAGCGCGTGAGGACTGGGAATAGTTCATTGGGACTCCGAATCGTTCATTGCAACTCCGTACCCAGCGCGGCGCCGAGGAGAGGCGCGAAATGCAGGCAGTTTCTGCATCTCGGTGGACGCCGCTGTCGCACCTGTGGCGCGATGCGACGCATGGCCTCAGGGCGCCGCGGCGAGCTCCACCGCGTGCTCGACGACGAAGACCACGCGGCGATTGGCGGCGTGCTCTTCCTCGCTGTCGCCCGCGACCTCGGGCCGTTCTTCCCCGAACGCGCGCGCGACGAGTCGCCTTCGCGCGACCCCGCCTCGCACGAGCGCGGTGACGATGGCCTCGGCGCGGCGCTGGCTGAGCAGCATGTTCGCGTCTGCCTCTCCTTCGGCGCTCGCGTGAGCCTCGACGATCATCCGCGTGATCTCCGGGTGCTCTCGCACCAACACGATCACCTCACGGAGCGCCGCGCGGCTGCTCGCGAGCACCCTCCAGCGGGCCTGCGGAAACTGAATCCGCTCGCCCAGACGATCGAGCTGGATCTCGTATGCAGCGCGCACGACCGGCGGCGGCGGCGGCACGTCGGGGCAGCCATCGGTGTCCTCGAATCCGTTCAGCGTCTCGGCCTGGCTCGGACACGCATCGACCGCGTCGAAGATCCCGTCGGCATCGTTGTCGACGTCGGGGCAGCCGTCGTCGTCCTGGTAGTCGTCGCGATCTTCGGCGACGTCGGGGCAGTGATCGACGGCATCGCCGATCCGATCCTGGTCGTTGTCGGGATCGGGGCAGCCGTCCGAATCCTCGAAGCCGTCGAGGTCTTCCGCCGCGTTCGGGCAAGCATCGCGCGTGTCCGGGATTCCGTCGGCGTCATTGTCGGGATCCGGGCAGCCGTCCGAGTCCTGGAAGGTGTCGACGTCCTCGGGCTCGTTGTCGCAGTGGTCGTCCACGTCGAGCACACCGTCGCCGTCGCGATCGACGATGGGCTGATCGCCGCCGAACGAGAGCGAGAGGCCCACCGACCCGAAGCCGCCGTCGGCTCCGCCCGGCTCGGTCTGAAAGACGTGGTGATAGCGAACGACGGGACCGATGCGCAGCCACCAGGCCACGTCGAAGTCGTAGCCGAGCGCGACCTCGACGCCTGGCCGAACCACGCTGCCCGTGAACGCGACGACCGCCGCGCCGCCGAGCCAGAGATCCGGTACGCCGAGCGTGGCGAGGGGATGGATGCGCAGGCCGAGGCCCGGCGCGAAGTAGGTCCCGAAGCCGCTCGCCGTGGGGTTCGAGCCGCTCGAAGGAAGAATGTACGCCGAGAAGCGCGCCTCGATTCCGACCCAGGGAATGGGGCGCAGCTCGTAGCTGACGGCGCCACCGCCGCCCACGTCGAAGCGGTCCATCGGGGGCCGGGTGAGCGCGAGACCCGGGCCGCCCTCGATCCGGAGGGTGTGCATCCCCGCGTCGGCGCGAGCCGCGCTGGATGCGCCCACGGCGAGGAACAGACACACGACACCCAGCGCCAGGTGTCCGCGGCGCGTGCGCTGATCGAGATCGTTCATGGTCGTCTGCTGTGCAAGCCCGCGCCCGCGAATGTCTCGCGCTCGGGCGCGCGATCTCGCGAGAGGTCTCGTGAGAGGTCGTCGCGTGCGCGACACGATCCGTCTCGGGTGAGGCGCGATGGCGCGAGAGAGGACGACCGCGCCGATCCCGATGCGCTACCCTGAGTGCTCGAGCGACCGATGAGCGGCGAGAGAAAATCGAACGCAGGCGGCACGACCGTACGCCTCGACGCGCCGGAGGAGTTCCGCG
>JAYVCF010000480.1:0-10404 GCA_043750095.1 Deltaproteobacteria bacterium
ACAGTGCGTGCTTCGCGTCCACCGACTCCTCGGGGAGACTCGCGATGCGGCTCAGCCTCAAGTACTCGCGGCCGTCGAGACCGAGCAGCATCGCGCGCACGCCGCGGCCGTCCGTCGTCGGCACGCCCGGCAACGCATCGAGCAGCGCCGCGACGGCCGTGGCCGCCACGGTGACCGCGTGCGCGTACAGACCGCGCGAGATCGCTGCCTCGACCGTCACGACGTCGGCGATCTCGTTCTCCGGTGTGAGCGGCGCGAACGTCAGGCCCTCGGGTCTGGGTGGGAGCTCGCTCGGCTGGCTCTCGGCGAGCTCACGAAGGCGCGTCATCAGGCTGTCGCTCGCGGTGCCGGAGAGCCTCATCGACATCGCGGCGGGCGGTGGCTGCGTGGCCGGTCGTGCGTCCGCGGCGTCTTCTGCCTCGCTCGCGCCGAGCGGATCGAGGTCCGCAGCGCCCGGCTTCTTGCCGCGCTCTTGCCAGAAGCGCCGGATCACGAGCTTCGAGATCGCGCGGAACATGTCGAGGATTCCCGTGCCGTCACGCGAGATGGTCTCGAACGCGGGCGCTCGCACGTGGTTGAGCTTCGACTCGAGCTCTGCGATCGAGACGGCGTGCGGGAGGTCGCGCTTGTTCCACTGCACGACGAGCGGCATCGTGGCGATGTCGAGGCCCATCGCGGCGATGTTGCGGCCGAGCTCTTCCCAGGACTCGACGTTCGCGTCCTGGGCGTCGGGCGAGCTGTCTGCGACGAAGACGACGCCATCGGCGCCCTTGAGCACGAGCTCTCGCGTCGCCGCGTAGAACGTCTGGCCCGGCACCGTGTAGAGCTGGAAGCGCACTCCGAGCCCGCGCACCTGCTTCACGTGCAGCGGCAGGAAGTCGAAGAAGATCGTGCGGTCGCCCTGCGTCGCGAGCGTGACGAGCTCGCCGCGTCGCTGCGGCCGGACGGACTCGAACACGCGCGTGAGCGAGGTGGTCTTGCCGCTGAGGGCAGGACCGCAGAACACGATCTTCGCGGAGATCTGCCGCGCGAGCGGGTTGACCGTGGACATCAGCTCGGACCTTTGTGGGTGCGCACGCGCGCGGGCGCGGCGCTCGGGAGATCGACATGCAGGTGCTGGCTCTTCACCAGCTGCGCGATGAGGCGCAGCGTCTCCACCTCGCGAAGCGGCGACGCCAAGAGGACGAACGCGACGGGACGACCGTCCTCCACCAGGTCGAGCACCATGCCCGCGTGGCCCGAGAGCGTGCCGCTCTTCTTGCGCGACAGCACCGCGCGCTGCGGGAGCGCGTGTCCGAGCGTTCGAGCTTCCGCCTGCTCGGTGCGCATGAGGAGCTGACGGGCGCGCGCATCGAGCGGATCGCTCGCCAGGAGCGATCGAAACACGTGCGCCGCTTCGGCATACTGAGCCTCGCCGAGCAGCGTCGAGGCCTGCGCGAGCATCACCGCCACGGGATCGACACGCTCGGGCGAGCCCTCCACGGCCAGCAGCCCGCGATCGACCAGCTCCGAGGCGCGTCGCAGCATCGCCGGCCGCGAGAGCCCGAGCCGTAGGCGCGTATCGCTGAGCGAGAGCCGCTCGCGCGCCAGCGCGAGGATCGCGTCGTGCACGGGGTTGCCTGTCTGCACGGTTCCGTTCGCGCGGAGCAACGCGCTCTCGTGCGGGAACGTGGTGTCCAGGCGTGCCCACTCGTCGCGAAGGCGTACGCCCTCCATGGCGACGAACGTGAGCCGCTGTCCGATCGGGAGCGCGCTCGTCGGGAGCGGTGCGCGCGGCACGAAGCGAAAACGTCCTTCGCCCATGACGAAGAGATCGAGCAGGCCCTCGAGCGCAGCGGCCGATTGTTGCGAAGGATCTCCTCCGCGGAGCACGCCTTCGAGCACGGGCGCGGACGCATGGGTCAGCTCGCGTTCTTTCACCGCGAGCCACGAGCTGAATCCGTCGCTGCGCTCGATGGCGATGATCCCGGCGCGGCCGGTCTGGTCGAGCCATTGGAGCAGCTCTTCGAGAGGCATCACCGCGAACGGACTGGAGAGGGCCGAGTCGTCTCGCTTCACGGAACGGAGGCTTCCACGTTGATCAGCGCCGAAGGATACGCGGGGTCAGGGGCCGAGCGCGAGCGCGCTGCTAGCCGCGACGGCCGCGCATCACCACGCCGACGGCGACGACGAGCGCGATGTTCACGCCCAACATCGTCGCGAGCACGGAGCGAAGTGCGAACGCCGAGCCTCGCGTCACGAACATCGGCCCGATCGAGACCAGCGGCTCGCTCGCCGTCCTCGTCGCGGTGACCGGGACCATCACCACCGTGACGTGAGCGGGGGCGAGCCCCGGGACCGCGCCTGCGACCAGCGCGCGCACTGCGGCCTGGTCCACCGTCTCGGCGGGCTCGGTCCGCACCAGCACCGATGCGACGGCGACGGGCCCCGCTTCGTCCATCGGGACGACGCTCGGGTCGGGCAGTCCCACGTGAACGCGCGCGTCGTGGACCCCGTCGAGCGACTCGATCGTGCGCGCGAGATCGGCCCCGAGCGCGGCGGCCATGCGCGCGCGTTCTTCGCCTGCCGTCGGGATCAGGCTCGCCTCGGCGTACGTCTCGGCCAGACCCGATGCTGCCGCGCGCGGCAGTCCTTCTTCTCGGAGCACCGCGAGCGCGCTCGCCACGTCGGACTCGAGCACGATCACCGAGAAGCCGTCCCCGCCGCGATCGGCGTCCTTCGACGCGCCGATCCCGCGAGCACCGAGGGCGACGACGACTTCGTCGGCTTGTGGCTCGCTCAGTCCGCGCTCGAGGGTGGTCGAGCATGCGCAGAAGAGCATCGCCATCCCCACGCCCAGCGCCCCGATCTTCACGCGCGGAGATCTCGCAGAGGCGCCCGCTCCGCGTCAACGGTCCGGTCGAGCGCGAGCGTCTCGGTCTAGGGTAACCCCGTCCCGGGCCAACGCCGATCGCGCGCGATCGCGCCGAGCATCGTGTCGAGCTGCGCGAGGGTCGCGCGACCCACCTCGGCCTCGCGCGCCTCGGTCCACTCGATGCCGAGCGCTTCGCAGAGTGTGCGAACGGCGCGTCGCTCGCCTTCTTCGCGGCCTTCTTCGCGGCCGACGCCCACCCAATGACGGGCCATCTCGCTCTGCCACACCCAGCCCTCGGTCTTCATCGTCGCCTCCAGAGCTACGCGCGCGATGGCATCGATCGAGGCCATCACCACATCGTTGTACAGTCGCACTCGCGCATCGTCGAGGTACGTCGCGTCGCGGATCGCGAGCAACGCCGTCGCGGCGATCCGACCACCCGCTTCACCGTGACCGTGAGCCATCGTCGAGAGCACCGCGAGCTCCACGCTGGTGCCTCGGACGGCGCGCGGCACATCGGTCGGGCCGATGACGAGCGGAGCGAGCGCGCCGCCGTGGAACGTCGCGATCGGTTTCCGCGCCCATGCCGCCACGCGAGCCTCGAGCGCGACGACGACGAGCCACGCGGCTGCACGTACCCGCTGGTGCGCGCTCGCGACGTAGAACGGCCAGGTCCAGCGCTTTTCGTCGTCGATGGCGCGCTGCATCTCGACGACCAGGGTCGCCACGCCGCACGCCGCGTTCCGGGGCCTCGCCCTCGAATCGCGCCGCGATCCGAAGGTGAATTGGCGGAGTGGCGGCGGAGTGGCGGCGGTCGCGGCGCGTCTCTACTGGCTGGCGTCGAAGCTGAAGCTCGCGCCCATGCGCGCGGCGCCGAAGCTCGGGAAGTGGATGCCGCCGATGACGTGCTGGATGCAGCTCCGGAACGCGGGGCTGCCCGCGTCCACGCTCGAGCCGAGCACGCTGCCGTTGCTCGCGATCGCGATGTTCATGCGCACGCGACCGAGCGAGCCGCCGCCGCGCAGCTCGGTGCCGACGCAGGGGAAGAAGGAGTTGATGCGCCCGTTCATCACGCCGGCGACCTGCGCAGGGGACAAGCGACTCTCGCTGCCGCCGCCCGTGGCCGACCCCATGTCGACGACCTGGCTCATCGCGTCCTCGTACGAGGTGCCGCCGCCACCGCCGCCGCCTGCGCGATGCGGCCTGTGTCCGCCGCCGCGCGGAGGATCGGGAAGGATGCCGGCCGTGCCCTCGATCTGCAGGTCGCCGCGATCGTAGAGGTCGGCCATGTCGGCGCCGGCGACCTCGTGGCTCTGCTCGGCGCCGCGCGTGTAGAAGAAGACGACCAGCACGATGCCCACGACCCCGAGCACCGCGGCCGCGATGAGGAACTTCGCCGCGTTCGACGCCTTCTCCGTCTTGGCGGACTGGACGATGGCGACCTTCTCCGCCTGTGCGTGCGCCTTGATCTTGTACTGCTCGACGAACTCGAGGAACTCCGGGTACTCGCGCGTCTTGCGGCGCTCACCCGTGTCCATGTTCAAGAGCACGTGCTCGCCGAGGACGTCGCCTTTGGCGATCAGGCCCACGAGCTCGCGACCCGAGAAGGGTCCGTGATCGAGACCGTCCTTTTGGGCCATCCAGCGGGCGGCGTCGTTCTCGGTGATCTTCGAGATGATCTTGCCGAGGTCGAGCAGCGCGCTCGCCTGCACCGGCGGCGGCGCGCCGACGAGCGACGGACGGAACTCTTCGTGGATCGAAACGCGCTGGCCGATCTGCGGCACGTCTCCTAGCGGGCCTTGCTTCTGCGCCGACATCGCGGGCGGCATCTGCGACCTCCGCTTCTGCTCTTCGATGTCGATGTCGATCTCGAGCCCGACGTCGTGGCCGACGAGGCCGCCGAGCGCGTGCTTGACGTCCATCGCGCTCTGGAAGCGCGCCGCAGGATCGGCGCTCAGGCAGCGGAACAGGATCTGATCGAGCGCCGGTGTGCCCTCGGGATGCGCGCTCGAGGGAGGCACGAAGTCGTCGGTGGGGGCGCGCCCCGTCGAGAGCGCATAGAGCACGCTGCCGATCCCGAACACGTCGCTCGCGATCGTCGCGGCCGCGCCCGACGCGCGCACCTCGGGGGCGAGAAAGAGCAGCTCGTTCGCGCCGAGCGCTGCGGGGCCGGCCGTTCTCAGGATCGCGCGCCCGATGCCGACGTCGGCGAGCTTGAGCTTGCCGTTCAGCACCCAGACCACCGTGGTGCGCACGGCGCCGTGGCAGGCCTTCTTCACGTGCAGCACCGAGAGCGCCTCGCAGAGCTGCGAGGTCAGATCGACGACCTGCGCCAGCGTCGGACGCTGCGGTGCAGCGCGCGACTCGGCTAGCGTCTTTCCTTCGAGCCACTCGCACGCGACGAAGCGAGAGCCGCTCTTCTCGCCGCCCATGCCGAACGTGGTGATCACGTTTCGATGCACGAGCGCCGATGCGATCTTGAGCTCGGTCCGCAGCGACTCGAGGTCCGCCGCGTTCGCGAAGAGCGAAGGAGTGAACACGCGCAGCGCGATGGCCTTCTTCGTCTTCTGATCGCGCGCCCTCCAGACGCGGCCGATGGCGTCGTCGCTCGCAGGCTCGACGAGCTCGAAGCGCCCGCCGACGACCTGACCGGCCGTGAGCTCGGAAGCACCGGCCGCGCCCGCGCTCTCAGACCCACTCAGAGGCCCACTCAGAGGAACAGCTGCTGTCATTCTGCCGACGAAGCTAGCGGACCGGTGGCCTTCCGTTCAAGTACACCCGTGCCGAAGGCGCCGGATCGCGCCCACAAGGTGGGCGCTGCGTTGACCTCCTGAGGCCGACCCGCGTACGCTGGCGCCGACGCGTATCCTCGCTCTGATTGCGCTGGCGCGCGGAAGGACAGGGGTCGAATGTTCCGAGCGAGGTTCTGGGGCGTACGAGGCAGCATCCCGACGCCGGGCCCCGACACCGTCCACTTCGGCGGCAACACCAGCTGCGTGGAGATCCGCTGCGACGACACGCGGATCATCTTCGACGCGGGCACGGGCCTGCGCCTGCTCGGAAACACGCTGATCAAAGAGATGCCCATGACGGTGCAGCTCTTCTTCAGCCACGTTCACTGGGATCACATCCAAGGCTTTCCGTTCTTCGCGCCCGCGTTCGTGAAGGGCAACACCATCCAGATGTACGGGCGCGCGAACACCGGCAGCACGGTGGAGACGGCGCTCGCCGGACAGATGGAGACGCCGAACTTTCCGGTTCATCTGCGCGAGCTGCCCGCCAAGCTCGTGTTCAACGACATCCACCCCGGCGAGACGGTCGAGGTCGCGCCCGGCGTGCGCGTCACCAGCGCCGAGGGAAATCATCCCGGTGGCGTGTTCGCCTACCGCGTGGACTACCAGGGCAAGTCGCTCGTGTACGCGACCGACACCGAGCACTACCCGAGCGGTCCCGATCCCAAGCTGGTCGCGCTCGGAAAGAACGCCGACGTCTTCATCTTCGACACGATGTACACGCCCGAGGAGTACGAGGGGAAGAACGGCGGCATGTCCAAGGTCGGCTGGGGCCACGCGCACCTCGACGCGGGCCTCGCCTTGATCGCCGCGTGCGGCGCCAAGAAGTACGTGCTCTTCCATCACGATCCCGGGCAGTCCGACGCGGCCGTGCGCGACAAGGAGCGCCGCGCACAGGAAAAGCACGCGGACTCGATCTGCGCCTACGAAGGCCTGATCATCGATCTGTGAAGCACGCGCGCGGCGGGGCGCGTATGATCTCGGCCGTATGCGCGCGCAATCCACCGCCGCCGCGACGGCGTTCCTCCTCTTCCTGGTGAGCGCCCCGGCGGCCGCACAGATCACGGCGGGGACCGACCCGCTGGACGTCGCCCGGATGCACATGGAGCAGGGGCAGGGCTTCTATCTCCAGGGCCGCTTCGACGAGGCCGCGGCCGAGTTCGAGCTGGCCCACGAGGCGCAGCACTTCAGCGCGTTCCTCTTCAACGCGGGTGTCGCGTACGAGAACGCCGGACACCTCGCCCACGCGATCCTGCTCTTCGAGCACTACCTCGAGGCTGAGCCGCAGGCGACGGACGAAGACGAGGTGCGCGCGCGGATCGCGCATCTTCGCGAGCGTGTCGCAGCGCGAGCCGCCGAGGCTGCCGCGAGTGCGTCGACGGCGTTGGACACCCACGAAGGCGGTCCGGACACCTCGTCGGAGGGAGCGGTGACGCAGGAGATCACGGCAGAGGCGAGTCCGCCGCCCACCGCGCTGCCGGAAGACTTCAAGTCGCTCGTGAACGTCCGCACCGAGCCCTCGGGCGCGACGGTACGCATCGTGAGCGACGCGGGCGTCGTCATCGACACCGGCAGCGCGCCCGTCACCCAGACGCTCGAAGCGGGGCGCTATCACATCACCATCGATCACCCCGACTTCAACCGCGCCGAGACCAACATCGACGTCGAGCCGGGCCACGTCTACTTGATCCAGATCAACCTCAGCCAGGGCGAGTTCCTCGGCTACCTGCGCGTCGTCAGCGATCCGCCGGGCGCCTCGGTGTACGTCGATGATCACGACGCGGGCGCGCGTGGCGTCACGCCCTTCGAGGGGCCAGCGCGCGTCGGGGCGCATCACGTCTGGGTCGAGCGCGCGGGCTACGAGACGATCGAACAGGACGTGGACGTGCAGCTCGGCCGCGACGCCGAGGCGGAGGTCGCGCTCGTCCGCGCCTCGATCGGACGCATCCGCGTCATCGGCAACGTCCGGGGCGCGCAGATCTTCATCGACGACGTGGAGTCGGGCGCAATCCCCTGGGAGGGCGAGCTGCGCTCCGGCATGCACAACGTGCGCATCATCGCGCCCGACATGAAGCCCTGGGAGCAGGGCGTGGAGATCGCGCGCGGTCAGCTCACGCCCGTTCGCGCGCGCCTCCGACCCTCGCCGGGCCGCGGAGGCGCGTACGTCACGGGCGTGTTCACGGGCATCGTTCTCGCGGGCGCCATCACCATGACGGTGCTCGCCAACGAGTGGGGCAACCAGCTGGCGGTCGAGCGCTCGCACGGGACGCTCGCCTCGGACGACCCGCGCATCGATCAGGGCTTCGGCTTCAGCGTCGCGCAGTACGGCGGCTACGGGCTCGCGGGGATCTTGCTCGGCGTGACCATCTACTACGCGGTGTACGACGACCTGCCGCCGTCGGAGGCCACCGTGCTCGAGCCGCGCGACTGGGCGGTCCTGCCGATGTTCGATCCGAGCACGGGGCTCGCCGGCCTCGCCGCTGGAGGGAGGTTCTGATGCGCACTCGCTCGACGAGATCGGTCCTGCTGCTCGGCGTCCTCTCGGGGGCGGCCTCGCTCGGGGCGTGCGACGCGCTCGATCCCACGTCGTTCGATCGCGATCGCGAGACGGCGGAGATCGTGGTCGAGCACAATCCCGGCGGCGGGACGGGTGCGACGGGGTTCGGCACCGTCGTCTACGGCTTCGGCACGTTGCTTCCAGACTTGGCGACGCCCGCGCGCACGGTCCGCGCATCGCGCTTCGCGGCCTCGGCGGGAGCGGGCGGTCCCTACTCCGTGTTCGCGGCGTTCGACGAGCGCGTGCTCGATGCGCGCTCGACCACGGGTCTGCGCGTGAGCGCGGGCCCGGACGCCCGCTACAACGGCTGCGTCGCCGGCTTGTTCTGCGGCATCGGCAGCAGCGTCTCGTTCGCCGCCACGCCGGTCTGGCACCAGGACGCCGCGACGACGCGAGCTGGCTGCGTGATCGTGCCCTCGGGCAATGCGATCGTCGACTCGCGCACGGGTGACCATCGCGAGCAGGTTCAGGTTCGCTGCGAGGCGAGCTCCACGCAGATCCAGCCGATCAACGTGCCGGTCGAGCGCGTCGAGTTCGGAGCGTCGGCCACCTCACTGCCAGCGGAGCATCCGCTCGGCGCGGCGATCTTCGGCGCACCCGGCGACTCGAGCGGCACCGGCTCGCTCTATCGACTCGACGACTACCCGCTCAACGGGTTCGTCCGCGTGGACCTTCCGGGCACGCCCGTCAGCGCCGGCCTCGGTCGCACGCTGGCCAGCGTCGCGCTCGCGGACGGAACGATCTTGCTCGCGACCGGAGGGCAGGGTCGGCCGAACGATCCGCTCGTGGTCGTGATCACGCTCGACGCCTCCGGCACCACGGTGGTTCGTGCTTGCTTGCGCGGGCAGGGCACGCAGTACGGATCGGCCCTCGCGTTCGGCAACTTCGACATGGATGGCACGCCCGATCTGGTGGTCGGAGCCGGCGCGTGGACGAACGAGATCGCGGCGACGCAGCACGTGGACCAACCCATCGCGCTCTACTCGGGGAGCGACCTCGTGAGCGGCCACGCGCGCGGCTGCGAGGATCCACCGTCCACGCCGCTCGCTCCGGCGCGGCGCATCGACTGCCTGGCCGATCCGGGCGCGGGCTTCGCGTGCGCGGCCACGACCAACGACACCTACACGGGCTTCGGCGCCTCGCTCGCCGCGGGCGACGTGAACGGCGATCACCACGACGACCTGATCATCGGCGCGCCTCTCTCCGGCGTGCGCGCGGCGGGCGCCGGCGTCGTCGTGGTCCTCGCGGGCGGAACCAGCTTCGCCGCCCTCGGTGCGACCGACCACGCCATCCTCTCGTACGCCAGCGTCGGCACGGGCGCGCACCTCGGCGCCTCCGTCTCGACCGTGCCCGGCGTCGACCGCTTCGAGATCGTCGCCGGTGCGCCGGGCGCTTCCCACGTCGCTCTGTTCTTCTGCTCGGGGATCCACGGCGACCGTCCCGAGGACTTCGCGGGCATGAGCGGTGTGACCCACGGATGCGTGATCGGGCCCACCGCGGTGCCAGACGTGGATGCCGGTCGGTCGCCGCTCGATGCGTCGCCGGCGACGGATGCCGCGCTGGACGCGGGGCCGAGCCGCGACGCCGGCGTGGGCGACGCCGCGATCCCCGATGCCGACGTCGACGCTTCGACCGGCGATGCGGACGTGGACGCCGCCGCGAACGATGCCAACGTGGACGCAGCCTGATGGCCAAACAGATCCTCATCGCAGACGACGAAGCCAACCTGCGCCGCGTGCTCGGCGCGCAGCTCCAGCGTGACGGCTACGAGGTGCTCCTCGCCGAAGACGGCGAGCAGGCGCTCAAGATGATCGCGGAGAACCACGTCGACGTCGTCATCTCCGATCTGAAGATGCCGAAGATCGACGGCCTCTCGCTGCTCAAGCGCCTCGCGAAGGACGAGCCGGGCCTTCCCGTGATCCTCATCACCGCGCACGGCACCATCGACACGGCGGTCGAGGCGCTGAAGGCGGGTGCGTTCGACTACGTCACCAAGCCCTTCGATCGCGCCGAGTTCCGCGCCGTGGTCGACAAGGCCGCGCGCACCAGCGAGCTCGGCAGCCGCGAGGTCGCGCCCGAGACGCTGTCTCCTGGATCGCCCGAGACCAAGGGCCGATTCCGCCTCATCGGCAACGACCCCGCGATGGTCGAGGTCTACGCCATCGTCGACCGCGTCGCGGGCACGCCGAGCACCGTGCTCA
>JAYVCF010000481.1:0-4498 GCA_043750095.1 Deltaproteobacteria bacterium
CCGAGAAGAACGCGATCATGCAGACGCTGGGGGCCGAGGTCGTCGAGTTCGGGCGCGACTTCGACGACGCCCGCATCGAGGCCGAGGCGCGCGCGAAGAACGAGTCCCTCCGCTACGTGCATCCTGCGAACGAACCTTTGTTGATCGCGGGTGTCGGCACCTACGCGATGGAGATCGCCGAAGACCTCCCCGACGCCGACGCCATCTTCGTACCCATCGGCGGAGGCAGCTTGATCTCGGGCACCGTGCTCGCGCTGCGGACGATGCGGCCGGAGATGAAGATCTACGGTGTCCAAGCGGAGCGCGCCGATGCGCTCGCGCGCTCGCTCGAGAGCGGCAAGCTCGAGACGGTGGAGCGCGCGGACACCTTCGCCGACGGGCTCGCCACGCGCTACGCGTTCGAGCTCCCGTTCGAGGTGCTGACCACGCACAAGCTCGACGGGATCGTTCGCGTGTCGGAGACCGAGATGCAGGAAGCCGTGAAGCTCGCGCTCGAGGGGACGCACAACGTGGCCGAGGGCGCAGCCGCGGCGTCGTATGCGGCCGCGTACAAGATGCAGAAAGAGCTTCGCGGCCAGAAGGTCGTCATCGTGCACAGCGGGCACAACATCGATCGCAACACGCTGCGCTGGGCGCTCGGCCTCTTCGACGCGTAGGCTCTCTTCCGGGAAGCTCGTCGGGGAAGAAGGGGAGCGATCGGTGGCGGGACGTGCGAACGAGACGGTTCGGCTGCTCTATCACGCGCGGGCGCTCCTCATCTCCTCGGTGGGGATCGTGGGGCTCGGCGTCGGCATCACGCTCACGCGTGGCGACATCGGACAGGATGTGCTGGGAAGCTTCGCGATGCCGCTCCTCGCAGCCACGCTGGCCGTGCTGGCGTTCTTCGCCTGGCTCGGGTGGATCGACTACGTGTCGGCGACGTCGCTCGCGATCGATGCCAAGGGTGCCTCGATCGGCGGCCGCGTGATCCCGTGGAGCGCGGTTCGCGGCGTGACGCGGGCGACGGGAGCGTTTCGGCTCGCGCTGATCACGGAGGCTGGCAAGGCCCGCTTTCAGCTCCTCGTGCTGCCGCGGCCGATCGCGGCCTTGAAGCTGCTCGTGTCGGAGGCGGCGAGCGCGGGCGCGAAGGTCGAGCCCTACCTGAAGCAGCTCGCGGAGCACGTGGACGAGGACGTGGACGACGACACGATCGAGCCGTGAGCGTGCTCGGACCGCGCGTTGCGTGGGGGGTGCCCCGCTGTTAGGACGGCAGCCCGACGGGAACGGAAATGGCAGCCGACGACACTCCGGCGGGGCTTCCGAGCCACCGCCCGCTGCCCTCCGTGAACATCCCGATCTTTCGCGATGACGTCGCGCGGACGCGGAAGAACAGGCTGCTCCTCGGCGTGGTCGCCGGGACCGTCTCGGCGCTGACCCTGGGAGCCGTGGCCATCATGCCGCGCTGTGCGGCCTCGGAGACCGACGAGACCCTGCGAGCGCCGAGCGCAGCCGCGGTTCCGCTCTCGATCGGCTACGTCGCGCCCGTCGATGCGGGGCCGCCGCCCGTCGATGCGTTCGTGCTCATCGCCGAGCCGAGCCGCGTGGAGACGACGACCGACGAGGTTCGCTCCGTCCACGCGTTCGGAACGGCTGCGGGATTCCGCCCCGCGCTCACGAGCACCGGCATGACGGGGCCCGAGGCGGATGCAGTGATCGCCGCGCTCGGCAGCGTGATGGACTTCCGCCGCTGCCGTCCCGACGACGAGATGATCCTCGTGCGCGACACGGCGGGCGTGCTGGTGCGCTTCGAGTACCACGCGTCGATCACCCAGATTTACCAGGCGGTCCGCACGCAGGGAGAGATCTTCGAGGGCCATCAGGTCGAGGTGCCCGTCGACACCGTCCAGCTCGCGCGCGGCGGCACGGTCACGACCTCGCTCGGTGCCGCGTTGGATGGGGCAGGGCTCGGTCGCACGCTCGTCGGAACCTTCGTCGACGTGTTCGAGGGCCGCATCGACTTCAACACGGAGACACGCAGCGGCGACGCGTTCCGCGTGCTCGTCGATCAACACAGCATCGAGGGCACGTTCCTCCGCTACGGACAGGTGCGCGCCATCGAGTACCGCAGCCAGCGACGCGGCGTGCTCAGCGCGTTCTGGTTCGAGCCGCGCGCGGCGGCCGGCGAGACGAGCCGCGGTGACTTCTACGACGCGACCGGGCGCCAGATGCACGGCGGCTGGCTGCGGACGCCTCTGCACTACGATCACATCAGCTCGCCCTTCGACATGCACCGCATGCATCCGGTGCTGCATCGCGTGATGCCGCACAACGGGATCGACTTCGCCGCGGGCACGGGCACGACGGTCTGGGCCGCGGCGGACGGCGAGGTGTCGTTCGTCGGCCCGCGCGGTCCCAACGGCAACCTCGTCACCATCACGCACGAGGGCGGCTTCGAGAGCGCGTACTGCCATCTCTCGCGCTTCGCGACGGGGCTGCATCGCGGTCAGGTGGTTCGTCAGCACGACGTGATCGGCTACGTCGGCTCGACCGGCCGCTCCACGGGGCCGCACCTTCACTTCGGCCTCAAGCACCACGGCGTGTTCGTCGATCCGGCGACGCAGCTCAACGGCATCGGCCGCATGCTTCCCGCCGGGCAGATGGGCCGCTATCGCACCGAGCTCGCCGCGATGCGAAGCGGGCTCGAGGCCGTGGTGATCCCCGACGTGACCGAGGTCGATGCGCCGGACACCGCGACGACCACGCCGGCCGATCCAGGAGCGATGGACTGAGCGCATCCATGGGCCGCCGTTCCGAACATCGTTCTGGTGACTGCGCGCGATTCGATGCTGAGCGGTCGGCGCTGTCTCGCGCGCGATCGATCATGCGGGCTCCGCGAGTCGCGCGCGTAGACGGGGAAGGATCCCGCGCACGCTCCCCCAGACAGCGAGAACGAGCACTCGGTCGACGTCGACTTGGAAGTAGATGTGCCGATGCGTTCGGGGCAGATGAAGTCTGCGGATCGGTTGGCCGTCGACCCGTCGAAACACGGGCAGGGTGAGGGCTTCGCGCTCGAGGCGTGTGATGGCGACACGCAGGTCCGCGGTGACCAGCCCCGGAGCGTCCGTGCGATTCGCTTCCCACCAAGCGGCCACCTCGTCGAGATCGCGGCGCGCGCTGGTGACGAAGACGACCTCCATCAGCGGCCGCGTAGGCGCGTGAGCACATCCTCCGCGGAGTGAACTTCACCGCGCGCGGCCTCGGCCATGCGCGCCGCGAGAACGTCGTCCAGCTCTGGCGGCCAGTCCTCGTCCCCGTCGGCGACGAGGACATCGACCTCGGCGCCCTCCGGCAGATCGAGCCGCTCGTCGATCACGAGTCGACCGCCCTGCATTCGCCCGCGCACGCGCAGCATCGGCTCAGAATAACCGATCGCTCAATGGCGCGCTCACGCGCTGCCCGTCGCGACGACGTTGACGTAGTCGGGCACGAGCGCCTTCTTTCCGTCGACCTCGCCCACGTCGAAGCGGACGGTTCCGCCCTTGGTGAGCGGGCCGAAGAGGATCGCGTCGGCGATGGGCTTCTTCAGGTGCGTCTCGATCGTTCGCGCCATGGGCCGCGCGCCGAACTTCGGGTCGTAGCCCGTGTCGCCGAGCCACTCGCGCGCGGCCGCGGTGATCTCCACCGACACGTTGCGCTCGGAGAGCTGCAGCGCGAGCAGCGCGACCTCCTTGTCCACGACCTTGAGGATGGTGGCGCGATCGAGGCCACCGAACACGACGACGGCGTCGAGGCGGTTGCGGAACTCGGGCGAGAAGAGCTTCTCGAGCGCGGTCTTGGCCTTGGTCGGGTCCGTCTCGTCGCCGAGCATGCCTGCCTGGGAGAAGCCGACCGAGCGCGTGGCCATCTCGCGCGCGCCCGCGTTGGTCGTCATCACGATCACGACGTTGCGGAAGTCCGCCTTGCGTCCGTTGTTGTCGGTGAGCGTGGCGTGATCCATCACCTGGAGCAGCACGTTGAAGAGGTCGGGGTGTGCCTTCTCGATCTCGTCGAGGAGCACCACGCAGTGCGGCTGCTTGCGGACCGCGTCGGTGAGGAGGCCTCCCTGATCGAAGCCCACGTAGCCGGGCGGCGCGCCGATGAGACGCGAGACGGTGTGCCGCTCCTGGTACTCGCTCATGTCGAAGCGAACGAGATCGATGCCGAGCACCTTGGCGAGCTGACGCGCGAGCTCGGTCTTGCCGACACCCGTCGGTCCGCTGAAGAGGAAGTTGCCGACCGGCTTGTCGCTCGCTCGGAGTCCGGCGCGCGAGAGCTTGATGGCGCTCACGATCTTTCCGATGGCCTCGTCCTGGCCGAAGATCACCTTGCGCAGCTCGCCGTCGAGATCCTTGAGGCGCCCTTGCTCGGCGGCGCTCACGGTCTTCTCGGGCACGCGCGCGATCGAGGCGACCACCTTCTCGATGTCGTTGATGGTGATGATCTTGGTCGGCGTGTCCTTGAGCCGATCGCGCGCGCCGGC
>JAYVCF010000482.1:0-13616 GCA_043750095.1 Deltaproteobacteria bacterium
CGACCGATGCCGCGCAGAGCACCGCGATGGCGCCCGCGCCCACGACGAACACGTCGGCGCCCTCACAGTCGGGAGGATCCGTGGAGACGCCGGTGACCTGGCAGTCGTGTGCCTGGCAGGTCCACGTCGCGCGCGTCCCGAGCGAATCTTCGAGGACCGGCGTGCTCCCTGCACACGCAGGGATTCCCCCTAGAAATACGAGGGCGAGCGGGCCGAAGGATCGAGGCACCCTCACAGCCTAGCGGACGCTGGCCTTGACGCGAGCGACGCGAGCACCGAGAACGGCAGCGCGAATGGAGGGATCGATGGAATACCGACGTCTGGGCAAGAGTGGGCTCGAGGTGTCTTCGCTCTGTCTCGGAGCGATGACGTTCGGCGAAGCGGACGAGAAGTCGTTCATGCACGGGGTCGGCGCGACGGAGGCCACCTCGTTCGAGATCATGGACGCGGCACGCGAGGCGGGCGTGAACTTCATCGACACGGCCGACGTGTACGGTCAGGACGGGCTCAGCGAGCGCGTGGTCGGTCGCTGGATGGCCGAGCGCAAGGTGCGCGACGCGACGGTGCTCGCCACCAAGTTTCGCTTTCGCATGTCCCCGGGTGCGAACGGCACGGGCGCATCGCGTCATCGGATCGTGCGCACCGTCGAGGCCTCGCTGAAGCGGCTCGCGACGGATCGCATCGACCTCTATCAGATCCACATGCAGAACATCGACACGCCGGAAGAGGAGACGGTTCGCGCGCTCGACGACCTGGTGCGCGCCGGCAAGGTGCTCTACCTCGGGTGCTCCAACTACGCGGCCTACCGGCTCGTCGAGAGCCTCTGGGCGAGCGAGCGAATGCGGACCGAGCGCTTCGTGTCGCTCCAGGCGCAGTACTCGCTCGTGGCGCGCGAGATCGAGCGCGAGCACGTGCCGCTCACGCAGCGCTTCGGGCTCGGCATCCTTCCGTGGTCGCCGCTCGCCGCGGGCTTCTTGTCGGGCAAGTACAAGCGCAACGAGAAGGCCCCGAGCGGCTCACGGCTCGGCTCGGACAAGTGGCAGCAGAACTACGCGCGCTTCGACACCGAGCGAAACTGGAAGGCGCTCGCCGCGGCCGAGGCCGTCGCCAAAGAGACAGGCGCCACCGTCTCGCAGGTCTCGCTCGCCTGGCTGCTCGCCAAGCCCAGCGTCACGTCGGTCATCTTCGGGGCGCGCACGCTCGATCAGCTGAAGGACAACCTCGGCGCGGCGAGCACGAAGCTCACGGCGGCCCAGATGAAGACGCTCGACGACGCGAGCGCGCCGGACCTCGGCTATCCGTACGACTTCATGCAGCGGATTCAGAGCCGCTGGTAGAAGGGCGCGAGAGGCAGATCAAGGCCGGAGGTCGCGCGCGGCGCGGGTCCCGGCGGTCCACCACTCGTCGACGTCGTCGACACCCAGGATCAGAGCTGGCGCACCGGCGGGAGCACACCCAGCTTTTTCGCGCGCTTCGCCAGCTTCGTGTCGAAGGTGGCGAACGAGGTCGCGTGACCGGCGCGGCACAAGTGGAGGGCGTCGGCAAAGTCGAGCCCTTGCGCGGCCAGGTCGAGCGCCCTCTCGACGCTGCCGCGATCCTCGACATCGGCGGTAGCGACGAGCGTGCGAAAGCCGGTGTCGATGTCGGCCGCAGGAATCCGATAGAGCGCACGCAGCACCCACTCGGTCTCGAGCAGCACGGTGACCGACACGTGGATTCGCTCGGAGCCCGCGAGCGCCCGGGCACGCCGCGTCTGCGCGGGGTCGTCGGCCACCAAGAGCCGCACCAGCACGTTCGTGTCGATCGCGATCATCGCCGTCCGCGGCGGCGCGCCGCTGCGAGGACCGCGCGCTCCATCTCGGCGACCGTGTGCCTGGGCCCGCGATAGGGGATGCACCCGACGAGTGCGTCGATCGAGAGCTCCGCTGGCGCAAGCGCACCGCGAATCACCACGCCGCGCGGAGTGTCGACGACCTCGAGCACCGTTCCGTCACGCCAGCCACGCTTCTCGCGGACATCGCGAGGCACGACGATCTGGCCCTTGCTCGACATTCGGATCTGACGCGCGGTCATCGGAACTCCGGTAAGACGAGGGTAAGCCTAGCAGGCCTCGCACGCAGCGGCGGCGCGCTCGCACGTGGGCGAATCGCCTACGGACGTTGGGCGCTGCGCCAACGCGCGCTGCCCTGGTCGCTGTGGACGCCACCGACGACTGATCTACCATCGAGTGATGCGCCTGAACCAAGTCACGCTCACCGTCTCCGACATCGCGCGCTCGATCGTCTTCTACCAGGGCCTCGGCCTGCGCCTCATCGTGCGCTCGACGGATCGCTACGCGCGCTTCGTCTGCCCCGATGGCGACACCACGTTCTCGGTCGAGCGCGGCGACGTCCCCATCGCACCCTCGACCGTCGTGCTCTACTTCGAGTGCGACGACCTCGACGCGCGCGTCAAATTCCTCCGCTCCGCGGGCTACGAGGTGACCGAACCGCGCGACGAGCCCTGGGCTTGGCGCGAGGCGCGTCTGAAGGATCCGGACGGGCAGGTGATCTGCCTCTTCTTCGCGGGTGAGAACCGTCGGAACCCGCCCTGGCGGCTGCTCGAGTCGCTGTGAACGCCTGAAAGCCCGGGAGCGAGAGCGAGAGCGAGAGCGAGCGCGAGAGCGAGAGCGAGAGCGAGAGCGAGAGCGAGAGCGAGAGCGACGTGGCGTGTGTTCTCCACGGCCGGGTGCGGCAAGCTCGCGGCGCTCGGTCTCACGATGGCTTCGATCTTGCGCAGCAGGCGCACTTGGTCGAGGGTCGGTCTGGTGCGTGCTCGCTGGCTCGTGGTGCCGTGGTTTCTTCTGTGCGGCGCTACGTGCGGTGCGCCCGAGCGGCCGCTTCGTCATCTCGCCGTCTCGGAAGCGATCGAGCGCCGTGACGTGTCCGCCGCGCTCGGCGCGTACGAGCGCGCCCGCGGCACGGACGGGGACGATGCCGCGCTGCTCACGCGCATCGCCGAGATCCTGCTCGAGGACGAGGCGCAGGGCGACGACGCCGAGCGCCGGCAGCTCGCGCTGCACGAGCTCGAGCTCGCGGGAACGGCGGGCCACCCCGTGCTCGAGCGGGTGGCCGAGGGCGGCTCGCTGCGCGCGCTCGTCGTCCTCGCGGAGGCCGGCAACGAGGCGGCCGAGCGATCGCTACGCGAGAGGATCGGCGCGGACGACCCGGAGACGCGAGCGGCCGCCGTGCTGGGGCTGCGCGTCGAGCTCGATCACGATCGGCTGCTCGCGCTCGCCACGGACTCGTCGACCCGGGTGCGCGCGGCCGCAGTCGCTCGCCTGGGCGAGCTCGCGCCGGACAGCCTCGCACGTGAGGCGCTCGAGGAGCGCACGCGCAGCGATCCCGATCCATCGGTTCGCGCTGAGGCGCTGCGCGCGCTCGGCGCGTTCGGGGCGTCGGCGATCGAACTCCTCCGCGAGCGGCTCTTGGATCCCATCGTCAGCGTGCGGACGGCCGCGATCGCGGGGCTACTGCGCGCCGATCGTGGGAGCGCGCGCCCCGCGTTCGCGGCGATCCTCGCCGCTGCGCCGAGCGCCCCGGGCATCGAGGTCGTACGCCTGCTGGGAACATCGGCGGACCACGTGCATCCGAGCGACGATGACGCGAGCGCCGCCCTCGCGTACCTGACGGCCGCGCTGAGGGCCGACGACGTCTCGTTGCGCACGCAGGCCGCCGCCGCGCTCTCGAGGGTGTGGGCCCCTGCCCAGGTACGCGCCGCGCTGACGGAGGCGCTGGGCCGCGAGACCGACCCGAGCGTTCGCCTCGCTCTGGCGCGCTCGCTCCTGCCCTTTCCGAACGGGGAGCGCGACGCGCTCGCCGCGATCGTGGCGATGGCGGCAGGCGAGCTGACGCCGATCTCCCTCGAAGCGACGATCCTGCTCGCGGCACATGGCGACACGAGCGCCGTGGATCGGGTCGAGCAAGCGACGCATGCGCGAGACGTCTCGCTGCGGCGGGTGGCCGCGCGCGCGCTCGGCGCCGACGCTCACATGCCAGCGCGAGCCCTGCGCGCGCTCTCCGATCCCGACGCGCAGGTCCGGATCTACGCCGCGAGCGGTATCCTCGCGGCCAGCGCCGCGCAGCCGTAGCCCGTTGGATGCTCGCCCGGGCTCCCCGACGCGAATCGGCGATGCCGAGAGCGAGAGCGAGAGCGAGAGCGAGAGCGAGAGCGAGAGCGAGAGCGAGAGCGAGAGCGAGAGCGAGTTCGAGAGCGAGAGCGAGAGCGAGAGCGAGAGCGCTCAGCGTGCCGCGAGCAGGGCCTCGATCTCGTCGGCGCTCTTGGGAATCCCCCGCGTGATCACGTCGGGCCCATCAGCGGTCACCAGCACGTCGTCCTCGATGCGCACGCCGATGCCGCGGTACTCGTCGGGTGCCTTCGTCGTGCTCCCCACGTAGATGCCGGGCTCGATCGTGAGCACTTGCCCTGGCTCGAGCACGCGGGGCGTCGGCTTGGGCTCGCCCTCCATGAAGTAGCTGCCGACGTCGTGCACGTCCATGCCGAGCCAGTGCGAGGTGCGGTGCATGTAGAAGGGCTTGAAGAGCTCCTTCTCGAGCGCCACCGCCAGCGGTCCCTCGACGAGGCCGAGCGCGATCAGGCTCTCGGTGATCGAGTGCAGCGTGATCCGATGCAAGCTCTCGAGGGTCGCGCCCGGGCGCGTCGCGGCGATGGTCAGCTCCTGCGCGCGCAGCACCGCGTCGTAGATCCGGCGCTGCGGAGGCGTGAAGCGGCCGCTCACGGGGAAGGTGCGCGTCACGTCGCTCGCGTAGTAGTCGAGCTCCGCGCCGGCATCGATCAGGAGCAGGTCACCCTCTTCGAGCCGCCGATCGTTCTTTCGATAGTGCAGGATGGTCGCGTTCGGGCCCGAGCCGACGATGGACTCGTAGGCGGGCCGCTCGGCGCCGTGACGCCGGAACGAGCGGATCATCTCCGCCTCGACCTCGTACTCGTAGGCACCGGGGCGCGCGACCCGCATCGCGACGGCGTGTGCCTCGCGGGTGATCTCCGCGGCGCGGCGCATGGTGGCGATCTCGTGCGGCGACTTGAACAGGCGCATCGCATGCACGGTCGCCGAGAGGTCCACGAGCGCGGCGGGATACAGGACGCCCAGTCGCGCACGCCGGCGCACGAGATCCCGCGCGCGAAGGACCTGCGTGTCCGTCATCGGGTCGCGTCCGAGCGCGTAGTGCAGCGTGCTCGCGTTCTCGAGGTACCCGGGCAGCTTCTCGTTCCGCTCGTTGTTCGGAAAAGCGGCGTCGCACCCGAGGCGAGCCGGCGCGGCCTCGACGCCGACGCGCGGACCGTCCCAGGTCTCGCGCTCGGGATCGCGCGGACGAACGAAGAGCACGAAGCGGTGCTGGCCGTGGACGTTCGAGAAGACCGCGAGGCTGTCCGGCTCGTCGAGCCCGGTCAGGTAGAAGAAGTCGCTGTCCTGCCGGTACGGATGCTCGACGTCGTTGTTGCGAACGTGAACGGGCGCCGACGCGACGACGGCGACGCTGCCGGGCCCGATGCGCGCGAGGAACGCCTTGCGGCGGGCGAGGAGCTCGGTGGCGAGAGCGGACGAGGAAGCGAGGGTCACGCGCGAAGTGTGGAGACGGGCGGCCTCGGGATCAACCGCTCGCGCTCTCGGCGAGCTCGACCACGCGTGCGGCAGCGAGATCCGGGCTGGCGCCGATCTCCTCGCTCAGCTCCTCGGCCGAGAGCGTGCCCCCGCGCGCCGCCGCTCCCCGCAAGAAGTCGGAGAACCGTGGGTTGCGAAAATGGTCCGCGTCGTAGCGCTCACGGAGCGCGGGCGCCCACGTCAGCGCCGCGAGACGCGCGCGCGCCACGACCACGGCGACGCGAGGAACGATGCGAGAGGGTGCCGCGAGCTCGATCGGGACCATCGCGGGATCGAGGACCAAGGCGCGCGCGGCGAGCTCACGCTGTCCCTCGGGGGATCGCGGCGCCGCGTCGAGCAGAACGGCCACGCACGCGTGTCGCGCAGCGAGCACCAGAGCCGCCGCGCTCACGGTGCGCAGCCACATCGTCTCGCGTGGGCTGGCCTCGAAGTACCGAGCGACGAAGCGCGCGTCCGCGAAGAACCCCTCGAAGAGCGCGCCGAACGCCATCGCCGCGCTGCCGACGGCGGGGCGCGCGTGCTCGATCGGCAATGCGGGCGAGCCGAGCGCGTGCACCAGCGCCGCGCTCACGCCTCCGAGCAGCGCCCGCTCGCTGGTGAGACCGACCTCGAGCGCGCTCGACAACACGATCGATCGTCCGCGAAGCAACGCCAGCGAGGGTTCTACGCGGAGGAATCCGCCCGGCTGGATCTCCACCCGCTGCGCGAGCTCGCGGCCCATCCCGATGGCGTCGAGCACGGCACCGAATCGGCGAGCGCGTCCGCGCGGTGCCGCGATCGCATCGAGGGTGGGGACGGAGAGCGCACGAATCCGCGCGGCGAGCGAGACGTTCGGTGTCTGGCTGGCGTGGTGAACGCGCGCGACGAGGTCCTGGGTGGCGTCGTCGCTTGCGTCGAGAAAGCCATCACACCATGCGCGCAGATCGCCAGGCGTCGCGTCGGGGGCGGCGGGACCGCGGGAACGGATCCGAGCTCGATGTTCCGCGGCGTCGGCGAAGCCCTCGAGGCGCGCGTTTCTCCCGTCCACCGCGCAGTTCGTCAGCGCCGTGATCGCCGGCCGTGCCTGGTCGATGGACTCGCTGCGCGCGTCGCCCGCGAGCTCGATCGCCGAGCGCTCCCGGTCCTCGACGACGACGCGGCTCTCTCCGAGCAGCTCGAGCGTGAGCCCGCGGCGCTCGAAGACCTCGGCCTCCGCTGCGTTCGCGAGGTGCTCGAGCAACGCGCCGTGCGACGCCGCATCGATCGCACGCGTCGAGACCGCCTCCTCGAGTCGCTCGCGCGCTTCTCCCGTGCCGAGGGCCGCTCGCGCTCGGCTGCTTCGTCGCTGGGCCTCGGGGATCTCGCGGCCCGTCGCTCGCGCGCGCAGGCCCTCGCTCTCGGAGAGCAGATACTCTCCGATCGCGCCACGAATCCAGTCGGCCGGGCTCTGCACCGCGCTCACGCTAGCACCCGATGCGCCGCAGAACGCGGTAACATCCCGGCGACGCCGGCGGACGGCGCCGTGCTCGAGGGGGTAATCGTGTCACGAACGCGTTCGGCTCTCGTCCTGGTCGCGCTCTCGTCGTGGGTCCTGCCATCGCTCGCGTCCGCGCAGACGACGGTGCAGGGGCAGATCATCATCCAGGAGGCCACGCCGACTACCTCGGCCGCTCCGCCGCAGGGGCAGGTCTACGTCGTGCCGCAGTCGGACTACATCACGCCCCCGATGGCGGCTCAGCCGCAGTGCCCGGCCGGGGCATCCGTGGAGATGGATCGATGGGGCCGTCCCGTCTGCATGATGGAGGTGCAGCGACACCGCGTCATCGGCGGGCTGCTCGGTGGCGGCATCGGCCTGCTTGCGGGTGGATGGGTCGTGAGCTGGGTCTCGGGGATCGTCGTCACCGTGGGCGGCGCGTTCGCGTGTTTCGTGCCGTCCGGGTGCGGGTGGACGAGCAGCGGCGCCTCGAGCGCCTTCTTCAACTGGGGCTGGGCACCGCTCATCGGCCCCTGGGTCCAGATGGGCTACCTATGGGACAACGCCGACGGCGGGATGTACGCGTGGCTCGCGGTCGAGGGCCTGTTGCAGGCCGGTGGCCTCGTCATGTTGATCTTCGGCGCGCTCGGCGAGGACTCGATCCAGCTCGAGCCCGTGCCGGGCTACGCGGTGCACGTGCGGCCGATGATCAGCGCGAGCACGCAGGGGCTCAGCGCAGACGTCCGCTTCTGATTCGCCGCTTCTGATTCGCGCGCACGCCGCGTCAGCCGAGGTGCTTGCGTGCGATGTCGGCCCAGCGGCCGCTGGGATCGAGCGCGAGATAGACCTCCCAGTGCTTTCGCGCCTCGCGCCCGCGGCCCAGCTCTTCGAGGGCCATCGCGAGGTTGAAGTGCGCGTCGGCGAAGCTCGCGTCGCTGGCGATCGCACGATCGAAGTAGTGCGCGGCCTCTTGCGCGTCGGCCCGCTCGTACGCGAGGAACCCGAGGTTGTACCAAGCCTCGGGCTGCGCCGCGTCGATCGCGAGCGCGCGCTTGTAGAGCGCCTCGGCTTCGCTCGCATCTCCGCGGCGGAAGCGGAGGTTCCCGAGGTTGGTGAGCGCGTGCGCCAGAGACGCGTCGAGCGCGATGGCGCGTCGATACGCCGCCTCGGCGCGATCCATGGTGACGGCGTCCTCGTCGAAGCGACATCCCTCGAGGTAGGCCTCGTACGCGCCGCGTCGCCGCTCGGGGTCCAGCGTCGCAGGCCGGAGGACGCGGACGACCTCTTCGCGCAGCGCGCTCACGTCGAAGTCGAGCAAGAGCTGCCCGGTCTGCGGCTCCCAGCGCGCGCGCTCGCCCTGGACGACGATGTTCTGACCATCGGCGACGATGCGCAGCTCGGCGAGCGGTCGCACCACGTTGGGCAGTGCACGCCGGAGCGCTTCGACGGCCTTGCGCACCTTGCGGATCGTGACGCCGCGCTCGAGCAGACTCTTCGCGGCGCGAAGGCCGATCAGATCTTGGAACGTGTAGAGCTTGCGCGCGCCCGACTCGCCGGTGGGCGGAAGGAATCCGCTTCGCTCCCAGTAGCGCAGTCGGCTCTCGGGGATGCCGAAGAGCCTCGAGACCTCGGGCCGTCCGTAGAGATCACCCGTGGGATCGCGCCTGCGCGTCCGGGCCTCGATCGTCTCCGCGACGCGCTCGGGCGCCGGCGGAGCCACGCGACGACCGCCGCCCGGACCGAACTCGACGTGGATGACCTTGCCTTCGGCCGCCATCAGCTCCCCACCGCTCTGTTTCTACCGATGGAGGCCTCGAGGTCTACGTCGACGTAGAGCCGCGTGTCCTCGAAGCGAAAGCGTGTCTCCGTCCGCGCCGTGCCGATGGTGCAGTCTGGAAATCGACGCGCGACATCGTCTTCGGCCAGCCGCATCGCGCGCAGCCGAACGCGGACCGAGCCGCCGATCGCGTCGCGAACCCGCGCGAGCACGGCCGGATCGGCGTCGACGCCGAGTCCATCGAGCGCCCGCGCCAGCTCGATGGTGATCAGCGTCGTCCCGAAGAACGTGTCGTCTTCGCAGCGCCCCTCGGTGAGCACTTCGGCCACGCGATAGAGCTCGTCCACGGCGCGTGCGCCGAGGGCCCAGCCGGAACGCTCGCGGAGGAGCGCGCCTGGCCGGACGCGCACGAGAGGCTTGAGAGGACGCGCGCGGCCCTCCGACTTGATCGTCACGAACGGATCGTATCGAGACGGACCGACAAAGATCCAAAAGTCGGTTCAGTCCAGGTTCTCGATGACGGGGTCCACGCCCCACGCGCCCGTGCCGAGGTACATCGCGCCCGCGCTCATGTCGCAGTGGAAGTGATCGCGGTGATCGGAGTTGTAGTTGGGCGTCAGCACGATCTGGAAGATCCGGTCCGCCACCAAGGAGCACGCGATCGCCTTCAGCACACGGTCGGGCTCGGACGAGGACGCGATCGGGCAAGAGTCGTGTCGCGTCGTGATCACGAAGTCGCTCGTGACGTTGTAGCCGCTGCCGTCCGCGAGGTGGAACGCGTGCAGGTCGATCGCGCGCGCGTACGCGTGCTGGCTCGGCGTGCAGGTGCCCGAGTCGGGGTTGCCGCCGCCGATGCAGCGGTAGTTGTAGATGCCGATGTGCTCGATCTCGACCACGCCGTAGCTCGACACGAGCGCAGAGAGCTGCGCGAGCCGCGGCGCGAGCTCGCAGTCCATCAGCAGCGTCGTGGCCGTGGCGCTCGTCTCGTATCGGTAGCTCACGCCGCCGATCAGGGGCTGGACGTGCACCGGGTCGGCGATGCCGCGCGTGGCGGGCGCAACGGCCCAGTCGAGACCGAGCGCGTCGAGGATCGCGTGACAGCCGGTGTCCACCGGAGGCGCGATCGTGATCGAGACGGAGTCGCGCGCGAGCTCGATCCCCGCCGCGTCACGGCCGATCGCGTCGATCGCGAGGGTCCCGTCACCGTGGAACGAGTAGGCGAGCGCGCCGCTCGCGTCGACGTTGCCCAGCGATGTGCCCGCCGCGACGAGCTCGACGCTCGTCACTCCTCCGGACACCACCTGGAACGCGACGCGCGCGACCCATTCCGAGGCCTCCACCGTGTTTCGGTGAAACGAGGCGCCGGCGGTCGGCGCTGCGATGTGCACCGAGGGTGGTCCAGCGGCGTCGATCGGCGGGGCGGCGTCACCCCTCGTGCCCGCGTCGTCCAGCTCGTCGCCCGTCCCAGGTCGCACGACGGCGACCGAACCGTTGGGCGTGGCGGCACGCGAGCGCGAGGTGTCGGCGCTACAGCCCCCGCACGCGAGCGCGAGGAGCAGGCAGCTCGCGCCGAGTGCGACCGAGCGATCGGACACGCGCGGCACCTAGAACATGCCCGAGCCGCCCATCATGCAGCCCGTGCAGCCGGGACCCGTGGGGTTGGTGTTGCACGAGAGCGGGCAGTAGTTGACGCGATTGAAGACGTAGCGCGCGCCGGATGCGTCGCCGACGTTGTCGCACTCGACCGAGAAGCCCGAGACGCTCATCTCGCCGTAGCCGCCCGACGTCGCGAACTGACCGGCGCACGTCGGGTTGGTGCTGTTCCACGCGGGCAGCGGGGGCAGCGTCTGCATCACGCCCGCCGTCGGGTACCACGTGTCGACGCAGGTCTCGGCGACCACGCAGTCCGTCGCCAACGGCGTCATCGCGTTGCCCGCCTTCAGCGTGTAGCAGAGGTGGAACTCGCCCGCGCAGTCGACGGTGATCGAGTCGGTGCTCCAGTTCGTGCCCGGCTGAGGTGCGGGCGGCGGCGTGGCAGAGATCGACGTGGGGCACTGGGCGTGTCCGGCCGCGTCGATGTACGTGCTTACCGCGTACGTCGGCGGGCCGCCGCCTGCGCCGTAGTTCACGAAGCACGGGCTCAGGTTGTCGATCAACCAGCGCCCGGCGGAGAAGCACTCGCACGCTGCGGGACCGCGCGTCACGCCGGCGGCCGGGAGCACCGCGCCCGTGCACGGGCCCCAGACGCCACCGAACTCGTCGTGCGCGAGACACGTCGTGGTCCCGTCGTGACACTGGCCGCGCATGCGGTTGCGTCGATGCCCGGGCCAGCACGCCGCGGACACGCCGACGCTCGTGCAGCGACAGCCCTCGCGGTTGCGATCGTCGGGGCACTCGGGTGTTCCGCCTGGCGGATCCGGCCACGGCCCCATGCCGCCGTCGGGATAACAGGTCATCGGCGGCGGGTCGCTCGCGAAGAACGCGTCGGGGTCCGGCACGATGTACGCGTCGGGAATCACGAGCGGCGTGTCCCGGAAGTTCGCGTCGCGCGGCCCGGCGTCCAAGCCGTCACCGGATCCATCGACACCAGGTCCGGCGTCGTGACGGGTGCCGTGCGTCGCTGTCGCGCAGCTACAGCCGATCGCGAGCATCGAGCTGACGAGGGCGGACGAGAGGATCAGGACAGGAACGAGGCGCAAGGTGAGCATGGTGGCCTCCGCGAAGCACCCATGACGATACCCGATCCATGGCGGGCGAGGTCCGCCACACGACGAGACGAAACGAAGCGCTCCCGGCAGGAGTCGAACCTGCGACCTCTCGCTTAGGAACGCCGTTAGTTCGTGTCGAGACTACTGCGGAATCCGGGGGCGGGGAACTCGCGGGGGAACTGGCGGGTTCCCCCGCGGTCCGGATCAGCCTCCGGCCCGTCGTCCTCGGGCGCGCTCGGCCCTCCCGTCGTCTGGCGCATCGCTTCGTCGATCGAGCCGACCGCCTTCTTCACGTAGCGCTCCGTGACGCGCTGATCGCTGTGAGCGAGCATCGTCTGGATCTCGTAGAGGGTCCATCGACGACCCCAGACGCCCGTCGCAAGCGACGTTGCACACGTGGCACGGAGATCGTGGAATCCGATCTTCCTCGCCACCCCGGCGATCGCGAGCGCCGACGGGTGGCGGTCGAGCTTCGAGGATTTCTTCTCGGCCCACGAGAAGTCGAACCACCGGCCGTACTTCGCATGGCGACGGTTCGGGAAGACGTAGCGATCGATCTCCGCGAGCGTCTTGAGGTGGCGTGAGAGCCACGGCACGAGCCACGCGGGGATCGGGGCTCGATGCGGCTTGCCGGTCTTCTCGATCGTGAGCGACACGTACGGCGTCGCTCCTTCCAGATCTTGGATCTGATCGACGCGGAGCGATTTGATATCCGAGAGGCGGAGCCCGACGCCGATCGCCGTCGCGTACGCCGTTCGATCGCGTAGCGAGAGCTTCTCGCACGACAGGAGCTTCTCGATCTCATCCTCGCGGAGCCAGTCCTCGCTCTTGTCCTTCGGCGGACGTGAGCCGATCGCGACGACGACGGTGGCCGCCGGGTTCTCCTTGATGATGCCGTCCTCGACTGCGGCGGTGAGGCACGAGCGAACGAGGCGAAGGACCTGCTTCTGGTGGCTCGCTGAGATCGTCCGGTCGCTGAGCTTGCGCTTGATCTCCTTCTCGCCGTTTGCGCCCTTCTTGACGACGGCTGAAAATGCCCGCCGGGAACGGAGTTCGAGGGCGAACGCCTTCATGTGCCGACGCGTGATGCTCTTGATCTGGATCTTCGCGAGGTCGCTCGGAGCGACGTGCACGCCCCACGTGTACCGCTCCGTCGCGATGCTCTTGATCCGCGCCCGATGGTCGGAGCCGTTGACGGCGCGGTTCTGAATCCACGCCTCGCCGTAGCCCCCGAGCGTCTCCCTCGGGTTCACCTCGATCGCTCCGCGCTCAAGCTCGCGGTTCCAGAGATCTCGATACTGCTCGGCGCTCTCCGTCTCGGCGAGCGGGTAGCTCGCGATCGTCTTGAGCGCGCCGTCGAGCTTCGCGCGGACGCGAACGCGCTCCTTGTGACGCTCGATCCACGCCTTGCCTCGCCCGACCTTCACGGCGTCACCTTCAAGCCGAGGGCGCGGGCGCGATCGTGAACGGCTCGCACGACCGCGGCCGTCTTCTCGTCGTCAGCCGGAGGATGGGTAGGGGGCGCCTTCTTCGTCCGCGTGCGTGCGATCGGCTGCCGAGCTTCGAGCGCGTCGAGCCGCGCGCGAAGTTCATCGAGGGCCGTCGGCGGCTTCGCCTGGAACACGGTCTGCTCGAACGGTTCCGAGCCGAAGAACTGGAGGTCGTCGTCGTGTTCCACTAGGGACGCTACCCACCAGATCCGGGCTGCCCGCCGGTCCGGCTCGGTGACGTGAGCGAACACACGTTCGCGCGACGGGATGCTGTCTCTCTACGTGTGCTCCGGCCGGTTCGAGCGCCGGGCGCGCTCGCGATCGATGGGCCGTCGATCCCGCCGTTCATCGCCCACCTCGGAGCGCGAGGAGTCCGGCGTCGAGGAACGAGAAGTGACCGTCAGCGGCGACGACGACGTGATCGAGCAACTGGATCCCGAGATGCTTCGAGGCGAGCACCAGCCTCTCGGTGAGGAGCAGGTCCTCGGGGCTCGGGCTCGGGTCGCCGCTCGGGTGGTTGTGCACC
>JAYVCF010000483.1:0-8907 GCA_043750095.1 Deltaproteobacteria bacterium
CCGGAACGAGCACCACGTCGAAGCGCGTCCCCGCTGCGCGATTGACGGTGAGGCTCACGCCGTCGATCGCGATCGATCCTTTCGGCGCGACGAAAGGCGCGAGCGCGAGAGGCACCTCGAACGTCACCTCGAGGGCCTCGCCGAGCTTCTCTTGCGAGACCACGCGGCCCACGCCATCGACGTGACCGGTGACGAGGTGCCCACCGAGGCGTCGATCCGGCGTCATCGCGCGCTCGAGGTGCACTGGGTCTCCGCTCGCGCGATCCCCGAGCGCCGTCAACCGCAGCGTCTCGGCCGACGCCTCGGCGGAGAACCAGCCCTTCCCGCTCGCAGTGACGCTCAAGCAGCATCCATCGACCGCGATCGACTCGCCGTGCTCGTAGTGGTCGTAGGTGCACGCGATGCGGATCGTGGCGTCGACGCCGCGCCGCTCGATGCGCGCCACGGTCCCCACGGTTTCGACGAGCCCGGTGAACATCGCTGGCCTCCGACTGCCTCCGACAGAGCCTAGAACTTCGCGCCCGCGAAGCGAGCGTCGATCCGCAGGTCGGCGCCGACCATGCGCGGGACGAGCCGCTCGAGCCTCGTCGCCGCGGCCACAGTGTCCGGCGGATCGCGGCGCTCGGCGATGGACCGCGCCTGCCGATCGGCGAGGACCAGCGGCGCCAGGAACAAGACGGCGCGATCCGCGAGCCCGGCCTCGATCAACGCGCCGTGCACCCGCGCGCCACCTTCCACCAACACGCGCAGCAGCTCGCGCCGACCGAGCTCTTGGAAGACCGCGGCGAGATCGAGCACGCCGCCCGCTCCGAGGGGAGCCTCGATCAGCTCGACCCCGTCGCGTCGAAGTCCGTCTCCGCCCTGGGCACCGGGGCCGTGCACGATCCAGGTCGCGCTGGTGGACTCGGTCGTGATCACGTTCGAGCTCGGCCGCGTCCGTAGGTGCGTGTCGAGGATGATCCGAAGCGGACCGCGCCCCGAGACGAGCCGCACGTCGAGCCGCGGATCATCCGAGAGCACCGTGCCGACGCCCACCATGATCGCGTCGCAGGCGTCGCGCAGCGCGTGGCCCTCGGCGCGCGCGGGCTCGCCCGTGATCCACTTCGAGTCGCCCGTGCGCGTCGCGATGCGCCCGTCGAGCGTGGCCGCCGCCTTCAGAACGGTGAACGGGCGACCCAGCGTGGCGAGCGTCGCGAAGTCCGCGATCAGCTCGGCGCCTTCCGCGGCGCACACGCCTTCATCCACGCGAACTCCCGCCGCGCGCAGCCGCTCCACGCCACGCTCCGGGCCGTGTGCCTTCGGATCGCGCGCCGCGATGACCACGCGCGTGATCCCTGCGTGCAGGATCGCATCGGTGCACGGCGGCGTGCGGCCGTGGTGGTTACAGGGCTCGAGCGTGCAGTAGAGCGTCGCGCCGCGCGCGCGTGACCCGGCGGCGATGAGCGCTGCGACCTCCGCATGCGCGAGCCCGGCCCGCTCGTGATGACCGATCCCGACGACGTGATCGCCGTTGGCGACGAGCGCTCCGACATGCGGGTTCGGGGCTGTGCGCCCGCGCTTGGCTTCCGCGAGCGCGAGCGCCATCAAGCGCGCATCGAGCTCGGCAGCGTCCGCCACGGCTACTCCTCGCGTGCCTCGGACGGCGCGTCACGCAGATCGCGTAGCTCCGCCATGAACTGCTCCACGTCGTCGAACGATCGGTAGACGCTGGCGAAGCGCACATAGGCCACGCGATCGAGATCCCGAAGCGCGCCCAGCACCTTCTCGCCGATGGCGCGCGAGGTGGTCTCCTTGTCGCCCGACTCCACCAGCTTGCGTTCGATGATGTCCACGAGCCGCTCCAGCGCCTCGCTCGAGACCGGCCGCTTCTGACAGGCCCGCTGCAAGCCTGCCAGGAGCTTGATGCGGTCGAAGGGCTCGCGACGGCCGTCCTTCTTCACCACGAAGGGCATCACCTGCTCGACGCGCTCGTACGTCGTGTATCGCCGACCGCAGCCATCACACTCGCGACGGCGCCGCGTCACCTCGCCGCCCGCCGAGAGGCGCGAATCGATGACACGGTTATCGAGCGTGGTGCAGAAAGGACACTTCACGGACGCGCGCGCTCTACCGCCGCGGAGCACGCACCGCAACACCCGCACGCTCGAAGCGGGCGACCACCTCGACGTGGGCCGTCTGCGGAAACATGTCGAGGGCCCGCGCGCTGGTGACGCGAAAGCCCCCGGCCACCAGCATCGCGGCATCGCGCGCGAGCGACTCCGGGCAGCAGCTCACGTACACGACGCGACTCGGCGCGAGCGCCACCAGCGGCGCCATCAGATCGCGCGCGCCCTCACGCGGCGGATCCAGCAGCACCGCGTCGACGCTGCCGCGCCGCATCGTTCCGACGGCCTGCGCGGCTTCGGCCGTGATGACCTTCGCCGTCAGCTCGTGTGCGCGCAGGTTGCTCTCGAGGCATCGCGCCGCCTCGGGCTCGAGCTCCACGGCGACCAGCGAGGCCGCGCGCGCCGCCAAGGAGAGCGTGAAGTTTCCATGGCCCGCATAGAGCTCGAGGACGCGCGCCGCCTCGGGCGCGAGATCGGCCATCGCGTGGGTCGCGAGCGCTCGGTTGTGCTCCGCGTGCGCCTGCCCGAACCCACCGAGCGGGCCTTTCAGCGCGCGCCCTTCGGCATCACGAGTCTCTTCGTACGCCGCGCCATAGGTGGCCGCACTCGCACCTCCGGCCAGCAGCGCGGCGCCCGCGATCGAGCCCTCGCGCGCGAGCGTATCGAGGGTCGTGTAGAGCTGCGCCGGCTGGGCATCCCGCGTCCCGATCCGCAGCGTCCCGCGATCGCCCGAGGCGCCGAGGCGCAGCTCGCCCGCTCCCTGCAAGTGCGGCCCGACGCGCGCGCGGATCACCTCGAGCAGCGCCTCCAGGACCGGCGAGAGCACGAGACAGCGCTCCACGTCGATGATGTTCCGGCTCGCTTCGACGCGATACCCGATGGCGATCCCCGCTTCACGGCGCACGAACGCCAGGCGCGCGCGACGCCGATACCCGAGGCGCTGAACCGGCGTCTCGATCTCGATCCCCAGCCCGGGCGCCACGGAGCCGAGCGCGCGCCGGACGCGCTCGAGCTTGACCTCCGTGGCGAGCGCGTGACTCGCGTGCATCAGCGGACAGCCGCCGCACGAGCTCGCGTACACGCAGGGCGCCTCCACGCGCGCCGACGATCGCTCGAGCACCTCGACGCGCGCGGCGCGACGCGTTCGTCCGGTTCCGATGTCGTCCACGCGGACGCGCTCGCCGGGGAGCACGCCACGCGCGAGCACGATCGAGCCGTCCGCGAGCAAGACGGCGCCGTCGCCCTCGCTGCCGAGCCCGCGCACGATCCCCTCGCGCCAGCGCGGAGCTCGGATGTTCGTCACGAGCGAGCGTTCACGGGAAGTGCTGCGCCGGGCGCCCGCGTTGATAGAAGAACCTGAAGTCACCGTCGAGGTGGGCGAAGCGTGTCGACGGGCTCTCGGCGTCCTCGAAGCGCACGTCCGTGAAGTGCGCCGCGATCTCGAGCGCGTCGGGCGCGACATCGGGCGCGTAGATCGAGTCGAACGTGATCGTGCCGCTGCGCGCGCTCAGGAACACCGGCAGCGTGAAGTAGTCGCCGCGCGGCAGCCCCGCGGGGCAGGACTGCGAGAGATACAGCGTCATCTCGACGGGCTGATCGGTGCCCACCGTGATGGGCGTTCCGAGCGCGGCCGCCAGCGTGTCCACGTCGCGCACGAGGATGTTCATCCCGTCGCTCGCCTGCTCGCTGTAGCTGCCGCGCTGGACGCGCATCTGCATGATCCGGCGCTGCAAGCCCGATGTCGTGCGGGGGTTCTCCACGAAGTCCGCGACGAAGAAGTCCGGCCGCAGCTCGTACGCCGGACTGTTCAGCCGACAGTCGGGGATCATCACTGCGCCATGCGCGGCGCCGCTGCCCTGCCCGACCGAGCACGCGTACAGAACGCACGCGATGGCAACGCTCGCCGCCGTCGACGTGCCCGCGCGTGTCACTCCACCACACCCCGAATGAAGCCGCCGCCCATCACCGTGTCGCCATCGTACACGACCGCCGCCTGCCCTCGCGCGATCGCCCGCTGCGGCTCGGCGAAGCGCGCGATGAATCCACCCTCCGTGTCGAGCTCGATCCGCGCTTTGGCGGGCGCGTGGTGGTGTCGAATCTGGAGCTCGGCATCGAAGGGCGCGGTCGGCCGCGACGCACCAATCCAGCGCGCGCCTTCGGCGACGAGCCCGCTCGCGTACAGCGACGCAGCACCTCCGACCACGACCTCGCCGCTCTCGGGCAGCACCTTCAGCACGTAGCGCGGCGGCCCCCCGCCGAGCCCGAGCCCGCGTCGTTGACCGACCGTGAAGTGGTGGACACCCTCGTGCGCCGCGAGCGCCTGACCGCTCTCGTCCACGATCTCTCCGCGCGTGCCGCGCTGACCTTCGCGCTCGATGAACCCCGCGACGTTCCCGTCAGGCACGAAGCAGAGCTCCTGCGAGTCCTTCTTGTCCCAGTTGGGAACGCCGAGGCGCTTTCCTTCTTCACGCACGTGCGGCTTGTCCATCGCGCCGAGCGGGAACACCAATCGCTCGAGGATCACGCCGGGCACTCCGAAGAGGAAGTAGCTCTGGTCCTTGCGTGCGTCGGCCCCGCGCCGCAGCGCGCCGCCTTCCATGCGCGCGTAGTGCCCCGTCGCGATCTTGCTGCAGCCCATCGCATCGGCGAGCTGCGCGAGGCGACCGAGCTTGACGTGCTGGTTGCACGCGACGCACGGGCTCGGCGTGGCACCGGCCGCGTACGCGCGCACGAAGGGGTCGACGACGGTGGCTCGGAACGCATCGCGCTCGTCGATCACGTAGTGCGGAATCCCGAGCGCATCGCACGTACGCCGCGCGTCCTCGCGATCCTCGGGCGCGCAGCAGCGCCCGACCTTCTGCTCGCCCGCGGCGTCCCAGAGATGAAGCGTGACGCCGACACAGCTGTGGCCTTGCTCGTGGAGCAGCGCCGCGGCGACGGACGAGTCGACTCCGCCAGACATCGCAACGAGGACGCGGTCGCGGGGCACGCCCATTCGTGGGCGGAGAACCATCGGCGAGCAAGCGGGCGACGCGGTCGGCGCGGCAAACGAGCCGACGACGACGAAAAACGAAAAGGGCGACCCGTAGGCCGCCCTCTCGTCGTCGAACGCTCGACCTCAGCAGCTCAGCCGAAGCACATGCTGCCGAGCATGTTGTACGACGCCTGGAACGCCGCCATGTTCGACGTGATGCAGTTGTTGCGCGCGGTGATCTCGCTCGCGCACGTCGTCTGGACGTTGCCGCCCGTGGGGACGCCGTTGGCGCAGGTGATGAACGCCATCAGCGAGGGGCCGCAGACGGTGCTCTCGGCCGCGAGCTGCTGCCACTCGATGCAACCGAACGTGGTGGTCGTGTCGCCACCGCAGCTGACCGGGACGCCGGCGGTCGCGCTGGTGGCGACGGTGACGGTTGCCGTGTGATCGGCCGCGAACGCCGCGGTGATGCAGCTCGCGCGCGCCGCCATGTCGGTCATCGCGGCGCAGGCGTTGTACGCCGTCATGGTCGCCGTCGTGCAGCGCGGGAGGCAGCCGGCGGGAAGCGCCGGCCAGACGTCCGTCGATCCGGCGATGGAGCCACAGGTGCCGCCGGCTGTGCCCGTGTCGGCGTGAGCCACCGTGCCGGAGTCATGCCCCGCCATGCCCGTGTCCGGCACGACGGTCCCGCTGTCCACGAGGTTCGGCCGAGGGCTGTTGCAGGCGAGCAATCCGAGAGCCACCACCACGAGCGCTACGTTCTTCATCTGATCCTCCAACACGCGTGGCTCTGGCCGCGCGAAATCACCACAACGAAGGCGAGCACGCTACACGGCCGCGGAAACGAGGCAAACCAAAACCCGCTCGCCGCTTCCCGGTGCTCGTGAGACGACTCACGGACGGCGCCGCGGCGAGAGGCGCACCGTCGCCGCGATGCCCACCCCGAAGCCCTCGCCGAAGAAGGCGCTCGGCGCGCCTACGACGAAGCCCACTCCGAAGGCCGTGCCGACGCCCACGATCGGCTCGCTCGCCGAGGGCGACGCCGCGCCGGATTTCTCGCTCGAGGGCGACGACGGCAAGGCGCACTCGCTCGCGAAGCTGCGCGGCAAGAACGTGATCGTCTACTTCTATCCGCGCGACGACACGCCCGGCTGCACGATCGAGGCGAACGATTTCCGCGCCGCGAAGGCCGCGCTCACGCGCAAGAACGCCGTCGTGCTCGGCGTGAGCCGCGACTCGATCGCCTCGCACTGCCGCTTTCGCGACAAGCACTCGCTGAACTTCACGCTGCTCTCCGATCCCGACGCGAAGGTGATCGGACGCTGGGGTGCCTGGGGCGAGAAGAACATGTACGGAAACAAGTCGATGGGGATCGTGCGCACGACCGTGGTCGTCGGCGCCGACGGCCGCGTGCGTCGCGTGTTCCCCAAGGTGAAGGTCGCGGGACACGTCGAGGCCGTGCTCGCGAGCCTTTGACGTGACGGGTCGGTTAGTACGGTATCTTCGACACGGTTCCTTTCGAGCTTCCTTTCGAGCACAGAGGTGGACGATGCGCGCCTGGGGTATTGCGGCAGCTCTGACCTTGTTCGTGGGCGCATCCGCGCTCGGCTGCTCGAACGCGCCTGGCGCGAGCTGCGCACCCGCGTGTGGCGCGGGGGCGACGTGCTGCGACGTCGGCGGCAGCGCGCGCTGCATGAGCACGCTGGTCGACGCGCACAACTGCGGCGGCTGCGGGATCGACTGCGGCGGCGGGACCTGCGCGCTCGGGCACTGCATGGCGGGCACCGATAGCGGCGTACGCTCGGATGGCGGCCACGACGCGGCGGCTTCGGGCAACTGTCATCCGAGCTGCGCGTCGGGCCTGCAGTGCTGCGGGACGATCTGCGTCTCCTCGGTCGGCATCGCGACGGGCGACGGGCGCACGGACTTCAGCTTCATGAACTGCCACACCTGCGGCACGGCGTGCACCGCGAGCTCGGCGAGCCGCTGCGGCCTGCCGCATGGGACGACGAGCGGCTCACCCCAGTGCTTGTGTGGCGACCTGCCCGCCTGCCTCAGCGGCTTCGAGTGCCAGCTCAACGCCGGCTCGTACTCGTGCATCAACATGCTGACCGACCCGCGCCACTGCGGGACCCCGCCGGTCGCGTGCATGTCGGGCGAAGCGTGCATGGCAGGAACGTGCACGTGTATGGCGGCGAGCGCGCGCTGTCCGACGGGCCAGCTGTGCACGGCCACCGGCTGCGTCGACACGATGACCGACATCCACAACTGCGGGAGCGTAGGCAACGCATGCCGTGCGGGTGAGAGCTGCAACATGGGCGTGTGCCAGTGCGGAACGAGCGCGCGCTGCCCGGGGCCGAGCTTCATGATGGGCTGCGGTCAGACCTGCTGCGGCGGCAGCTGCGTCTATGTCGACGACTACAACTGCGGCGCCTGCGGCACCGCGTGCACGATGCCGCAGTTCTGCGTGCACAACCCGTTTGGCCCCAACCCGCACTGCGGTACGGAAGGCCTGGCGGCCGTCGCATGCGACGCGACACCCTTCGATGCCGCGCCCGGCCCCGACGGCGGCGTGACCGACGCAGCGACGGACGATGCGGCGACGACCGACGCGGATGTCGACGGCGGCACCGACGCGGCGACGACCGACGCCGGCAACGACGCCTGGATGTGAAGCGATTGCGTTGACCCTCTCGCGCGCGGGCGGTATCAGCCGCGTCCCCTTTCCGTCGCCCATCGGCCCATGACCACCGCGCCCGAGCCTCTCGATCCGAGCTTCCAGCTGAGGCTGCCCGCGTTCGAGGGGCCGCTCGATCTCTTGCTGCATCTCGTGCAGAAGCACGACCTCGCGATCCTGGATCTGCCGGTCTCGTTCGTGACCGAGCGCTACCTCGAGTACCTCGGGCTCATGACCGAGATGAACCTCGACATCGCGGCCGAGTACCTCGTGATGGCGGCGACGCTGGCGTACATCAAGAGCAAGATGCTCCTGCCGCCCGACCCGTCGGCGCAGGACGACGACGAGGCCGAGGAGGAGATCGATCCGCGCGCGGAGCTGATCCGAAGGCTGCTCGAGTATCAGAAGTACAAGCAGGCCGCGGTGGACCTCGCCTCGCGCGGTATGACCGGACGCGACGTGTTCCTCCGCGGGATGGAGGCGCCCGAGGCGCTCGGCGAGCCACCGCTGGCGGAGTTCGGGCTCTTCAAGCTGCTGGATGCCTTCAAGGCGGTGCTCGCGCGAGCGCACAAAGAGACCGCGTTCGCGATCACGAGCGAGGGCATGGGCATCCACGACCGGATGCGGCAGCTCGTGGATCGGCTCGCGCTCAAGCGCTCGTGCACGTTCGAGGAGCTCTTCGACGACGCCGTCACCACGTACGACCTCGTGGTCACGTTCCTCGCGATCCTCGAGATGGCCAAGCGCAGACTCGCGCGCATCTATCAGAGCGAGCCGGTCGCCCCGATCCATCTCGAGTACACGGTGCTCGACGAGAGCGCGACGGCGGAGGCGATGGCCGAGGTGCCGACCGCGGGCGGCGAAGACTACGGCAGCGAGACGAGGAGAGAAGAGGAGGCCGAGGCCGCGCTCGACCGCACGGTCGCCGAGCCGGGCGAGGATCCGCTCGGGCCCGCCGCGCTTGATCAAGAAGAGGACATCTCCCACAGTGGCGGCCCCGCTGCGGACCAGAACGCGAGCGACGACGAATGACCGGCCGCCGCAGCAAGAAGAAGAACGAGACGCGAGAGACCACGGGCACCGACGTGATCGCAGAGTCGTCCGTCGAGACCGAGACCGAGACCGAGACCGAGACCGAGACCGAGACCGAG
>JAYVCF010000484.1:0-12635 GCA_043750095.1 Deltaproteobacteria bacterium
TCTCGCGCGCCTGCCGGAGCTGGGCGCGACGCTGCGCGCGAGCGAGCACTTCATCGACGTCTTGCCGGCGCTCGACGAGCGCGACGTGCCCGGCCTGTACTGGCGAACGCTCGCGCTCTCGCGCTGGGCCCGCGGCAACGGCATGTTCGTGCAGGCGGGCGTGCGCAACGAGCTGAGAGCCTCGATGGCGCGCGTGATGGAGCTCGATCGCGAGTACGACGGAGCGGGCGCCGATCGCTTTCTCGGCGAGGCGTGGGCATCGGCGTCGGGCTACCAGGGCGGCGACATCGAGCGCGCACACACGCACCTCGAGCATGCGGTGCGGATCGCGCCCGACCACTTCGCGAACCGCGTGGTGCTCGCGACGGTGTACGCGACGAAGATGCAGGACCGCGCGCTCTTCGAGCGAGAGCTACGGCGCGTGGTCGCGAGCGATCCTGGCGGCGCGGATGTCGCAGCGGAGAACGCGGTGGAGCAGCGCCGAGCGCAGGCGGCGCTGGATCGGGTGGCGCAGCTGTTTCCGTAGACGGCCCCTGCGGACGCTCCGCTCGACGGCAGTCCGTCCGAAGGCGGCTGAGCGTCAGAAGGCGATCGACAGCCCATCGGCGTTCCAGCCGAGCGCGAACGCGACGCCCGCCGCCCCGGGCCGGGGCCACACACGAGGCCGACGAAGCTGCCGAGCGGCGCCGCGATCACGACCTCAGGGACAGCTGCCCTGGAAGGTCTGGAGGCGCACCGACGATGTGCCGCTCGCGTCGGTCACCATCCACACCGCCGCGTAGCGCGCGGTGGTGCCCGTGACGACGGCGAGCTGGACGTCGGAGACGACCGTGCCGACCGCGGCCGCGTCGAGCACGAGCGCGCGACCGCCGCCGGGCGCGTCGTACGGAGTGCGGTTCGCGCGCAGCACGCGGAGCACCACGCGCTCGGTGCCGTCGGCGAGGTGCTCGCTCGTGAGCAGCACGGGGACGTCACCGACCAGCCCGAAGCGCGCCGCCGTGACCGCCATCGCGCCCGTGTGCACGTCCACGGCCTCGCCGACGGGAATGCACGCGCTGTCGCAGTCGACGTTCACGAAGCGCACGAGATCGGCGACGGGATATGCCATCACGAAGTGCAGCAGCTCGCCCGCCATCGTCGCCGTGCCCTCGAGCACGGCCGAGGGGTCGCCCGTGCGCCCGGGCGTCATGACTGGCGAGAGGCCGCCCGACGTGGTCTCCGGATCCCACCAGAGGACGGAGTCCGTCGATATCCCGCCGATCAGCATGAAGGGGCCGGCCGCCGTCATGGCCGCGTACGGGCCGGTCGGGCCGCCGAACGCGGTGTAGGTGCGCGCCTGGTTGGCGTACGGAAAGTTGTAGGCCACGAACCGGAAGCTCGTCGCGTCCACCGCCTCCCGCGTGATCTGGTAGATCGGCAGGAGCGAGCCGTCGGAGCTGGGCGCAGCGAGCATCACGGCGCCGGGCAGGAAGTCGGCCGGCGCATCGAGCGCGCGGCAGGTGAAGCCCACCGGCGTGATCGCGCCCGTCGTGTCGGCCCACGTGAGGTGCGTGATCATTCCCCCGAGCGGGCCTTCTGCGATCACGGCGATCGACGTCGTGGTGGACGACGCGCTCGAGTCGTCGGGGAGGAACGCGATCGAGCTGACGGAGTCGAACGTCTCGGGGCAGCTCGTGTCGATCGCAGCGCCGAGCGGGGAGTCGACCGCACCCGAGGGAGCGTCGATCGCCGCGCGGTGTCCGAGCGCCGGCTCAGCCGACGTCGAGCCCATGGTGCCGACCACCACGAGCGCTGGACCGGTCGGTCGGCGCCGGATGCCGATCGACACGTACGGACGAAGCGCGCTCGCGTGGCGCAGCTCGTGCGGCGCGGCCTCGCTCGGCGTCGCGCAGAACACGCAGCGGCTGGCGACGCACTGCACCAGGCCCGCGGCGCCGGCGGAGCCACAGTCGGTGGCCGTGGTGCACTCGGGCGGCGCGTAGGCGTCCAAGCCGGAGTCCGCCGGACCCGCGAACGCGTCGACGGCCGAGTCGATCGAGCCGCCGTCACGGCCTGCGTCGTGGGGGCCGGCGTCGTGCGTGTGGCCCGTGTGATCGCTCGGATTCGCGAGGAGCGAGCATGCCGGCGTCGTCGCGAGCATCAGCGCAAGAAGGACGAGGCGCTCGTTCACAGGACACCTCCGATCGCCACGCCGTACGCCGTGGGTGAGACGAGCGGAACGACGTGTAGTGCGGCTGTGCTGCGCGCCTCGTGCCCCGAGGTGAGGTCGACGATGAGGAGCACGGCGCCTGCGGCGGCGGCCGCGAGCCCGACGCCGAGCATCACGTCGGCGACGGTGTCGAGCGTGCGCAGCGTCGAGACGTCGCTCTCGGTGCAGAAGCTCCCGACGTTGCGCCCGCACGTGCCCGCGAGGCGCGAGTCCTCGGAGAGCGCGAGGCCGCCCGTGATCGCGAACGTGATCAGCGCTGCGCCGCCGACGCCGAGCGCGATCACGCCCGCGATCCCCAGCTCGTGCAGGCCCCCGTTCGACGCGGGCGGAGGTGGAGTCGGCGCTGGCGGTGTCACGGTCGTCGCGGCTTGCGCCGCGCGCTCCCGCAGGTTCGCCATGCGTGCCTCGAGGTTCGTGCGCTCCGTCGCATCGATCTCCACGTCCGACGCGAGATAGGCCTCGAGGCGGTCAGCCGCATCGCCGGCGCGGCCGAGGCGCTCGAGCGTCAGGTAGAGGTTGTAGAGGAGCGGCGCGCGGTGACTGAGATCGTAGGCCGCCTGGAACTCCCGCAGCGCGTCGTCGTACTCGCCGCGCTCGAAGTAGAGGTGGCCGGAGTCGAAGTGCGTGTGCGCCTGCTCGTCGTTCGCCAGCTGCTCGTCGCTCTGCGCGAAGACGCTCGTGGGCGCGAAGGTGAACGCGAGCGTGAGCGCCAGAGCCAAGCGAAATGACATGCCCTGGTTTCTCACGAACGCGCGATCGGGTCCACGAGACGTGCTCGTTTCAGGGTCGCGCGAAGAATCCTGCCGCGAGCGCTCGGGTTCGGCGCGCGCGCCCCATCACGACGCTCTGCTCGGCTCCACCGGGATGGAGAGCCAGATCTCGTTGCGCCGGAGCGCTGGGATCGTGGTGGGCGGATCGTAGCGTGAGGACACCGACGCTCCGACCGGCGTGATCCCCTCGCGCTCCAGCGCCGCCCGCAGCTCGCTCGTTCGCTGCTCCACGATCTCGTCGCTCGTCGTGCCGCTGTAGGTCAGCACCGCGAGGGTGCGCGCCGGTGAGTCGCGCAGCGTCACGAGCGCGTCGTTCGGGACCGGCAAGGACTCGAGCGTGCGCCCCGGCGGCATCACGAACGTCACGACACGCTCGCCCCCGTCGCTGGCGATGGTGACCGGCGTCGTCATGGCCAGCTGCTCGCTCTCGACGACGACCGGCGTCGTCATCGCGATCGACTCGCGCGCTCGGTTGCCCCCGAAGATGTAGCCCGCGAGCCGACGGAAGCCGGCGTTGCTCGCCGCATCGAGCGATCCACCGACGCGCGTCTCGGCCACGACCATCGGCTCGTATCGGCGCAGCTCGATCGTGGGTCCGATCCGACGAATGACGGAGTAGGGGGGCTCTCCGGTGAAGTGGCGCGCCGCCTGCCACCGCGTGACGAGCGCGCCGCCGGCCACCACCAACACTCCGGCGACGAGCTTCGCGGCGAGACGCATCCGGCTGATCTAGGACCGTCGCGCGGGATCGCAAGCGAGGCTTGGCGCCTTCGTGCGCGTGAATCGGCCGATCCGGAAGCACGATCGGATACGCCCGGACGATGCTCTCAGCCTGCACCGGCAGCGGGTGCCAAGCGCGCGAGGTAGGCCCCGAAGCGCCACATGACGGCGAGGTGCGCGACCGCTTGCGTGCGTCGGTACACGAACCAGGGCAGACGCGGGATGAAGTCGTGGACGGCCGCGAGGAGCACTCCGGCGCCGCGAACCTCGCGCAGCTCGAGACGCCCCCGACCATCGTCGCGCGAGAGCACGCCACCCGTGATGTAGAGCAGCGGTCGGTCGACGGTGCTGCGCGCGCGGGAGAGCGTCAGCTCGAGGAGCAACACGCCGAGCCCAGGCAACTGGATGCGCGCCCGGTCGCTCGACTCGGACAGGTCCACGCGGAGCCAGGGCGAGAAAGCGCGCGCGAGCCAGCGGAAGTACTCCTCGGAGACCCACGTCGCACTGCGTCCCGGCGGCAGAGGTAGGCGCTGCACGCTTCGCACGCGGCGCGCCGCCGATCCCTGCTCGGTCGGAGGTCGTCGTGCGAGCGGCGGAGCCGGGTGTGCGGCGCTCCCGATCGCGTCCGCAAGCGCGGCTCGAAACGGCGTGCCTGGTACCCCCGCTTCCTCTTGCAGCGTGCGGTCCTTCGCGACCATCTCGTGCCGCAGGCTCTCGACCAGCGGCGCGACCAGCTCGCGCGACGCACCCGTGACGAGCGTGACCCAGAGGGTCGAGAGCTGCGGGGTGAAGAACGGGACCGTGACGAACCGTCGTGTGAGGCCGAGGACCTCCGACGTCGTCTTCATCATCTCGCGATAGGTCATCACGTCGGGGCCACCGACGTCGTAGATGCGCCCGGAGGTGGTCGGCGTCAGGACCACGTAGCGCAGCAGCGCGACCACGTCCGCGAGTGCGATCGGCTGGGTGCGGGTCGCAGTCCAGGCGGGGCAGATCATGGCGGGCAGTCGCTGCACCAGCTTCAGAAGCATGTCGAACGAGGAGCCGCCCGCGCCGACGACGAGGCCCGCGCGTAGCGTCGTGACGGGCACGCCATAACCCCCGAGGGCACGCTCGACCTCGAGCCGGCTCGCCAGGTGCGCGGAGAGCGCCAGCGGTCCTGGTGGAACCAGCCCACCGAGATAGATGATGCGTGAGACGCCGGTCTTCTTCGCCGCGCGCGCGAAGTTGTCGGCGCAGATGAGATCGAGATCTTCGAACCGGCCTTGCGAGAGTGCGGCCGAGGGCATCATCGAGTGGACCAAGTAGACCGCGACGCTCGCCTCTTCGAGCGCGCGCTCGGCGTCGATCAGCGAGAACAGATCGGCCGCGCGCCAGGCATCGAAGCCGTCGCCCGGCGGTTGCGCGCGGCGGCTGAGCCCGATCACGCGGACCCCACCGGCCTCGTGGAGCGCCTGGCCCAGCGCGCGTCCCACGAAGCCCGAGCCGCCTGCGATCACGACCGACGGGGAAGCGGACTGCGCCATCACCGCATCCTGGGGTCGCGCTCATCGCAACGGAAGCGGTCGCCCAATGTCTCCCGCGCGCTCGCCCTGTGCCGGATGCGGGTGCGTCTGCATCAGATCGCGCCGCGCGCCGCCGCCGCCCGCGGCTGAGCCCGGCGCTACGACGACGAGAGCGCGAGCACGGCGTAGCCGACACCGAGCACGGAGAAGAGCGAGCCGAGCGCGTAGAGGCTGGGCGGCTTCCAGTAGCCGCTGCGGAGCTGGCTCAGCTGCAGCCCCACCAAGAGCACCGACACCGCGACGCGGACCCAGGCCACCTGCACGAGCACGTGCGTGTCCGTCACGCCGTGCGCGATCACGAGCAGCAAGAGCCCGCTCGACGCGAACATCGCGGCGAGCAGACGTCGCGTCTGCGAGATCGGCACGAGCGCGTGCGGCTCTTCGAGAGGCCGCGTCAGCGCGGGGTTGGGGCTCGGAATCGCCAGCACCACGAGCGCGACCAGCGTGAGCGCGCCTCCCTCGATCCAGAGCAGCGTCGTCAGCATCGACATCGGGCAGAGATGTGGCGCGAGCGGCGCGACGGCAAGGCCTCGCTTCAGCGCGCCCGGGGCGAGAGGTGCCAGGGCGGCGTGTCGAACGCGATCGACAACATGTCGACGAAGGCGCGCACCTTGGGCGCGAGGTGGCGATGGCTCGGGTAGACGACGTGCAGCGGCGCTTCCGGCGGCTCGAACTTCTCGAGCAAGCGCTCGAGCGTTCCTTCGGTGAGCGCGTCCATCGCGACGATCGCGGGAACGCGCGCCACGCCGAGCCCCGCGACCGCGGCGTCGCGCAGCGTGTAAAAGCTCGTGCACGCGAGGCGCCCTCGAACGGAGACCTTCTGCGTCGCCCGGCCGGCGCGAAAGCTCCACTTCGTCGCGTGCGCGATCCCGTGCAGCAGGCAGTCGTGCGTGCTCAGGTCTGCGGGCTTGCGTGGCCGCTTGCGCGCCGCGAGGTAGGCGGGGCTCGCGACGGTGGTGAAGGTGGTGCCTGCGAGGCGACGCGCGACGAGGCTGCTGTCCGGCAGCGCGCCGGCCCGTAGCGCCACGTCGAAGTTCTCGTCGACCAGATCGACCACGCGATCGGTGAGCTCCAGCGTGACCTCGACGAGCGGGTACGCGCGCAGGAACGAGGTCACCACGTCGGGGAGAAACTGCGTGCCGAACGCGACGGGCGCCGTCACGCGTAGCACGCCGCGTGGTTCGGACTGTAGCTCGTGCGCCGCGCGCTCGGCATCGAGCAGCGTCGTCACCGCCAGGCTCGCGCCGCGGAAGTACGCGCTGCCTGCGTCGGTGAGGCTCAGCCGCCGCGTGGTGCGCTGAAGCAAGCGCGCGCCGACTTGCGCCTCGAGGTCGGCGATGCGTCGGCTGACGTTCGACTTGGGCATGGCGAGCGCGCGCGCGGCGGCGCGGATGCTCCCGCTCTCGACCACACGCACGAACACGGCCGCTGCGGAGAAGTTTGCCGACTGTCCCATGGAGTTGGACAGTCTATCCAGATCGCGGGCCCTTGGACCACGGCGAATCGACCTCATGGTGCTCGGCATCACGTGTCGAGGGAGCTGCAGTCATGAACATCGGTCTCTGGGTCGTCCAAGGTCTTCTCGCGTTCGCCATGCTCGGAGCGGCCGGCAGCAAGCTCGCGTCGCCGCGCGAGAAGCTGATCGCCAACCCGATCATGGCGTGGGCGAACGACTTCTCCGCGTCGCAGATCAAGCTCATCGGTCTTGCCGAGGTGCTGGGCGCGATCGGCCTCATCGTCCCGATGGCCATCGGCATCCTGCCGATCCTCACGCCGATCGCGGCGATCTGCGTCGCGGTGTTGATGATGGGCGCGGCTGCGACGCACCTTCGCCGCAAGGAGCCACCGTTCGCTCCCGCCGTGCTCGCGGCGCTCGCGCTCGCGGTCGGCGTTGGACGCTTCCTCACCTGAGGCTCACCTGAGGCTCACCTGAGGCAGGTGCGGAGGGCCGACTCCGCTCGCTCCTGGACGGCCGTCATCGCGCGACGGCGTCGAATTCCGGAATCCTCCCTCACGCGAGCTGGCTTGGGTGATGGAGGAGCCTGGAGAGAAATGACCAAGAACGTCGGCAGCTGGGACCGGATCGCGCGCGCCGTGGCGGCGTCGCTCATGACAACCTGCGCGGTGATGGCCCCTCTGCCACTGCTGGCGCGGCTCGGCTTGTTCGCGCTGCCGGCGATCTACATGGCGTTCACCGCGCTCCTCGGGAGCTGCGTCGGCTATCGCCTGATGGGACGCTCCACGTGCCCGGTGGCGGACGCGCGATGAGCGCGGTCACGCACGACGCGCTCGTGCGCGCGGCGGCCGACGGCGACGACGCAGCGCTCGAGGCCCTCGTGCATGCGTACCACGATCGCGTCTACCGCTTCGGGCTGCGCGCGTGCCACGACGCGTTCGACGCAGACGACGCCGTACAGGAGGCGTTCACGAAGCTCGCGACGCGCCCCGACGTCATGCGCGATCCGGGGCTCTTGTCGTGGCTCTTCACCGTGGTGAAGAACACGTGCCTGCGGCTCTTGCGTCCGTTCCTCCGCGAGCGGCGCACGCTCGGTGAGCGCAGCGAGCTCGAGGTCACACCCGACGACGCGCCCAGCCCCGAAGCCGCGCTCGCACGGCTCGAGCTCGTGCGAGCCGTGCACGATGCGATCGCGGGCTTGCCGCCCGACGAGCGCGACGTCCTCCTTCTGCGCGATCTCGAGGGCCTCTCGGGCGACGAGACGTCGCGTGCGCTCGGCGTGAGCGCAGCGGCGATGAAGAGCCGTCTGCATCGCGGGCGCGCCGCGGTGCGCGCGTTCGTGTCGGCGCGCGAGCGAGAGCGCGCACGGCAGAGGAAGGACTGAGCGGTGTTCGCCTCCAAGACGGTGCGCGAGCACGTGCTGCGCGGCACCGTCGGCCTCGGTGCCGTCGCGCTCGCGCTGAACGTGCCGATGCTCGCGCTGCCCGCGTGGAGCGAGCTGCCAGCGATGGCCTTGCTGCTCGGCGGCGGCATGCTCGCGCTGCGCGGCTGCCCGATGTGCTGGCTCTACGGCCTCGGCGAGACGCTCGTGGCCGCCGTGCGCGGGCAAGCCGCACCTGACGCTTGCGTCGACGGAGCGTGCGCCGCGCGAGCGCGAGCCAAGCCCTCGATCGGCCGCATGTGGCGCGACCTCTTGGGCCCGCCGCCGTGAGAGCCGCTCACGCGAGCCGCGGATTGTTGCATCATCGCGAGATGCGCAAGACGCGGATCGAGCTCGACCGGCCCTGTGTACGCCCCGGCGTCACGTTCGAAGAGCGACAGGGAGGGCGCTTCTGTCTCTCGTGCCAAGAGATGCAGCACGACCTGACGAACGTGACGCGCAAGCAGGCGCTCTCGCTCATCGAGGCGAACGGCGGGCGCATCTGCGGGACGTTTCTCGCGGGGCCGACGGGCGAGCTGCACTTTCGAGCCGAGCCGCCTTCGCGCGTCGGGCACGCAGCGCGAGGTGCGGTCCTCGCGCTCGCGCTCGCCGGGTGTGGATCGCCGGACGATGGAGCGTCGAGCGTCGTCAACTCGGCCGCGCCCCCGTCGTCGACCGCGCCCCTCACGCCGCCCGTCGCGGAGCCGCCCCCGACGCCGACGTCGACGTCGACCGTACCGCTCGATCCGGTCACGCCCGATCCGATCGCTGCCGATCTGCACGCGACCGACGCGAGCCACGACCCTGCCGAACACCTACATCACGCGCACACGCACGCGCCCGTCGAGGTCGGCATCGGCACCGGAATGGGTGGGCTCGGCCTCGCGCAGCGGAGCGGTGGCGCGACGGCGCTGCCGGAATTCCCGTTCGAGGGGTCCGTTCGAGGCCAGCTGCAGATCGACACGTCGAACATCGTCGACGAGGGACCGGGTGAGCTCGACCACGGCGCGATCGCCCGCGTGCTGCAGACGCGGCGGCCCGCGTTTCTATCGTGCTACGAGCGCGAGCTCCGCAATAACCCAGCCCTCGTCGGGACCGTCCGCTTGCAGCTCGCCATCGCCGCGTCGGGCGACGTGTCCAGCGCGCAGGTCGTCGAGAACAACACCAGCTGTGACGGGCTCGCCGCGTGCCTCGCGCGCTCCGCTCGATCCCTGCGCTTCCCCCCGCCCGACGACGGCACCGTCACGCTCACGATCCCGCTCCGGTTCACGGCCTCCCGGTAGTAGAGAAGCTCTCGACGCTCCAGCGCGTTCGGCCGGCCAGTCGCGCGTGTTAGCTTAGGCGCGTGGCGTCGAGAGCATCGCTCGGGCTCGTCATCCTCGGGCTCGCGACCTCGGGCTGCGCGCCCTGGGATCCGACGGCCGGGTACGAGGTGTCCGGTCTGCCCACGCCAGAGGCCGATGCCGCGCGCTCCGCGCTCCGGCGTGCCGACACCGTCCTGACGATCGTGGGCGACTCGAACGGCGAGTACCTCGGCGACGCGTCCGTGCTCGTGTCGATCGGGCCGGACGCGGGCGTCGTCGGCATCACGGTGAGCGCGCGACGCCCACGATGGTCGGACGGGTGGATATCCACGGAGGTGGCACCTCCCGACGAACAGGCCTTCGCGCTGGCGTCGTCGGGGTGGGACTTCACGGTGGCGTTCAGCGGTCCGAATCGGCCGGTGTTACAGGGCGATCACACGCGCGCCCGGCTCGACAGTCTGCAGCTGCGCGCCGACCCGGACGCGCTCTTCTTCGCGACGCTGCACGCCACCGAGCTCGACGGCAGCCTGCTCGTCGTCACCATCACAGGCCGCTTGTCCGGCGGAACCGGCATCTGCCCTCTGTGGAGCGGCGGTCAGGCAGTGCTACCCGCCGACATCGCGCGATGCCGCGCCGTGGACGCGCATCTATCTCCCGCGACCCCGCGCGCTGCCAATGCTCCACCCTCGCGGTAGCGAGCGAACGTCGCGCACACGCGCGGACCTCGGCCGCAACCACGATTGACGTGCCCGCGGGCGCCGGTACCATCGAGCGATGTCGTACGTTCAGAGGCCTTGCCCATGCGGCGGGACTACGTTCCAGGTCCTCCCCGGCGTGCAGCTCCATCACGGGGGCAGCGTGCACTCAGTGCACAGCTGGATCGTCACCGCCGTCGTGTGCACCCAGTGCACTCGGACGGAGATGTACACGAGCAACGCGGACCAGATCGCGCGCCACGTCCAAGGCGCGAGGTTGATCGCGGCCGGGTAACCGTAGGTCTCGCTCGCAGTCGCTGTCGTTGCGGCAGACCGCGGACGCCTTCCCGGACATCGCGCCGAGCACTGGCGCAGCGTGTGCTGGTGATCCGGCATGGACTCACGACCGGCGTTCGTCGCGATGCTCGCGTGTGCGTCGCTCGGCGCTGGCTGCGCGTGCCGGGCCGAAGGACGAGCTACCCGCGCGCCACCCGGTGCAGCGTGCGCGCGATCCGATCCAGCGCGTCGAGGTGGTTCGCGTCCGCGTCCGCGTATCCGTGCGCGTCGGCGGTCTCGAGGCATGCCTTCACCTCGTTCGCGCTGCCCATCGCGGTCTCGAAGCGCAGCCGCGCGTTGCCGCCGCGCTTCCACTCGCCCTCGGCGATGTTGAGCGGAATGCTCGTGAGCGCGCGCCGCATCTGTCGGCAAAGGTCCGCGTCGTGTTGTTGGATGCGCTCCAGCGTCCCGCGCAGTTCGCGAATCAGTGTGATCGAGTCGGTGTAGATCTTGAGGGCCATGTTTCGTTCTCCGTGTTCGCCTCCGAACCGCTCGGGGCTCACCACCCCCGCCAGGCGCGCGCAGCGGCAGTCCACCCTCGGTCCGTGCATACGGACCGACGCGAGCGGAGCACCCCGGAGCCACGGCGAGCCGTACTCCTCCGTAGATCAGAGCCCTGGCGAGGAGTGCGAGCACGCGCGCGCGCAGCGCGGGGTGGACGGCCGCGAGCACGCCGGCACAATCGCGACCCCCCGAGCGAGCCCTATTTCTCGTGTCGTCCAGACCCGAATCGGCGAAGCCGAGAGGCGTCGCGAGAGCGAGACCGAGAGCGAGTTCGAGAGCGAGTTCGAGTTCGAGTTCGAGTTCGAGAGCGAGAGCGAGAGCGAGTTCGAGAGCGAGGCCGATCACAGCGAGTCGAGGTACGCGACCAGATCGGCAGTGTAGTCCCCCAGGATCCCCGTGCTGCCGTGCATGGTGCCTCCGCATGTGGGCGCGAAGCGCTCCGCCATCGTCGAGGCACAGCCGCTGCGCATGAGCGGCATGCGAAACGAGACGCCCACGAGCGACGGCGTCTGCACGGGGCCGAAGCCGATCGCGTGGGTCTGGTTGTCGGTCAAGTGCGCCCCGGAGTGGCACGCGCTGCAGCCAGCCGGGCCCTCGAACAGCGCTCGCCCGCGCGACGCCGCGATCGGATCGGCGACCACGCCGAGCGGGGCGGGGAGCTGATCGATCCACGCGGCGAGCGCAGCGACGTGCCCGTCGTCGAGGCTCGCGCCGCCCATGCGGTGGGTGAAGACGTCGTCGACCACGTCTCGCAGCGTCGGCTCGTCGCCCGCCCAGTGAAAAGGTGCGGTCGCGAGGACACCGCCGACCAGCGACTGCGTGCGACGCGCGACGCCGTCGAAGATCCACGCCTGTCCGTCCTCGCGCCCCTCGGGATGACACGACGCGCACGCGATGCGCGCGGACGTCGTGGCGTGAAAGAGCGCATGGCCCGTGTCGAACACGCTTCGGCCGCCGAGCAGCGTGCGCGCGCCCCGGTAGACGATCGCCGCGGGCTCTCGCTCGAGCGCGATCCATCCGCCCTCGGGATCGGCGAGCACGGCGATGGGTGCGCGCGCGTCGCTGCCGCCGGTCGACGAGGGCGCGCAGCCTCCGGGAGCATCGAGGCCACGATCGAAGCGCGCGGTGACCACCTGGATGCCCGGCTCGTCCGCGCTCGCGCCCGCGCTCGCGACGGCGACGTCGATGCCGGCTCCGGACACGAGCTCCGCTCCGGCTGCCAGGTCGACGGCGAGGCGCGTGTCGGCGATCGCGGAGGTGCCGGCGAGCGGCGCGTTCGCGCGCGCGCCGAGGTCGAAGAGCGTGATCGCGGAGCGCACGAGCGCAGCGCAGCCCGTCGCCCCCTCCGCCACGCCGCCGTCCGGTGGCGGTGGATCCGTCTGGGCGTACGCAGCTCCGCGTCCGGTTGCGCCTGCATCGACCGGGATCCCGGCGTCCGCCTCGCTGCCGTGCACCGTGACCGAGCTCGCGCGCCTGCGCTGATGCAGCATCAAGAACGGACCCACGCCCGCCACCGTTGCGATCGTGCGCCACGCGACCGACGCTCTGAACGGCTGGGCTCCGCTCGCGTCGGCGTAGCTCGTGTCGGCGGGGCGCGAGCGCGAGAGCACCTCGCCCGTCGCCGAGTTCACCTCGAGCAGCTCGGCCGCGCGGAAC
>JAYVCF010000485.1:0-9290 GCA_043750095.1 Deltaproteobacteria bacterium
GCGTTGATCGGCGCGCCATCGCCCGTCGAGCGCGCGCGTCGTGCCGCCGTCGTTCCGATCGTGGGCCGCTCGCGCGAGGTGGAGCGCGTCGCGCGCGCGATCGTCGATGCGCTCGGCGCGGCGCGTCCGCGTCCCGTGTCGATCGCGGTTCGAGGCCCGGCCGGCAGCGGTCGAACGCGTGTCGTGCTCGAAGCGATCCGCGCGGCGCAGGCCGAGCTCGCGCGCGCGGCCGCCGACACGGGGCAGGAGGTCCCGAGCTTTCGAACCTTCGCGCATGCGCAGGTGGTGCCGCAGGTCTCGACGATCTTGTTCGCGCCGCACGGCGTGGACGACGCCATCGCGATTCACCGCGCCGCTGCGCTCTCGGGCGCGCCTGTCGCCGTGGTGATCGAGCGGGAGGCTGAGGTCGAGAACGCCGATCTCGACGTCGTGCTCGGGCCGCTCGGAGCGCTTCCTTTCGGCGAGCTACTCGGAGGGCTCGTCGAGGGCGCGGACGGCGCGCTGGTCGAGGCGTATCGGCGATCGACGCGTGGCCTGCCCGGCGTGCTCGTGCGCGCGCTCGCCGAGCGATGGATGGCGGGAGGCGATCCGCGCGCGGGCCCCTCCGACGCCGCGAGCGAGACCGCCGCGCTCGAGCAAGGGATCCATCACGATCTGGCGCTCGCCGCTGCGCTCGCAGGCGGGGCGATCGACGCACGCACCGCCCGTCGAATCGTCGGCCGCGACGCACAACGCGCGGCGGAGATTCTCGTCGGGCGCGGCCTGGCCGATCACGACGTCGACGGGCAGCTGCGCCTGCGCGATGCGGTCGTCGAGAACTTGGTGCGGAGCGCAGGCGAGGCCGACCGACGACGGCTCGCAAGCATTCTCACCAATGCGCTCGGCCCGGGAATCGGGCGTGCGCTCGCGGGCGCCGCGCTCGGTGTGAGAAGCGCCGTGACCGACGTGCTCGCGGAGGCGACCACGCTGCGCGACGCCGGCTCACCCGAGCGCGCAGCCTGGCTCCTCGCGCGCGCGCGCACCTTCGTATCGAGCGACGCGCTGCTCGCCGCGCAGGGTGATGCACTGCTCGCGGCGGGCCAACTCGACGGCGCGCTCGTCGTCCTCGCGGGCGCTGAGGATGGGCGCACACGCTGGCTCCGCGGCGATGCCGCCAGGCGCGCGGGTCGTTGGGACGAGGCGCGGGTGATCCTCGGTGCGCTCGATGCCTCGGACTCGGAGCGTCCGTGGGCGCGCGCATCGCTGGCGCGAATTGCGCTCGCGGTCGGTGGCGCGATTCCCGATCTCGATGCGCTGAGACCCGAGGGCGCGGCGGCCGCGTTCGTCGACGAGGCCCGCGCGCTCGTGGCGCACTCACAGGGGCAGCCCGAGCGCGCGCTCGCGATCGCCGAGGGCGCGCGACAACGTGTCGAGACGACATCGGGCATGGCGCCGTTCGAGCGTGCCCGTGCGGCGGCTCGGCTCTGGGCGGTCGAGGCATCGGCGCGCACGTCGATGGGTGACGCCGAAGGAGCGCACCTCGCGTTCGAGCGAAGCGCGGAGCTCTCGGGCGCCGCGGGTGAGCGCCATGCGACGGCCGCGTTCTTGGTCAACCTCGGCATCGGTCGCCTCGAGCTCGGCCTCCTCGGGCCGGCGCTCGACGCTCTCACCCGAGGTGCAGAACGCTTGGTGCTCCTCGGCCGCGATCGCGACGCAGCGCGCGCTCTCTACAACGTCGCCAACGCAGCGTTGCTCGCGGGGGCGCGAGCGCACGCGCGCCACGCCGCCGAGGGTGCGCTTCGCGAGGCGGTGCGCGTCGCCGACGAGGAAGTACGCACGCTCGCCGAGGTCGTTCTCGCAGACGTCGACGTCGGAGAGGGGCGCCCGCGCGCAGCGGAGCGCCGACTCACCGAGCTCGCGACGCGCTCTCCGACGCCGCTCGTGATGGCGCGGCTGGCCGGCGCACGTGCTCTCGTGAACGACGTTGCAGGCGCACGCAGCGCGCTCGAGGGTGCGAACGTCGATGTCGATGCCCCGACGCCTGTTCGGATCGAGCACGAACTGGCGCACGCGCGCGTCGCGCTGGCTGCCGGAGACGCACGAGCCGCGCGCGTGACCACGGACGCAGCGCTCGCGCGTCTCGGTACGCGCGGTGGGTTCGAGCTGCGACTCCGCGTGCTCGCGCTGGCCGTGGACGTAGCCGAGACGCTCGGAGACACGCCTCTTGCCGACTCGCACCTGCGCGCGCAACGATCCCTGCTCGATCGTGCGCTCGCATCGCTGCCGCCCGAGCGTCACGGCCAGTTTCGCGCGCTCCATGCCAAGGCCCTCGGTGCTCGGCCCGTCGCGTCGGGCGAGCGTGGCCCCGAGGCCTCGGTGCTCTCGACCCACGCGCGCGCGCTGCTCGAAGAACTGCGAACGAGCGCCATCGCGGAGCGTCTGGTCGCATCGGCCCGCACGATCGCGGCTGCAGAGCACGCGTTTCTCGTGGTGCGGGAGCCGACGGGCGCGCTCGTCGTGCGCGCCGGACACGGTGGCACCGGACGTCTCGACACGACCACGGCGCGGCTCTCGACCTCCATCGTCGCGCGATGTCTCGATCGTCGCGAGCGCATCGTGTCGATCGACGCGGGGTCCGATCTCGCGCTCGAAGGCGGTGCGAGCATTCACACGCTCGCGGTTCGATCAGTGGTCGCGGTGCCTCTGGTGGTCGGAGACAAGCCCGCAGTTCTCTACGTCGACGATCGCCTTCGGCCCTCCGCGTTCGGCCCTGCTCTCGTGGACGCGCTCGACGAGCTCGCCGGCTTCGCGGCCATCGCCTTCGCGAACGCCGCACGTGCCCGAGGTGAGCGGCGCGCTCAAGCGCTGGCCGCCAGGCGCGAGCGATCTCTTCGCGTGAGCCTCGAGGAAAAAACGCGCGAGGCGGCGCTGCTCGCCGCGGACCGACCGGGAAGCGTCGATCTGATCGCGGAGAGCCCCGTGATGCGCGGTGTGGTCGCACTCGCAGCCCGCGTCGCGGCGAGCGAGGCCTCGGTGCTCCTGGTCGGCGAGAGCGGCACTGGGAAAGACGTTCTCGCCCGCTTCATCCACCGCACGAGTGCGCGTGCGGCGGGGCCCTTCGTCGCCGAGAACTGCGCGGCGATCCCCGCCGGCCTGATGGAGAGTGCGCTCTTCGGCCACGTCCGTGGCGCGTTCTCGGGTGCCGTCGCGCGCCGTCGCGGCCTCTTCGAGCTCGCGGAAGGAGGCACGCTCTTTCTCGACGAGGTCGGCGAGATGCCGCTCGCGATGCAGGCCAAGCTCTTGCGCACGCTGTCGGCGCGAGAGATCCGACCGATGGGAGCCGAGCGCAGTCGGCCCATCGACGTGCGAGTGGTCGCGGCCACGAACCGCGATCTGCGCGCGCTCGTCTCGCGCGGTCTTTTCCGCGAAGACCTCTTCTATCGGCTCGCGGTGGTGGAGATCGCGCTGCCTCCGCTTCGCGAGCGCGGGCAGGATGTCGAGCCGCTCGCGCGTCATTTTCTTCGTGCGCTGGCGGGCGCGGAAGGGCGCGTGGAGCCCAGCGCGATGGCCGCGCTCACCGCGCATGCCTGGCCCGGCAACGTACGTGAGCTCGAGAACGAGGTGCGGCGCGCGCTCGCGCTCGATGCGTCGACGGTCCGCCTCGAGAACCTCTCCACGCGCGTGCGCGGGGAGGGCGAGGCCACGCTCGACGATCTCGACGTGAAGCGCGCGACCGATCGCCTCGAGCGCAGGCTGGTCGAGCGCGCGCTCACGCGTGCGGGCCACAACGTGACCCAGGCTGCCCGGCTGCTCGGCCTCTCCCGCTTCGGGCTCCAGAAGATCATGTCGCGTCACGGAACGACCCGCGGGCGATAGACCCTCAGCGGAAGTGATCGTGGCCCGCGACGAGGGGCTTTGCGCCCGACACCACGACGCCCGCGCCGCGAAGCACGCGCCCGACGCGAAACGCGCGAACCGGAATGCGCGCGCCACGCTTCGCAGTGAACGCGAGCTCGTAGTCCTCGCCGCCCGCGAGCGCGAGCGTCAGCCCATCGAGCCCGAGGCGTGCCGCGAGCCGATCGTGGCCGCGCGCACGCGGAACCAGCACCGCGTCGATCTCGATCGCGACCCCGCTCGCGTCGGCGACGTGCCCGAGATCGGAGACGAGACCATCCGAGAGATCGATGCAGGCGTGCGCGATTCTCGCGAGGGCGATTCCCTCGGCGACCCGCGCGACGGGCGCGAGCAGGCGCTTCACGAACGGCCCTGCCTCGGGGAGTCGCGCGCCGCGACGCTCGAGACATGCGAGCCCGAGCGCGGCGCCGCCGACGCGGCCCGTCACGAACACGTCGTCGCCGACTCGGGCGCCCGACCGTGTGAGGTGTCGTCGCCCCTCGCCCACCACCGTGGTGGTGATCGACACTTCGCTCGCGCGCGTCAGGTTGCCGCCGACGACGGGGCAGCGTGCGCGTCGCGCAGCGCGAGCCACGCCGCGCGCCAGCTGACGAACGTCGGGCTCGCGCATTCGCGGAGGCAGAGCGAGGGCGAGCAGCGCGGCGACGGGTCGGCTTCCCATGGCGGCGAGATCCGAGAGCGCAGCCTCGAACGCACGCGCGCCGAGGACGTCCCAACCCGCCCATCGACGGCGAAAGTGAACGTCCTCGACCGAGGCATCGACGCTGAGCACGGCGCCGCCTTCGATGCGCGAGAGAACCGCAGCGTCGTCACCGATGTCGATCGCGACGCGTCTGCGCGACCCGCGCATCAGCTCCGCCTTCACGGCCTCGATGAGCGTCCACTCGCTCACGACGCACGCTGTCGCGTCACTCGTCGAGCTCGGGCAGGTTCACCCAGAAGGCGGCGCCTGCGCCGGGCTCGCTCTCCACGCGCACCGTGCCGCCGTGCGCCTCCACGATGCGTTTGACGATCGAGAGGCCGAGCCCCGTCCCGCCGTGCTCGCGCGTCGAGCCGCCATCGACTTGATAGAACGCGTCGAAGATTCGGTCGTGCTCGTCCTTCGGGATGCCGATGCCCGAGTCGATGATGCCGAACTCGACGCTCTTCTGCGGGACGGCGAGCAAGACGGCGCCGATCCCGTCCTCGGCACCCGCGGCAATCTCGGCGCTACGCGCGATCAGCTTCACCGTTCCGCCGCGCGGACTGAACTTGAGCGCGTTCTCGGTGATGTTGAACAGCACCTGCCGGATCCGCATCGGGTCCACGTTGAGCTTCGGCAGTCCGGGCTCGATCGTCGTCTCGATCGTCACCTGCTTCTTCGCGGCCGCCGGCGCCATCGTCTTCTTCAGGTCGAGCACCAAGGCGGCCGCATCGATGGCCTCGCGGTGAAGGCGCATCGAGCCTTGCTCGAGCTTGTTGAGATCGAGAAGGCTGGTGATGAGCGCGAGGAGATGATCGCCCTTGTTCCGGATCGTCTCGACGAACTCTTGCTGCTCGGTGTTGAGCTCGCCCGCAATCCCCGTCGCCAGCATGTCGCTGTACCCGATGATCGACGTCAACGGTGTGCGCAGCTCGTGGCTCACGGTCGCCAGGAAGTTCGACTTCAGGCGGTCGAGCTCCTTCAGCCGATCGAAGGCTTCCTGCAGGTGCTGATTCTTCTCGGCCAGCTCGCGGAAGCTCTCGCGCACCGAGGCCACGTGCATGTGGCTGGTGAGGAAGGCGCGGTGTCCGGAGAAGAGGATGAGGTCGAGCGTGCGTGAGAGGTGCTCTCCGATCCGCTCGACGGTCTGGTGTCGAACGCGAGGCATGTCGGACAGCGCCGCGCGCGCCCGCTCGGGATCGAGGCGCGAGTCGATGACCAAGAGCGAGCGTGGAACCTCGCGCGTGTCGGCGGGAAGATAGGGACCGAGGACGAAGCGACCGAGCCGCTGGCCCTGATAGACGATGGGAACGATCCGATACTCCGCGCCCGTGAAACACGGATGCACGACCGGGCCGTCCACCGGATCCGTGCGCTTCACTTCGCTCACGAGCGTCGAGCACGCGCGGCGCCCGTCGCCGAGCGAGTTCACGTAGCGACAGATCTCGCGCTCCTCGTGGGCGTCGGCGAGCATGGTTCCGTCGCGCGTGAAGACGCGGAGCGAGATGGAGAAGAGCTCGAAGAACGATCGACAGACCTCGCCGAGCGCACGTCGATCGACGATGTCTTCGAGGCGTGCGACCTCCGCGAGCTCGAGCTCGGCGCCGATGGCCGCCGTCATCGCCCACCCGCTTTCAGGCCATGGCTCATCGACGCGCCACCTTCACGCCGAGTCGGCCACGCAGCTCGTCGATCACCACGTCCTCGCGCAAGCCGAGCTTCTCGCTCAGATGATGCTCGGTCTCGATGCGCTTCCACGCGATCTCGAGCAGCCCCACGAGCGTCTCGAGCACGCCCTGACCGCGCAGGGCGACCGCCTTGTAGACGGGCTCCTTCCCCTTGCGCGAGAGCTCGTCGATCTCCGCGTCCGTCCGGATCTCCGGCATGTCGCGCTTGTTGAACTGGATGACGAGCGGCATGCGCGCAGCGTCGAGCCCGTTGTCGACCAGGTTCTGACGCAGGTTCACGAACGCCGCGGCGTTCGACTTGGTCTCGGCGCGCTGCGAGTCGGCGATGAACGCGACTCCGTCCGCGCCCTGCAGAACGAGGCGTCGCGTGGCGTTGTGGATCACCTGGCCGGGGACGGTGAAGAGCTTGATGCGCACCTGCACGCCGCGTCCTGCTTGGAGCGTCAGCGGAAGCAGATCGAAGAAGAGCGTGCGGTCGTCCTTCGTCTCCAACGTCATCAGCCGCCCGCGCGACTCGCCCGACACCAGCTCGTGGATCGACTGGAGGTTCGTCGTCTTTCCGCTGAGCGCGGGGCCGTAGTAGACGAGCTTGATCGTCAGCTCTTTGGCCTTGAAGTCGAGCTGCACTCGTCCGGGGTCTCCACCGGCAGTCTACGAGGGCGCGAGTCCTCCGATCAACGGGTTGTGGTGGTGGCGGAACGCGTCACAAGCCACGCAGCATCGACCAGAGCGCGGCCGCGATGAGCGCAGCGCTGATGCCGAACGCGATGAAGTCGAGCCTTCGGCGCGTCTTGGGCGGGTCGCTCTTTTCGATCTTCATGCGCGCGAGCGCGAGCCCGAGGAGCACATCGACCTGGCTGCTCGCTCGCTCGGCGCGCACGGGATCGCGCTCCCGCACCGCACGATATCGACGCCCAGCCTCGCTCAGCCGATCGAGGATGTCCGCGAGCGCGAGGAACTTCTTGTGCGCGTCGGCGTCGTCCCAGTGCGCCTCGAGCTCGGCCCAAGCCGCATCGAGCGGGTCGGGTGCATCGGACGGTGGGCTGTCCATCGGCGCCAATCTATCTCGCTCCGTCGCCGCTCGCGCGCCAACAACTGGACGCCCACGATCGCCTACATGAACATCCGCCACGACGTTCGGATACGATTCCGATCCACCACCTGCCACTCGCGCATCGTGGCGTAATTGATCTTCAAAACAGACCTAGAAAGAAGTTGACAGTGTTCGCGCGCGGGCCATAGGGTCGCCGCGGTGGTAAGCAGTGGTAAGAGGTGCCCGACTCGCTTGTGCGAGGCGGACCTCTGCCCGGTGAGCCCCAGACGGTGAGTCCTTTGTTCCGCGGGCAGCACGAGCACGCGATCGACGCGAAAGGTCGGACCTCGGTCCCGGCCAAGTTCCGCGATCTGCTCGCCGCCCCTTCTTCGTTTGCCGGGGGTCAGGAGCGCCTGGTGCTCACGCACGGCGTCGATCCCTGCCTCGTCGCCTACCCGATGACGGAGTGGCTCGCGTTCGAGGAACGACTTTCGCGTCTTCCGCAGTTCGACTCGAGCGTGGCGACGATTCGCAGGCTCTACGTATCGGGTGCGGTCGAGATCGAGCTCGACAAGCTCGGGCGCCTCGTCATCCCGAAGGAACTGCGCGACGTGGCCGGGCTCGAGCGCGAAGTTCTCTGGGCCGGGATGGGCAAGCACATCGAGCTCTGGTCGAAGTCGCGCTTCGACGGCCTGCGTCGCGCGGTGCTCGACGACGACAAGTTGCGCGCGGACATCGCGGCGCGTCTCGCGGAGCTCGGGTTGTGACGGGCGTGCACGCGACGGTGATGCTGGGCGAGACGCTCGCTGCCATCGCGCCGCGCTCGGGCGGTCTGTATTGCGACGCCACCCTCGGTCGAGGTGGTCACGCGGAGGCGATCCTCGAGGCGAGCGCGCCCGACGGAACGTTGATCGCGATCGATCGCGACCTCACCGCGATCGAAGAGAGTCGCGAGCGCCTCGCGCGCTTCGGGCAGCGTGTGCAGTTCGTGCACGGTCGCTTTGGTGACGTGAGGCCGCTGCTCCAGCAGGCCGGCGCAGGCTTGCTCGACGGGCTCGTCGCGGATCTCGGCGTGAGCTCGCCGCAGCTCGACGAGGCGTCGCGCGGCTTCTCGTTTCGCCAGGAGGGCCCGCTCGACATGCGGATGGATCGCTCGCAGGGCCGCACCGCGCGCGAGCTGATCGCCGATCTCTCCGAGCGCGAGCTCGCCGACGTGATCTACCAGTATGGTGAAGAGCGGCGCTCGCGGCCGATCGCACGATCGATCAAGCAGGCCGAGGAACGCGGGGAGCTCGAGACCACCGCCGATCTGCGGCGCGCCTGCGTGCGTGTTCTCGGGCCTGCGCGCGGTGGCATCGACCCCGGGACGCGGACGTTCCAGGCGCTGCGCATCGCGGTGAACGAAGAGCTGGGCGAGCTCGACGCGCTCCTCGCTGCGCTGCCGCACGTGCTCGCCGACGAGGGCGTCGCCGTGGTGATCTCGTTCCACTCGCTCGAAGATCGCGCCGTGAAGCTCGCGCTGCGGCAGTCGAGCACGCTGGCACCGCTCACGAAGAAACCCGTCGTCGCTGGCGACGAAGAGTCGGGCTCGAACCCGCGCTCGCGCAGCGCGAAGCTGCGGGCCGCACGCCGCATCGCACGAGAAGGCAGCGAGGTGCGCGCGTGAGCGTCCTTGCCGCCAGCCGAAGTCGGCGATCGCGAACGCTCTGGCTCTGGGCCGCGGCGGTCATCGCGACGGCGGCCGCGTTCGTGGCCCACCTCAGCCTGCGTCTCGAGACGGTGCGTCTCGGCTACGACGTCGGACAAGAGCGGCGCGAGCAGCGGCGCTTGATCGAAGAGCGGCGCCTGCTCTCCATCGAGGCAGCGACGCTGCGCGAGCCCGAGCGAGTCGAAGCGATCGCGCGCGGCACGCTGGGCATGGATGTTCCGGACGCCGATCACGTCGTTCCCGTCGGTCGCGGTGGTCGCCGACGCGCGGCAGGTCGCATCCGAT
>JAYVCF010000486.1:0-11178 GCA_043750095.1 Deltaproteobacteria bacterium
TCAGGAACGCGTGCGTTGCCTCGAAGGGCGCGTACTGCGCGATGGGCAGGATCTCGGAGCGCACGACGGCGACCTGGAGGTTTCGATCGCCCTCGGCACGCGGCGGAAACACGCGCACATCGGGATGTGCCGAGCCGAGGATGCGTCGATCGATCTCCGCCGGCGACGCCGCGTCTCGGAGCAGGACCGTGCGGGCCAGGGCGCGCGCGGCGAGCAACTTCCCGACGCCACTCGGGCCCTCGAAGAGGTACGCGCTCGCGAGCTTCTGGCGGTGGAGCGCGGCGCGCAGGATCCCGATCGCATGATCCTGGGCGAGAATCTCCGAGAGGGGATCGGCGGTCGTCATCCGCGAGGAACCGGCTCGAAGAGCGCGCCCGCGATGGCCTCGATGCCTTTCAGCAGCTCGGCGGTGTCGATCGCCTGATCATCGACGAAGTGCTGCATCACCAGCCCGTCGAGCAAGCCCACGAGCAAGCGGGGAATGAGCTCGGGTGCGATGCGGGTTCGCAGCCCGAGCAGAGCGAGATGCGGCACGAGCGTGTGGTTCACCTGCTCGGCGGCAAAGCGGTAGTACGCGGCGATCTGCGGGCGGAGCGCGGGATCGTAGAGGCTCTGCGCGAGCAGGTCCGCGACCACGGCCACCTCGTTCGTGCGGTTGCGCCGCAAGAGCCAGAGCTCGTGGACGGCGGAGCGGAGCCCCTGCATCGGGTCACCAGGGCTCTGCGCCCAAGCCTCCAGCGTGCGGGTCGCGAAGGTCTCGAGGGCGCTCTCGAGGACCTTGGAGATGAGCGCCTCCTTCGTGGGGAAGTGGTAGTGGAGCGCGCCCTTGCTCATGCCCGCCTCGCGGGCGATGTCGAGCAAGCTGGTGCGTGCGTAGCCCTTGGTCGCGAGCACGCGCGTCGCCGCCGCTACGATCTGCGCCGCGCTCCGCTCGGACTTCGGATAGGGCATGAGCGTGACCCGAGGGTCACTCCGGCTGGCAGGCCATGGCGTAGTCCGCGCCCGCGACGGGGCGACAGATCGTGTGCGCCACCGCCGCGCAGTCGTAATTGGACGAGCAGACCGTGCGGCAGGTCGCCGTGTCCCAGTGCGCGCTGTTACCGCTGCCCACCGACCCGGAGGGGGCGGGCGTGCAGATGAAGCCGCTCGCGCACTGCTCGAAGTCGTCCACGCCGAGGCCGGGCGCCTGACAGGAGTCGCCGACGCTTCCGTGACGGGCGCAGCCAGCCGAGAACGTGAGAGCGAGCGAGGCGAAGACGAGGGTCGTGATGAACGAGCGCATGGGCAGCACCTACCGGCGAGCGTGGATTCGGTCGGGCGGGACCGTACCGGCCCGCCCCACCCCACGCAAGACGGTTAGTCCGTCGCGCAGTTGGCCACGTAGCCGAGCGCGAGGAGCTGCGCGCACGTCCGCGCGTCGATCTGCGCATCGCCCCCACCGGTCAGCGCGTGAGGCGCCGTCTGGTGGGCGCTCCACCAGTGCCCGCGATCGATGGCGCCGAGGTACTGCCCGAGCAGGATGCGCAGGTAGCGCTCCGCGACGGGCCAGTGGGACATGTCCGTGACCTCGTTGCGCTCGTGCGGATCTTCTTGGAGATCGAACATCTTGGTGTTGCTGCCGTTGATGATCATCTTCCAGCGGCCCGCGCGGATGACGCGACGATCGTCGAGCATGTCGCTGAACGCGACCTGATAGCCGGCGGGGACGGCGCCGCGGATGTCGGGCATCAGGCTACGCCCCTCGGCGTGCGTCATCCCCGGAATGCCCGCGGCCTCGACGACGGTCTGCGGGATGAACATCGTGCTCACCGTGCCCTCGATGCGCTGACCTTCGGGCACGCGACCGGGCCGATAGAACAGGAGCGGCACGTTCAAGAGCTCTTGGTAGACGCTGTGGCCGTGGCCCCAGGAGCCGTGGTCCTGGAACTCCTCGCCGTGGTCGGCCGTGATCACGAAGAGCGTGTCGTCCGCGACCCCGAGCGTCTCGAGCCGGGCGATGAACTCGCCCATCCAGTGGTCGTGGTACGTGATGTCGCCGTCGTGGAGCGCGGTGAGGCGCGTGATGTCGCTCTGCGTGAACGTGACCTGCGGCGGATTGCGCTTCGCGCGCTCGAGGAGGTCGGCCGTCATGCGCGGCTGCACTTGGCCCGTGTAGTCCGTGCGCGGGTCGTACATGCGCAGGTACTCGGCGGGCGGATCGTAGGGAACGTGCGGGTCGATCGTCTGCACGTAGACGAAGAATCGCTCGCTGCGGTGTTGCTCGATGAAGTCGCCCGCGGCGCGGTACACGTCCTCGGCGTGCGTGCTGCGCTCCTCGCGGATGAAGTTCGTGTAGAAGTCCCAGCCCTGATCGAAGCCGAAGCGATCCGAGACGTACCCGTTGGCGATGAAGCTGCCCGTCGCGAACCCCGCTGCATCGAACGCCTCGCTCACCATCTCGGCGCTGTCGGGGAGGCGCGCCGCGTCCGTCTTGCAGCCGTGCGTGGCCGGCGTGAGACCCGTGAGCACCGAGGCGACCGACGGCTTGGTCCAGTTCTCTTCGGACTGCGCGCGCGTGAAGAGCGTGCCGTGCGCGGCCAGCCGATCGAAGACGGGGGTCTGCACGCGCGAGGTCGGCTCGTACGCGCGGAGCTTCGAAGCGCGCAGCGTGTCGATCAGGATCACGACGACGTTGCGCACCGGGTCGCCCGCTTCGGCACCTCCGCCAGAAGCGAGGTGTGGCGGGTCGATCATGATCGCGGGCATCGCCCAGCCCACGCGGCCGTCCCACGCGCCGTCGATGCGCAGCTCGAGGCGCACCACCTGGCCGGCGTAGCTCGCGAGATCGAGCGACTGATCGTTCCAGAGCGACGCGATGGGCCCCGTCCAGAGCTCGTGCGCCTCGCCGCCCTCGGGCGTCACTGCGACGTGGGCCGTCGCGCTCCCGCTCGTTCCTTCGCCGCCCACGCCGAACACGAAGTGCGCGTGCTCCGGGACCTCGACGTAGTAGGTGACGGTGGTCGGAGCGCGGACGGCGATCGCGCGGCGCGACGCGCCCTGTAGCTCGATCTGCGCGACCAGCGTGTCGTAGTCGGGCGGGACGTAGTGCTCGTCCGCCGTCGGCGTTCCGGTCAGGACGCGGATCGAGCTGAGCGCGACCGACACGTTGGCGCCGTCCACGGGCGTCGTGCCGCCGAAGCGGAGCAAGAGCGCGTTCTCGCCGCGACGGACCAGCTCGGCGGGCACGGGCACGTCGTAGTCGCGAAACTCCGGCGCGTCGGAGAGCTCGATGCCCGCGGCGAGCGAGTGATTGTTCACGAACACTTGGAGGCGGCGCGTGCCGACCGATCGCATGCGCAGGCGCAGCGTGAGGGCGCCGGGTTCCCGAACGTCGAAGTAGACACGACCGGTCTCGCTCGCGTAGCTGTAGGTCTCGTCGCCATCGACGCCGTCGGCGCCCCAGCCGCTTCGCCACGCCCCCATCGTGTACTTGGGTCGCGCGGCGGTGCCGAAGTCCATGTAGAGGCCACCGTGATCCACGTCCGCGAGGTGCACGACGTCGATCATCTCGAGCTGTACGCGCAGATTGGCGGCCGCCGCGGGGCGCTCACCCGTTCCACCGCGCGGCGCGTGAGCGGTGCCGTCGGTCGCCGTGCCGTCGCCGGAGCCACCCACAGGCGTCGGGCTCGCCTCGTCGTCGCCGCACGCGACGAACAGACCGAGCACGATGGCGGCGAGGGTCGCCAGAAGAACAGAGCGTGTGCGCATCCCAACTCCCACGACCGCGCGGCCCTTTGCCAATCGGCAGCAGGCCTGGTCGAGCGCCCCCCGAGCTCTCGCCCGAGCGCACGGAAAGCGCGTACAGGTACGAGCCCGCGTTAGCACGCGCCCGATCGGAGGGTCAAACTTCGGACGGGCCCGTCGATGTTCCCGTGGGCGGCTACGGCGCGGGGGCGTAGCGCGTATGGCCCGCCGTCACACGCGCGAAGCGGAACGAGGTGCCATCGCCCCGCACGAACGCGAGATCGTGGATCGCTTCGGGGAGCGCGATCGCGACGGGCGCCTGATCGAGTCGGCGCACGAGATCCTGACCGATGCGCACCTGCATGGGCTCGTCGCCGGGCTCGAGCACGAGGAGCCCCTGCCCCGCCGGGACCTCGACGCCGTACGTCGCGGCGATGCCTTCCTCGTCGCGGCCGTAGCCGCTGAACGCGCTCGTGCCGGGCGGAGCGTCGGCGCTGCGATCGACTGCGGCACCCGTGTCCGCGAGGAGCTCGGACGCCCCCGCTGATCCTGCGTCCTCACCCGCGACCGTGCGGATGACGATGGTCGTGGCGGGCGCTTGCGCGGGATGCGTGACCCGCCAGCCGGCAAAGCCCAGCCCAGCAAGGCACGCGAGAATGAACGTCCACTGGAAGAGCGACCGCTCCGAGCTCGACTCGGGGCTCGGCTGCGCGGCCACGGGCCGAGGTGCGCTGGGCCTGGGCGTCGCTGGCTTGACGACTTCCGGAGTCTCGCTCTCGCTCTCGCTCTCGCTCTCGCTCTCGCTCTCGCTCTCGCTCTCGCTCTCGCTCTCGCTCTCGCTCTCGCTCTCGCTCTCGCTCGACGACGGCGCCTCCTCATCCGGGGGGAGCAGCGTCTCCTCGGATGCGGGCGCTTCGGGCGGAAGCATGGGCGGCGGCGCCTTGCTCGTTCGCACGGTGAGCGTGACCGGCTTGGGCGGCGCGGCGAACGCTGCCTTCTCGCCGCTCGCGTCGCCGGGCGCGTCGAGGCCCTCGTCCGGCCCGCTCGCCGCCCCGATCTGCGCGACCGGTCCATCGTCGTCGTCCTTCGCTCCCGGCTCGATGCCGACCTGTCGGAGCGTCGCCATGACGATGTTGCCGGTCGCTTCTTCTCCCTTGGCCCAGCTCAGATCGAGCGCTGCGCCCGCGGGCGTCCTGCCTTCGAGCTCGGCTTCTGGCGAGCGCGGCGGCAGAAGGCTCGGCGTGCGCACGGGCAGCACGGTCTCGCCACGCTCTTTCCGAGCGGTCAGAACACGGTCCTCGTTCGCGTCCCCGATCACGCCCGAGATCGCGCCCTGCCGCGCGAGGTCGACGAGCACGCGCTCGAGATCTTGCGGCGCGAACGTGCCGTCCACGACGAGCGAGCGCGGGCCGCGACCACGACCGAGCGCGTCCACCACGGCGGCAACGGTGGGGGGCGCGGCGCGCAAGATGGACGCGAGCACGTCTTCGTCGAACTCGACGCGATGGGCGAGCAAGAGCCCGCGTCCCGAGACCGCGTCGACGAGACCGCCGAGCTCGCTGGCGCTGCGAGCGAGGACGACCTCGAGCGGCTCGCGCACGCTCGCCCGTACCGGCGCGTCCGTGTCGGCCACCGTGAAGCGGCCTTCCGTCGCCCCGAGGAGCGCCATGACGACGCGCGGCCCGCGCGAGAACGAGCCGTCGCTGGCCGTTCGCGTGATGTCGACGAGCGAGCCATGCGTCTCGCCCGGCTTCTTGCGCAGATCGATCTCGAACAGGTTCCACGCATCGCGCACGGTGATGCGCGCATCCGGCCGATGCTGCGCGGCGGTGTTGAGGAGCGGAATGATCCCGATGCGCTCGAGGCGACCGCGCACGTCGCCGCCGGCACGCAGGCGCTGCTCGAGCCGCGCGCGTGGCCGGAGCACCTCGCGCACCGCCGCCAGGATCTGCGAGGCGCCCGCCTCCTTGCGAAGGTATCCGCTCGCGCCCGCCGAGAGCTCGCGCATGCGCTGCAGGAAGTCTTCCTTCCACGAGAGCAGCACCACGGGGACGTCGCAGAGCACGGGATCACGCTTGAGCTCGCGCGTCAGCGCGAACCCGTCGAGGCGCGGCATCAGGATGTCCGCGATCACCACGTCCGGCCGCGATCGCCGCGCCGACTGCAGCGCCTCTTCGCCGTCGTGCGCCTCGGTGGCGATGGCCCCTGCCTCGCGAAGCAGGTTCGCGAAGAACCAGACCACGGCCGGATCGTCGTCGGCGATGAGGACGCGACGATCGCGAAGGCTGACGTCCAGGCCTCCGTCGTTCGATGTCTCGTCGTCGACCAGCGCGAGGGTCGATGCAGCGCCCTCGCGCTCGCGGAAATGAAGCCGGCCGCCGCTGCGGCTCGAGAGGTGCGCGCGGAGCCGCCCGATGGCGCTCCACGTGGCCGCGAGAACCTCGCTCCCGTCGCCGATGGGAACGGAGAGATCCCGCCCGCGATCGAGCGAGTCGACCAGGCCGCGCCGGATCTCCTCGGCGATCTTCACGGCCAGCTCGGCGACGGTGAGGTCGCCCGACAGAGCGCTGATGGCGGCGCTCCCGTCTACGCCGGCCAGCCGCCGCACGCTCCGCTCGAGCGTCTCGGCGACGAGCGGCCGACTCAGCACGTCCTCGCAGCCGAGCTCGCGCGCCGCCACACCGTCGAGCTCCTCGCCTTCGGGAACGAGCACCACGACCGGGACGAAGTCGGTGAGCGGATCATCTCGGAGACGCCGCACGAAGTCGGACCCGCCGCGGCCGAGCACGGCGCGATCGACGAGGACGACGTCCGGCGCGCTCGAGCGCGCGAGGCGCAGCGCCTCCTCGGGATCCGCGGCGCCCAGCACCTCGAATCGTTCGCTCGGGAGCAATGCCCGCACGCGCGCCTGCATCTCGGCGCCATCACAGACCAAGACGCTGATCACCGGCGCGCCCCGAAGCATCGAGCCCGGAGGCGGAGCGCTGCTGCGCGTCTCGATCGAGGTCGCGAGCTCGTCGCGCAGCCGGATCGTGACCGGCGTCGCCGAAGGCGCGTCGATCCCGACAGGAGTCGCCGAAGGCGCGTTGACCGCGTCGGGAGCGGGCCCCTTCGGAGGCGACGGGGGCGCGCTCGGAGTCGGCGGCGGCACCACGAGCCTGGGCGGAGGCGGCGCGGCGGCCGGCGCCCCCTTGAGCGTGTTGCCCTTCAGCCCCTGCGGCACGGGCGCGGGCCGCGGGATCGAGACGGCCTCGGGATCCGACGTCGGCGCGTCCGCACCGAGCACCGGCAGCGTCGCCGCCAAGAGGGCGAGCAGATCGAGATCCGATCCCGAGAGGCCTCGGCGCTCCTCGCGCGCCTGATCGAGCTTGCCGATCGACTCCTTCAGCGCCGCTGCGAGCCGCTCGAGCTGGAATACCTGCGCCGAGGCGTAGAGCGCGTGCAGACGACGACGCAGCTCCTCGCGCGGCTTCTCCTCGTTGGGAGTACCCGCCAAGAGCGCGACCGAGCCCTTGAGCTCCTGCGCCTTGCGCGGAAGTCCCTCGACGAAGCGCGCACGCGCAACGCCGAGCGGCGTCGGCCTCGAGCTATCGGTGCTCATCGCGCGCGGATGGTACCCGATGGCTCACGCGGGTGCGAAACCCTCGCATCGATCTCGTTCGGCAATTCAGGATGGCCGCTCAGAACGGAACGTTGATGCGCTGGAGGTCGAGGCCGCCCGGATACATGTAGCTGGTGTAGCTGCCGAACCCGTAGACCACGACGCCGAACGGACTGCTCGACGTCATCGAGTGCACGCCGCCCGTGATCGACACGTTCGCCGTGTCGTAGCCCGTCCCGCCGACGGGGGTCAGCCCCGCGATGGGAGAACCATCGAGGATCACCTGCGCGCCGGTCGGTGCAGACACGCCGACGAAGCTGATCGCGTACGACATCGGCGCGAGGAACGTGTAGGACGTCCGGTACTGCTCGACCGGGATCGCGAGCGACTGGGACGGGTCGCCGTTGTCCCCCGCCGCGGCCGTCCCGAAGCCGGCGTAGTCCTGCCCGACCAAGAACTGCGCGACGCTGATGGAGCCGGAACCGCTCGCCCGGAAGCTCTGCGAGGCCTCGAACTCGATGAACTGACCGCGGTTCAGAGAGACGCCCGCGTGAATGGAGGGCGGGTCGAACGCGATCGCGTTGCCGTCGTCACCCGAGAGGATCCGGATCACGTTCGGCTCGCTGTGGAGCGGCTCCGTCGTGACGACGAGCGCGTTGGTGCCCCACGTCTCGAGCGGAAAGACGACCTCCTCGAGGTGATCACACGCCCAGCGGTTCGTGGGCACCCGCGCGCAGTTGTGCCCGCCGATGAGCGCGAGCGGGCTCGTCGATCGGATGATCGTGCCCGTGAGATCGTAGGTGTCGCCCGTGGTGCAGTAGCGGTACTCGACGTTGTAGTCGCCGCTCGCCAGGGTCACGGCGCCCATGTCGGTGGAGCCGGACTCCGCGCACGTCCGGGGCGTGCCAGACGAGATCTGGAGCACGTCACCCCGACCGAGGGTGAACGTCCCCGACTCGCCAGGCGCGAAGGCGCGGACGGCGCCGTCAGTCGAGGCGGTCACGTGGCTGGTGAACGTGATCTGGACCGAGCTCGCGTCGGTCACGCCGACGAGGGTGAAGAAACCGGGACTGCTCTGGGTGATGTCGCCCGCGAGCGTGTGAGGCGGCAGGAACGTGCGGTAGAGCGCGCGCATCTGGTCGGTGGGCCGACTCATCACGATGTAGTTCCCGGTCATCGCGTGGGTCGGAAGCAGCAGCGATGCATCGTTGGTGAAAGAGTTGATGCGCGACAGCCCGCTGCCCTGCTGATACTCGAGCGGATTGAACTGGTAGACGGTCACCGGCAGCGTCGAGACGAGGTGGTAGGCCGCGGCGCGCTCGAGCACGGACGGATTGGGATCCACTGTCTGAACGGCGCCCGTGCCCATGTGCGTCATGCCATCGGCCTGCAGCGCCTCGTCCCAAGGGAGCTGGATGACGTCGAGCGCGCCGCCCGCGACCGTGCGCGTCGCGATCATGGTGCCACCGCGATCGACCGTGACGGTCGCCGCGTTCGTCCCAGGGTTCGCGATCGCGACGGCGAAGTGGAACGCCGATCGCGTCGGGTCGATCCCACGCAAGCCGTTGTTGAGCGTCGGCACCGGCCAGTACTCGCAGCCGATGTACGAGTTGGCCGCCTCGGCGTCGGCACACGGGCTCGAGCAGCGGAGCAAGGCCGCGTTGCACGACGCGCCGGTGGAAGGATCGCAGGTGTGGATGACGTCGTAGCCGCTGCCGTCGGCGCGGCACTGGCGCACGTCGTTGCCGTCGCAGCTTCCCGAGCCAGGCGAGCAGACGCGGCAGCCCATGTTCGCGACGCACGCTCCGCTCGCGCACGAGGTCGAGGCTCCTTCGCTGCCGTCGGCGTTGCACGCGATGCTCGTCGTGCCGCGACAGATCGAGCTCACACCGGCACCGCAAGCGCTGGGCCCTCCCGAGTCGCCCGTGCCGTGACCGGAGTCGTGCGGGACGCCGCTGCGAGGGGTGCTGCAAGCTGCGACCGAGGACAGCGCGAGGACCAGGAGCGCGGACGAGGCGAGCGATCGCATGGAGGAACCTCCGAGACGCGTGAAGGCGAAGAAAGTCAGGTCGCTGCGAGCCGCCCCGAGGGAGAGAGGATGACATCCCGATCGGATTCGCGCACGAGCGTGTCCGGCCAAACCACGGCGCGCACGAGCTCCACCCCCGCTTGGACCCGAGCGCGCGCCCCTACCGCGACACGATCGAGCCGCGCGCCGACGACGTGGGCCGCCGGATCGACGAAGGACGCTGCCGGCGCGACGCCCGGCCACGCGATCGCGCCCGAGAGAAGATCGAGGTGGGCGGCGAGGTACTCGGCCGGCGTCCCGAGATCGCGGAACGGTGCCCCGTCCTTTTGGCCGAGCACGAGCTCGCCGCGGTCGATCCAGCGGCGGTAGCCCTGGCGCACCAGACACCCCGACTCCGGAAGGTCCAGCACGGCGGCGCCCGAGAGGATCGAGATGCCGGTGAACATCGTCGTCGTGAGCGCGCCCGGAGCATCGCTCGGCGCGCCGAGCAGGCGCCGCACGCGGCCGGTATCGTCGACGTCCACCGGACCGAGGCGCAGCGCGCGCGGATCCGCTCGCACGATCATCGTCGCGTACGCGGCGCCCGCGCGATGCGCAGAGAGCGCGGCCGCGAGATCGGGGCCGAAGAGCACGTCGGCGTTGGACACGATGAAGGGCTCGGTCGGCGCGATCGGGCGCCCTGCTCGCTGCGCGAGCAACGTCAGCGCGCGGCGGATGCCGCCCCCGGTCCCGAGCAGCTCGGGCTCGATCGAGATCAGCGCGTGCGGAACGCGCTCGCGCACCACGCGCGCGACGTGCTCGGGCAGATGGTGCGCGTTGGCCGCGAGCTCGGTCACGCCGAGGGCGAGCAAGCGATCGATCGCGTAGTGCGCCAGCGGCCGGCCGAGGAGCGGCACGGCCGGCTTGGGGAGCTGATCGGTGAGCGGGCGCAGGCGCGTCCCGAGCCCCGCGGCCAGCAGCATCGCGCGCATCGAGGCCACCTAGCACGCAGGGAGGCATTGCGGGCCCGCGGCTCCGCGGTAAGTACCGGCCGCCCATGGCGTCGCTTCGCTGCTTGATCACCGGCGGGGCCGGGTTCGTCGGCTCGCATCTCTCGGAACGGCTCGTTCGCGAGGGCCACGACGTGGTCGTGGTCGACAACTTCCTCACCGGTCGGCGGCAGAACATCGCCGAGCTGATCGCCGGGCCGCGCTTCCTCCTGATCGAGCACGACGTGATCGCGCCGCTGCCCGAGTCGCTCGGCGCGCGCTTCGACCGCATCTACTTGCTCGCGTGCCCGGCGAGCCCGCCGCGCTACCAGGCCGACCCGGTCTACACGACCAAGATCAGCTTCCTCGGCACGCTCTACGGCCTCGAGCGCGCCCAGCGCGACGACGCGCGCTTGCTGCTCGCCAGCACGAGCGAGATCTACGGCGAGCCCGAGGTGCACCCGCAGCCCGAGTCCTATCGAGGCTCGGTGTCCACGCTCGGACCGCGCGCCTGCTACGACGAAGGCAAGCGCGTCGCCGAGACGCTCGTCTCCGACTTCCGGCGCGGTCGCGGCGTCGACGCTCGCATCGCGCGCATCTTCAACACGTACGGCCCGCGCATGGATCCCGAGGACGGCCGCGTGGTCTCGAACTTCCTCGTGCAGGCGCTGCGAGGCGAGGACCTCACCATCTACGGCGACGGAACGCAGTCGCGCAGCTTCTGCTTCGTCACCGACCTGGTCGATGGCCTCGTGCGGCTGATGGAGCACGAGAGCGAGGCCGGCCCCGTGAACCTCGGCAACGACGAGGAGCACTCGATGCTCTCGCTCGCCGAGCTCGCGCGCGAGGCGGCTGGC
>JAYVCF010000487.1:0-6754 GCA_043750095.1 Deltaproteobacteria bacterium
TCTCGTGTGCTGGATCGATCACCCAGTAGTGCCCGACGCGATGCGTGTGCAGCGTGCGCTGCTTCTTCACGAGATCGACGCGGGCGTTCGAGGGCGAGAGGATCTCGCATGCCCATGCGGGCACGACCTCGGTGGGAAAGCCGGAGGGTCGAACTGGATTTTTGTCTCGCCGGTAGCCTTGCGCGTCGTGACGGAACACCTCGCCCGTGAGCCCGTAGAGGGTGTCCACCTCCGTCATGATCCACCAGCCACCTGGTCCGCGCGGTCCGCCCGGCTTGCGGTTGACGGGGTCGAGCTGCGCGGAAAGCTTCGCCTGGCTGCTCCCGTGCTCCGGAGTCGGCGACGCCTTCTGGACGATCTCGCCATCGACGAGCTCGAACGGCTCGCCCTTCGTGATGAGCGGCATCAGATCCTCGATCGTCGCTCGACGCCGCGCGGGCTCACCCATGCCTCAACGATAGCCGGTGGAGGGGATCGGGAGAAGGCGGCCGGGAAGGAGCAGCTGCGCGCACACGGGCGGCGAGTCCGACCAATCGAGCGCCTGCAACTGGAGCGCGCAGCGGTCAGCGTGCTCCGGCATCGCGGCGGGTTCGGCCGCATGCGTTCGCGGCGATCCCGCGTCCTCAGACCGCGAGCACGCGGAGGCCGCCGAAGTACTGCGCCAGACGTTCGAGATCGCGCGGGTCGCTAGTGAGAATGACGTCGCCGCGTCGCGCCGCGGATGCGGCGACGATGGCGTCGACGACCGTGGCTCCCGACACTGCGGCGAGCGCTTCACCCGCTGCACGCGCGAGCGCCTCGTCCATCGCCTCGATGCGAATCGCGCGGCGCACCGCGTCACGTGCGTCGGACCGGCCGCGCCACCACTCGGCGATGACCGCCACGGGCACGGTCGTCGGGAGCCAATCCTCGACGGCGCGCCGAACCAGGCGCGTGACGCGCGCGCGCCGGCGCTCGAGGGCGATGAGCGCGCCGGTGTCCAGCGTCAGCCCGTTGCTCACGCAGCGCGCTTGTTCCGCTTGGTGATCGTGCGCGGCGCGCGGCCGTGGAGCTCTAGATCGATCTCGGCGCGATCCGCATCGGTGAGCTTCGGCGCTCCGAGACGATCGAGGAGGGCGCCCATTCGCTCGAGGTGCCTCAGGATCTCGGTACCCTCGGCCATCGCCGCGGAGAGGTTCCCGCCGTGCAGACGCTTCGCGCGCTTCTTGAGCCACGCGAGGTCCGCATCGTCGATCGAGATGCTGGTCTTCGCCACCTGCAATTCCTACCACGGTCGGACCGGCGCGACCACGTAGCCGGCGCGTCCAATCTGGGTCTGAGGCCCGGCAATCGCTCTCGCTCTCGCTCTCGCTCTCGCTCTCGCTCTCGCTCTCGCTCTCGCTCTCGGTCTCGCTCTCGGTCTCGCTCTCGCTCTCGCTCTCGGTCTCGCTCTCGCTCTCGGTCTCGCTCTCGCTCTCGCTCTCGCTCTCGCTCTCGCTCGCGCTCGCGCTCCCACCAAACGAACGACCCCGCCCTCTTTCGAGAGCGGGGCCGAGGTGGGCAAGTGAAGTGGGTGGGCTAAGCGCGGAGCGAAACTGCCGCTCCCGAAGGCTGTTTTTCTACTCGTGCGAGGCGGCGCGGCGCAGGTACGCCGGGATGTCCAGCGTGGCCTCGTCGTGCAGCGCCGAGGGTCCGAAGGCTCGCTGCTGTGCGTGCGTGCCCATCGGGAGGTTGGTCTGCTCGGGCGCCATCGAGCGGCGTGCGCCCGCGGTCACGCGAACGAGCTGCTCTTGGCTGTCGCGGCGGCCCATGTCACGCGAGTCGCGCGCGGCGGGCTCGTGGTGTCGCAGCTCGCGGAGCGCGTTGCGCGGCGGGCTGGTGTCGCGCGCGGCCATCTCCCTGGAAGGCAGCATCGACGTGCGGCTGACCACGTTCTGCGGGATCGAGAGCGGCAGCGTGGTGCTGCGCGGTCGGCCTGCGTGTTGCTGCGAGACCACCTGCTGCATCGCGGCGCGCTCCACGTCGAAGCCGGTCGCGATCGCGGTGACCTTCACGACGTCGCCCATGTCGGGGTCCGTCAGGAGGCCGAAGATGATGTTCGCGTCTTCGTGCGCGGCCTGCTGGACCAGGCTCGCCGCGTCGTTGATCTCCTTGAGCTTCACGTCGGGGCCGGCGGTGAAGTTCAAGAGGATGCCCATCGCGCCGTCGATCGAGATGTCGTCGAGGAGCGGGGAGTTGATGGCCATCTCGACGGCGTCGAGCGCACGACGCTCGCCCTTGCCGTAGCCGGTGCCCATGAGCGCGCGGCCCTGCGAGTTCATGATCGTCTTCACGTCGGCGAAGTCGACGTTGATGACGCCGGGCTGCGTGATGAGGTCGCTGATGCCCTTGACCGCTTGCACGAGCACGTCGTCAGCGCGGCGGAAGGCCTCGAGCACGGAGAGATCGTCGTCGAGCCCGAGCAACTTCTGGTTCGGGATGCTGATGATGGTGTCGACGCGCTCGCCGAGATCCGCGATGCCGTTGTCGGCGTTCTTGCTGCGGCGCTTGCCCTCGAAGAGGAAGGGACGCGTGACCACGGCCACGGTGAGGATGCCCATCTCGCGGGCAATCTCCGCGATGATCGGCGCCGCGCCCGTGCCCGTGCCGCCGCCCATGCCGGCGGTGACGAAGACCATGTCCGCGCCGTCGAGCGCCTCGCGGATCCGCTCGATCTCTTCGAGCGCCGACTTCTTGCCGACCTCGGGGTTCGCGCCGGCTCCGAGGCCACGCGTGAGCGCCGGCCCGAGCTGGATCTTCGTGGTCGCCAGGCTCTTCTCGAGCGCCTGCGTGTCGGTGTTCGCCGCGATGAACTCGACGCCCTCGAGGCCCGTCTTGATCATCGTGTCGAGCGCGTTGCCGCCGCCACCGCCGACGCCGATGACCTTGATGCGCGCCGTCATCTCCTGCTCGTCCGAGAACTCGATCGAAAAGCCCATGTTCGCCTCCCACACCTTCCGGTTGCGCCGCGTCCGGGCTCGCCCGCCCGATCCGTAGCCGTTGTTCGCGTCCGTTGCGTTGCCCACGCACCGACCGCGTTGGTCGATCATCCAGCGCGACGCCTTTGCGTCATGATCAGAAAACTTCTTTCAGCCACTGGCCGAGGTTGGCCCAGCTCGAGCGCGGCCGCGCGGCCGGCGCGGCGACTCGGACGATGCGGCTCTGCGAGCGCGCCTGCAGGCGTGCCTTCTGCGCGCCGTACTTCACCAGCCCGACCGCCGTCGCATACGACGGACTCTTCACGACGTCCGAGAGACCGCCGATTCCGATGGGCGAGCCGCGTCGGACCTGGAGGCCGAGGATCTGCTCGGCGATCTCCGGCATCCCTTCGAGCTGCGTGGTGCCGCCCGTGATGACGACGCCGCTCGAGAGCATCTGGAGGAACCCGCCCTGCTCGAGCGCGTGCGCGACGGACTGGAAGAGCTCTTCGACACGGGGCTCGATGACACCACACAGCTCTTGTCGGGCCATGAGGCGCGGCGCGCGGCCGCCGACGGAAGGAACCTCGATCTCTTCGTCGGGATCGACGAGCGCCGGGCTCGCGCAGCCGTACTTGATCTTGAGGCGCTCGGCCTCGGCGATGGGCGTGCGAAAGCGATGCGCGACGTCGTTGGTGAAGTTCAGGCCACCGATCGGAATGACGCTCGTGTGGACGACCGCTCCGTCGATGAACACGATGATGTCGGAGGTGCCCCCGCCGATGTCGACCAGCGCGACGCCGATCTCCTTCTCGTCGGGCTCGAGCACGGCTTCGGCGCTCGCGAGCGGCTCGAGGACCACTTCCGCGACCTCCAAGCGGGAGCGCTCGCAGCAGCGGATGATGTTGGCGACGCTCGCCGACGCGGCCGTGACCAGGTGAACCTGCGCCTGGAGGCGCACGCCGCTCATGCCGACTGGCTCGCGGATGCCGCCTTGGTTGTCGACCGTGTAGTCCTGCGGAAGGACGTGGATGACCTGGCGATCACTGGCGAGCGGGATCGCGCGCGCCTGCTCGAGGACCCGAGCGACGTCTTCGTTGGTGACCTCGCGCGTGTTGATCGCGGCGACGCCCTCGCGGTTCAAGCCCTGCACGTGGCTGCCCGACATGCCGGCGTAGACCGAGTCGATCTGCACGCCGGCCATCGTCTGCGCCTGCTCCACCGCGCCGCGGATGGCTTGCATGGTGGAGTCGATGTTCACGACCACGCCGCGCCGAAGGCCTCGCGAGGGGACCGAGCCGACACCGATGATGTCGAGTCCGTCGTCGGTGACCTCGGCGACGATCGCGCACACTTTGGTCGTCCCGAGGTCGAGCCCCGCGATGATCTCGTTGTCGCCGTTCGATTCGATCGCCATGTCCTCGCAGATACACGCGGTCGGCGAGACGCACCAAATTTCTGCGAAAGGAAGCGCGAGAGGAGCTGCGCGGACGCGCGAAAGGTGCGGCGCTCACCTACTCGAAGAACCGCACGCTCTGGTCGGCGAGGGACACGTAATCCACCTCGCAGAGACCGGGGCCTTGCTTGTGGAACACGACGCCGAGGATGTCGACGAACTGCGCCATGGCGTTCGACGGATCGGTCGGGAAGAGATCGAAGGTCGTGCGCGTGCCGTCCCAGCTCGACGGATACGTCGCGTTCCCCGACACGTCCATGGGCGGTCCGCCCGCCACGTTCTGCAGCGTCACGATGAGGGTCAGGGTGGAGCCCGGATCGCAGCGCGCGACCACGTGTGCATGGACGCCCGGGCGGCCCGCCGAGTCGATGACGGGATCGGACCCGATCACTTCGTCGCCCGGGGCCATGCGCGAGATCGCCACGCCGTCGCCGCTGAGCTCGAGGCCGTGCTCGCTCGGGACGGTCTCCACCCATGTCACCGCGCCTGCGGGCCCCGCCACCTGCGTCCATCCACAGGGCGAGCCGCCGCACACCGTCTCGAAGTCGTCGCGCCAGAGCGCTTGCCCAGCAGGGCCGCCGCAGCTCGCCACCAGCGCGAGCATCGCGACGCCGAGGAGCACTGCGAGGCGCCTCACGATCGCACCTCGAGGCCGACGGCGCCGCTGAGACCGCCGAGTTCGAGCTCGTCGCTGAAGCGATCCATCGCGAACCAGCGGCAGAAGTCGTACGAGCCGCGCAGCATCAAGCGCACGCCGTGCCCGATGCGAAACGCGATGTGGACGCCCGCGGTGACGCGCGGTGCGACGCCGTTGGATGCCCCGTCGTGGAGCGCGACGCCGACCACCGCACCGCCGCCGCCGACGTGGAGGCCGAGATCGATCACGCGACCGAGCTGGAAGCGCGCCATCACGATCGCTTGCAGGTCCACCGCGCCCGCCGAGCCGCCTGGCCCGTCGTTGCGGACGAACGTTCGCGCGCGGCCGCCAAAGCGACCGCCGATGAAGAGCCAGTCGAAGATGCGCCCGAGCACGGTGACGTCGCCGAGATAGACGCCGCTCGATGGCGCGTAGTCGTGCGCGTGGAGCACGTTGTCGAACGAGGAGCCCGTGATGGTGGCCCCACCGCCGATCGCGATGATCACGGCGACCGGGAGATCGGGATCGGAAGGATCGGACGCATAATTGGGTCGATCGAGCGGGTGCCCGCGACGCGCCGCTTGCTCGCGCTGCGCCAGCGTGGGGCCCGAGGACACCGACTCGTCGAGCTCGTCGGCAGGCGGATCGCCATGGCGACGCTCGCGCGCCTCCGTGCCCGCGGTGGGCGTCTGGCTCGGACCCTCGTCCGCAGCGTCCTGCGCCGCCGCGGGTGTGCTGGCGAGCATCATGGCGAGCGCCAGCCACGCTGCGCGCACCCCACTCCTCGGACGGCTCGCTCCCCTCATCGCGACGGACAATAGCTCAGACCTCGATGCCGATGGCGTCCTCTGCGTACACCTTGTCGAAGAGCGCGGCGTACTTCAGCTCCACCTCCTTACGGCGGATCTTCATCGTCGGGGTGAGCTCGCCTTGCGACTGGCTGAAGTCGCGCTCGAGGATCACGAAGCGGCGCACGTGCTCGACCTGCGCGAGCTTGCCGTTGCCGCGCTTCACCGCCGCGCGCATGCGCTCGCGGAACTCGGGGTGAACCACGACCTTGGCCATCGCCACGTTGAGCGCGTCACTGCGGCCCAGCGGATCGTCCATCAGCTCGCGGGTGAAGCGCTTCACGTCCTCGCTCGTCGCCAGCCCGCGCGGGATGCCCCACTCCAGCGTCTCGATGGGGCTCGGGGCGAGGATCGCCGCGAGGTAGTTGCGACGGTCGCCGTGCGCGTGGACCTGGCTGACCAGCGGCTCCTCGTCCTTGATCGCCTTCTCCACGTTGGCAGGCGAGATGTTCTTGCCGCCCGCCGTGATGATGAGGTGCTTCTTGCGATCGGTGATGCGCAGAAAGCCGTCTTCGTCGATCGATCCGATGTCGCCCGTGTGGAGCCAGCCGCCGGCGAGGGCTTCCTCGGTGGCTTCCTTCTGCTTGAAGTAGCCTTGAAACACCCAGGGGCCGTTGAGCAGGATCTCGCCGTCCTCGGCGATCTTGCACTCTGCGGGCGGGATCACGCGGCCGACGGTGCCGAGCTTGGTCGCGCCGATGCGGTTGGCGTGCGTGATGACGGTGGCCTCCGTCATGCCGAAGGCCTCGTAGATCGGCAGACCCGCAGCCCAGAAGAACTCGAGAATGGTGCGCGCCGTCGGGGCGGCCCCGGTGACCATCGTGCGCACGCGCCCGCCGAAGGCCTGACGGATGCGGTTGAACACGAGGCGCTCGGC
>JAYVCF010000488.1:0-9765 GCA_043750095.1 Deltaproteobacteria bacterium
AGAGCGAGAGCGAGAGCGAGAGCGAGAGCGAGAGCGAGAGCGAGAGCGAGAGCGAGAGCGAGAGCGAGAGCGAGAGCGAGAGCGTGCTACCGTGCCGTTCACGTCGCTCGGGGTGCCTTCTCTCAACGGTGGGAGCGGGCTGAGATACACCCGGGAACCTGATCCGGTTCGCACCGGCGTAGGGAATGCGGCGCTCGCGTGATCGCTCCTGGTCGCGCATCGGAGACACGATCGATGACGACCTCTCGCTGGACCCTGCCGCTTCGCGGCGCGCACAATCCCTCGTCGCTGAAGCAGGGGACTTCGCCCGGCAGCTTCGCCAACGCGCCCGACGTCGGTGGGCCGCTCGCGTTCTCTTCGCCCGACACGCCCGGGATGCCGGCGCCCTCGCAGAAGACCGCGTGGGACTTTCTTCCGGACGGCTGGACGCGATCGAGCGAGACCGGCTTCGCGATCGCTCCCGTCGGTTTCGTCCCGATCACGCAGCTCGAGAGCGCGCGGCTCGGCATCATCACGCCCGAGATGTCGCGCGTCGCGGAGCGCGAGCTGCACCTCACCGCCGAGCAAGTGCGCGACGAGATCGCCGCGGGCCGCATGATCATCCCCGCGAACAAGGTGCATCTCGCCGCGGCATCTCGCGGCGGACGGGGGCTCGATGCGATGGCCATCGGTCGCGCCACGCGCACCAAGATCAACGCGAACCTCGGCGCCTCGCCCGTCTCGTCGGGCACCGACGAAGAGGTCGAGAAGATGCGCTGGTCGGTGAGGTGGGGCGCCGACACCGTCATGGATCTCTCGACGGGCGGCGACATCGACGCGTGTCGCGAGGCGATCGTGCTGAACAGCACCGTCCCCATCGGCACCGTGCCGATCTACTCGATGATCCTCGGCAAGAAGATCGAGGACCTCACCATCGAGGTGATCCTCGACTCGCTCCGCCATCAAGCCGCGCAGGGCGTGGACTACTTCACGATCCACGCAGGCGTGCGGCGCGCGCACCTCGCGTTCGTGCAGAAGCGCCTCATCGGCATCGTCTCGCGCGGAGGATCACTGCTCGCGAAGTGGATGCTCGTGCACGGAAAAGAATCGCCCATGTACGAGCACTTCGAGGCCATCTGCGACGTGATGCGCGAGTACGACGTCTCGTTCTCGCTCGGCGATGGCCTGCGCCCCGGTGGCCTCTCGGATGCGACCGATGCCGCGCAGCTCGCCGAGCTCGAGACCCTCGGCGAGCTGACCGAGCGCGCGTGGCGTCGCGGCTGTCAGGTCATGGTCGAGGGACCAGGCCACGTTCCTTTCGATCAGATCGAGCTGAACATGAAGCTGCAGCGCACGCTCTGCCACGGCGCGCCCTTCTACGTGCTCGGCCCGCTCGTCACCGACGTGTTCCCCGGCTACGACCACATCACCTCGTGCATCGGCGCGACCGCGGCCGCGTATCACGGCGCGAGCATGCTCTGCTACGTGACGCCGAAAGAGCACGTCGGTCTTCCGAAGAAGGACGACGTGAAGCAAGGCTGCATCGCCTACAAGATCGCCGCGCACGCCGCCGACGTGGCGCTCGGCATTCCGGGAGCGCGCGACTGGGACGACGAGCTCACCAAGGCGCGCGCCGCGCTCAACTGGGAGAAGCACTTCGACCTCGCGTTCGACGGCGAGTTCGCGCGCGCGCTCCACGACGAAGACCTCGACGTCGACACCGACTTCTGCGCGATGTGCGGCCACGACTGGTGCTCGGTGCGGATCTCGAAGGAGATCGTCGAGTTCATGAGCGGCAAGGACGCCGTCTACACGCGCGACAAGGCCATCCAGAGCGCGGCGCTCACGGACGAGCAACAGAAGATGCTCGAAGCGCGCGGCGTGTTGTCGCCCGACGAGATCCACAAACTGGCGAGCAAGACGAAGAAGGTCGTCGACGCCGAGGTCGGCAAGGGCCTCTGCCACTCGGACTTCGTCGACCCGGATGCGGCCAAGCGCATCCAGAAGGATCGTCTCGTCCAGGTGCGCGTGAAGGACGCGACGACACCCGCGGAGTGATCACGACCTTCCTCGCGGCCGGGCCGAGCGCATGACCGACCTCACCACCGCCGTCGTGTCGATCACGCCGACCGCGCGTGGACGATTCTTCTGGGCGGCGTGGTGGACGGGCGCGCCGAGCTACGCGCCGTTTCGCAAGCCCGATGGCTCGAACGGGGGCTCGCGCACGCGTGAGGCCGCGCTCGCGGAGGCCGAGCGCGTGGCGGGGCGGCACCTCTCGCTGATCGAGCCGTACTGGGCGCGCGTGTTCAATCGAATGCTGCGCGGTGAGGCGCCTCCTCCGCCGCCCTCGGCGCGTCCGCCGCGACCGGTGCGTGCTGCCGTCGGCGAGCCTGCCTCCGCTTGGTCGGTGCTCGGCCTCGCGCCTGCCGCGACGCTCGTGGAGATCAAGCGCGCCTATCGGCAGCGTGCGCTCGCGGCGCATCCCGATCGCGGCGGCGATGCGGACGCGTTTCGCGCGTTGACCGATGCCTACCAAAAGCTCCTCGCCCGCCGGAAGCGGCGCTGACCACGCACTGCGAGTCGGATCGCGCGCTACGCTGCGCCCCATGCCAGACACGTCGACGCCGGATCGTGTGCGAATGGGAGTGGGCGCCTTCGTCGTCGTGGCGGTGGCGGGGAGCATCACGCACCTCGTCGACCAGCGCGCCGCCGATGCGCGCGTGCTCCGTATGCGGACGCGCGACGCGACGCACCTCGCCGAGTGCGAGGAGCGGACCGCGCTTCAGGCGATCGAGCTCGAGGGTGCGCGCGCGTCCCGTGCACACGAGCGGGACCATGCAATCGGGCCCGCGATCGGGGACCGCGTGCTGGACGCGCAGGTTCGGTCGGTGAGCGGGACGACCGCCGTCCGCGAGGGACAGACGTGCCGCGTGGAGCTCGACTGGAACAGCGATCCGATCGAAGGCTGCCGCGCGCTCGTTCGCTGCGGGGGCGCGCTGCTCTACGGCGACGTCGGCACGGGGTTCTTCGACTGCACGGTCGATGCGCGGGGTCTGGTCCACGGTGAAGACTCGAATCCCACTTCGTCCGGTGGCGATCCGCGCCTGGTGGTGGACCGCGCGTCGAGCGAGCTCACGCTCTCCGACGACGCGCCCGTCTGGTCGATCACGCTGGCGCTTCCTCCGATCGAGAGCGACCCGCTCGCCGGGCCCGGCGAGCTGTGAGACGCTGCGCGCATGCATGAGGACCCTGAAGTTCGCGAGCTGCGTGATCGCGTTCGAATGCTCGAAGGCCAGCTCGCTTCCAACAGGCGAGGCGCGGGGCCGGCGGGCTGCGTGATCGCGGCCATCGCGGTGTTCGGTGTCCTCATCGTGGGCGGCGGCGCGGCGGGGTTCCTGTTCTTCGCTGCACGCCCGGCGTCGGCGCCGGACCGCGATCAGGCGCAAGCACAGGCGGAGGCCGATGCCGCCCGCCGAGCTGCGCAAGCCCAGAGCGAGGAGCAAATCGCCGTGCTTCAGGCGCAGCTCGCCCAGGCCCAGGCCGCGGCCGCGGCCGCTGGCGCGAGCGGCGATCCGCTCACGACCTACGTCGATGACGACGCGGTGTACGACGGACGCGTCACCGCGACCGAGGGCAGCTCGCACGTTCACGTCGGCGACACCTGTCGCGTCGACATCGAGTGGACGACCGACCCGAGCCGCTACTGCCGCGCGCTCGTCGACTGCGGCGAGCGTCACATGTATGGCGACGTGCACCAGGGCTGGTTCCCGTGCACCGTGAACGCAGACGATGGCCTGGTTCGCGGAGAGGACACGGAGCCCACGCCCACCGACGGCGATCCGCGCATCACCATCGACCGTGTCGCGAACCGCGTGACCATCGCCGACGAGTCGCCGAGCTGGAGCGTCACGATGACGATCTCCGCCCGCCCTGAAGAAGAGTGAGAGGTCCAGCGTCCAAGCGCGGCGTTGACGCGCTGCGCGTCGGCCAGTGATCCTCAAGCACCCGATGCCCGCGCCCGCGTCCTCCTCGTACACACCGCCCAGCCCGGGGACGCTGCTGGCGGGGCGCTTTCGTGTCGAGGAGGCGCTCGGATCCGGTGGCATGGCCGACGTGTTCCGCGCGGTCGAGCTCAGCTCGGGCCGCAGCGTGGCCGTGAAGGTGCTGCGCACGAGCCCGGATCAGAGCCCGGAGGCGACGGCGCGCTTGCGTCGCGAGGGCCAGGTCCTGCGATCGCTCAAGCATCCGAGCATCGTCGGCATCGACGAGGTCACCGAGATCGAAGGTGGCCGCGTGATGCTCGTGATGGAGCTCCTTCGCGGCGAGACGCTGGGCGCGCGCATTCGCCGCGGCCGGCTGGAGCCGCGAGAGCTCGCACCGATCATCGCGGGCACGGCAACGGGGCTCGCAGCGGCGCACGCGAACGGCGTCGTCCATCGCGATCTCAAGCCCGACAACATCTTCTTGTGCGCGGGCAGCGACGGGCGCGTGCAGGTGAAGCTGCTCGACTTCGGGGTCTCGAAGGTGTTCGGCGGTGAGCGCCTCACGCAGACGGGACAGGTGCTCGGTACGCCGCGCTACATGTCACCCGAGCAGCTCGGTGCGGAGCCCGAGGTCGATCACCGCGTGGACATCTACGCGCTCGGCGTGATCATCTACGAGGCGCTCGCGGGCAAGCCTCCGTTCCTCGCGCCCACGCCCACGGATCTGATCGTGGCGATCCTCCATGGCAAGGTCGCGCCGCTGCGATCGCTGCGCCCCGATCTGCCGCCCGCGGTCGAGGCCGTGGTCATGCGTGCGATGGCGCGTGTGCGCGATGCGCGATTTCGGGCGGCCACGGAGCTCGCCGATGCGTTCCTCGAGGCTGCGGGCGTGGCGGCGAGCACGGTCGCGCGCCCACGTGCGGGAATGGCGACGACGCCGCTCGGCAGCCTGAAGACGCTCGATCCCGCGCTCGCGCCGCACGCACAGCCCGCTGCGCCCGTCGCACCTGCGCGCCCGGCGCCAGCGTCCGGTGCCTCGAACGACTCGCTCACACCAGGGACGTTCTCGGAGATGCCGGCGTTCGACGAGGCGTACATCCGGCAAGTCGCCGCCGCCGCACCGCCGTTCACGACCTCACCGCAGGGCAGCAGCGTGACGGATCCGAGCGCAGGGAACGCCTCGCCGATCGTCGGCTCCCGGGACATGGCTCCGCTGAACGTCGCCATGACTGCACCGGCGACCGACGTGCCGCCGCGCGCGAGAGAGATCCCACGCACGGCGATCTCGATGATGGAGCCCGTGCCGCCTCAGGTCCTCGACGCGAAGGCGTCCGCGCCGATGCAGAGCTCGATGCCGCAAGGCACGACGAGCCAGCTGCCGCCCGTGCCGCGCGCGCCGATGGGATCGGCGATGGGAATGCCGCAGGCGAGCATGATGGGCGCGAACATGGCCCCCTACGCGCCGGGGGAGATCGTCGAGCCGACTCCGCGTCGGAGCGGACGAGTCATGCTCGCGTTCGTCGGTCTCGCAGCCGGCGCGCTGACCGCGGGCGTGGCGGTCGTGGTGCTCGGGTACATCGGCGTGACGAGCACGAGCACCACCACGCCTCCACCACCTCCGCCCACGCGCGTGGTCGCCGCCGCCGACGATGCGGGGACGAGCGCTGCCGTCGCGGACGCAGCGGCCGATCCGACGCCGCCCAGCACCACCGCGACGCACACCGATCCGGCGCCGCCCACGACCACGACGCCTCATCACACCACGCATCACACTGCGCACTCGGGCGGCACGACTCCGCCGCCGAGCACCACGACGCCCCCGCACACGGGCCTGCCGCCGGATCCTCGCACCGACCCGCTCGGAGCCGCGCAGCGTGCGCTGAGCGACGGATCGGCGGCGGACTGCGTCGAGATCCTGAGCGGGCTCATCAGCGGAGGCGGCACGCCGATCGCACTTCGAAGGCGCGCCGACTGCTTGATGCGCCTCGGCCGTCGCGACGAGGCGATCGCCGACTACCAGCGCTTCTGCCGGATCGCTCCCGATCACCCGGCGATTCCCGCGGTGAGGGAGACGCTCGAGGGGATGGGGAGAACCTGTCCGTAGGCGGCGAGCTACTTGCCGCGGAGTGAGAGTGCGCCCGCGTCCACCAGCTCGACGAGCACCTTGAGCGCTTCGTGTCGCGCCATGCCGCTGAGATCGACCAGCTCGTCGATGGTGCTCTTGCCGTCGACGCGCGAGAGCAGAAAGCCCGCGCGATGGTCGAGCCCGAGCCAGCGCACCTCGGACCCGGCGACGGCGATCTGCGGAAGCCGGTGCGCTCCGCCGAGCCGCGAGAGGTGCATGTCGGAGAGGCGATCGCGACAGCTCGAAGCGCAGCGACGTGCTTCTGCGTGCGTCGGATCCTTGCCGAGCACGATCTCGGCTGCGAGCAGCGCGCCCGAGTAGTCGCCCAGCGCGAAGCGATCGAGCATCTCCACCGAGAGGTCGATCACTGTCGATCCCGGCGGCCTGCTGCGTCGCGAGACGAGCGCGATGGCATCGTTCTGTCCCGGGACCTGCGTCGACACGCTCTCGCTCATGGGAAATGGCGGCGGCGTCTCGGCGCGCGGGCGCGCAGGGACCGCGTCCGGCGCATCACGGCCACGCGACCACGCGTCTTCGATCTTCGCGAGCTCGCCGGCCGCCGCGGGCGGGCGACCGAAGTGGGGAAGATCGTCGAGCCTCGGGAGCGAGAGCTCCGCGGTGGACGCGGTCTCGTCGGCATCGGGAACCATGGCGTCGTGGCGCGACGTGCGCGGCAGCTCGAGCGGTGGGCCGAACACGTCGAGCGTGATGCGCTTGCGCTTGTTCCGCTTGCGCTGCGCGGCCTCGTCGTCGACGCGGCTCCATCCGGTCGTTTCGCTCACGCCGCTCGACTCTGGCGTCTCCGAGTCGCGCTCGTCTCGATCGTCGTCGCCCTCATTCGCCATCCGCTACAGCATGGCCCGTTTCTCGGCCGGAGTGCCTGGCATTAGCCGGGCCGACATCATTATCTCGCGTCCGCTCGCGGACGACTCCGCTCGAGGCTCAGCTCACTTTCCCGACCACGCCCTTGAACATGCGCTGCGTGCGCTGGAGCGCCTCGATCTGTTCTTTCACGCCCTTGGCGTTGCCAGCCGCCATCGCGGCGCGCGCTTTCTCGACGACCGTGCGGGCCTTCTCGACCGCGTCCTTGCCGTAGTCGCTGCCTGCCACGACCTCTTCGACCTTGGGCAGCAGCTTCTGGATCTCGGCGATGAGCGTCTCGGCCTCTTGCTTGGCCTTCTCGAGCTCTTCGTCGTCACGGCGCGCGACGGCGTAGCCCTTGGCGCCCTCGACCATGGCGTCGATCTCGTCCTTGGTGAGGCCGCTCGTCGCGGTGACGGTGATCGACTGCTCCTTGCCGGTCTCGAGATCCTTGGCGTGCACGCTGACGATGCCGTCGGCGTTGATCTCGAAGGTGACCTCGATCTCCACGGCGCCGGCGGGCGCGCGACGCAGGCCCGTGAGCACGAACTCGCCGAGCAGATCGTTCTCGTCCGCGCGCTTGCTCTCGCCCTGCATGACCAGGATCTTCACCGCGGTCTGGTTGTCGCGGACGGTCGTGAAGATCTTGCTGCGCGACGTGGGGACGGTGCTGTTCTGAGGGATGAGCTCCTCGAAGTAGCCGCCCACGACCATGATGCCGAGGGTGTGCGGCGTGACGTCGAGCAGGACCATGTCCTGGTCTTCGTCGACCAGCGCCGCGCCTTGGATGGCCGCACCGAGCGCGACCACCTCGTCGGGATGCACGCCCTTACAGGGCTCGCGCTCGAAGAAGTCGGCGCACGCCTTCTGCACGCAGGGCATGCGCGTCATGCCGCCGACGAGGATGACCTCTTCGATCTCGTCCTTGCCGAGGCCCGCCTCCTCGAGCGTCATCTCGCAGATCTGGATGGTGCGCGCGACGAGATCGTGCGTGAGCTCTTCCATCTGCTGGCGCGTGAGCAGCCGCTGGAGATGCAGCGCCTCGTTGCGCGCGCTCGAGATGATGAACGGGAGGTTCACCTCCGTCTCGACGACGCTCGAGAGCTCGCACTTGGCCTTCTCGGACGCGTCCTTCAGGCGCTGCAGAGCCATGCGGTCCTGGCGCAGATCGATGTCGTGCTCTTCTTTGAAGCCGTCGACGAGCCAGTCGATGATGCGCTGGTCGAAGTCTTCGCCGCCGAGGAACGTGTCGCCGGCGGTCGAGACGACCTTGAACACGCCCGCGCTCGAGATCTCCATGATGGAGATGTCGAAGGTGCCGCCGCCGAGATCGTAGACCGCGACCGTGCGGTCGATGTTCTTGCCGAAGCCGTACGCGAGCGCAGCGGCCGTCGGCTCGTTGATGATGCGGATGACGTCGAGGCCAGCGATGGCGCCCGCGTCTTTGGTCGCTTGGCGCTGGCCGTCGTTGAAATAAGCGGGGACGGTGACGACCGACTTGTGGACCTCTTGGCCGAGGTAGTCCTCGGCGATGATCTTCATCTCTTGAAGGATCATCGCGGAGATCTCGGGCACCGAGTACACCTTGTCGCGCAGCTGGATGCGCGGGTCGTTGTGGGGGCCTTCGACGATCCGATACGCGACGTTGGCGAGCGCGTTCGTGACCTGCGGCGACTGGAACTTGCGGCCGATGAGGCGCTTGGCCGCGTACACCGTGTTCTCGGCGTTCGTGACCGCTTGCCGCTTGGCGATGTGACCGACGAGGCGCTTGCCCGCTTCCGTCACTGCGACCATCGAGGGCGTGGTCTTGTAACCGCCGCGGTTCGCGATGACGACGGGCGTTCCGCCCTCGACCACGGCGACGCACGAGTTGAACGTGCCGAGGTCGATCCCAATCACCTTTTCCATCGGGGCGGATACTACCCCGGCGGGGTGGGGTGATCTCAAGCGAAGAGCGTTCGCCCGCCGGAATTGCCGGGGCTGGTGGCCGCGGGCCTACCAGCTCAACGAGCGAGTCCCGGTCGCGCGGCGATCCGCTGTCCACGAGGATGAGGGCGTCGCCGCGGCGGGCGAGCGCGCCTGGCGGACGAGAGCGAGTACGAGAGCGAGAGCGAGAGCGAGAGCGAGAGCGAGAGCGAGAGCGAGAGCGAGAGCGAGAGCGAGAGCGAGAGCGAGAGCGAGACCGGCGCGCTTTGCTCGTGGTACTCCCAAGCCGATGCGCCGTGTGGCCCCTGCCCTCGTGTTCGCGCTCGGATGTTCGGGATCGTCTCCCGCCGCGTCGACCGCGCCCACCACGGTCACCGAGATGCCCGCGACCTACGAGTGCAGTCCCTCGGTCGGGCTGGTCGCCCCCGCGACCGTGTGCTCCGACGCCGCGCCCTGCACGTCGCTGCTCCCGACCATCCGCGATCGCACTTCGATCACCACGGCGAGCGACGTTCCTACCTGCACCGCACCCTCCGCGCGCGGCGGCTTCACGGATGGCGCGCCGCAGACGCGCGTCGATGCCGACGGTGTCACGCGTTACGCGTGCGTGTTCGTGCCTGCCGCCGCGAGCGAGAGCGCGCCCGTGCCGCTGGTCGTCTTCTTTCACGGCGCGGGCGGGAGCGCCGACAACGCGTACCGGCTCACCTCGCTGCGACGCAAGGCCGCGAGCTACTCGTTGAGCGACACACCCGGCGCGCCGACGGGCTTCGCGCTGGTCTCGATCGAGGGACGAAACCTGCACTGGCCCACGATCGATGCGCGCGACGGCCCCCATCACGACGTCTATCACCGCGATCTCGCCAGCCCCTCGTCCAACCTCGACATCGCCAA
>JAYVCF010000489.1:0-26967 GCA_043750095.1 Deltaproteobacteria bacterium
CCCTTGATCACCGAGTATTCGCTCATCGCGCCGCCCTTCACGGTCGCCTCGCTCGCGGTGATCATGCACTCGACGCCGCTCACGACGCCGACGCCGCCCACGATGCTCGCGCCGGGCATATGGCCGGCGATGTTCAGGCCCGCGAGCGGCGCGATCTCCATGAACCAGCCACCCGGATCGATCAGCTTCTCGACGCGCTCGCGCGGCAGCAGCTTGCCCGCGTCGGTGTGCCGCTTGTTGTACTTGTCGCCGCCGCCCTCGCGCGCCTGGGCGAGGTGCCTGTCGAGCTTCTCGAGCGTGACGAGGTTGCCTTCGCGGTTCTTCTCGAAGAGCTCGCTCTTCGGATCGAGCCGCGACCGGATCGCGGGGTACGCGTGAGCCATGGCGCGAGGCTAAACCAGATCGGGCGAAAATGAATGCCAGTTCATTTCGTCGCCGCGAGCGTCATCGCGCGCCGCTGGCATAGACGAGCATGCCCATGACCGTGCCCGTGAGCGCCGCCGCGTAGCTCGCGGCGAGCGAGACGAGCGGAGCGAGCACGCCGACGTAGAGGAATAGCGTCAGTGGCGCGTCGGCCTCCATCGCCGCATCGAAGAGCCACGCGCCGCCGAGTAGGGTTCCGCCGAGCGTGGTTCCGCCGAGCGCGACGACCACGAGCGCGCGCAGCGGTGAGCGAACCACGACCTCGAGGATGCGCCCGAGGTCGAGGTAGGCGAGCGCCGACCCGCTGGCCGCTGCGAGCGTGAAGCCGATCACACCCGCGATCGTCGCGAACGACCAGAACAGACCGAGCATGAGCACGGTGGCGCGAAGTCGAACGAGCTCGATCGTGGCGAGGTCCGCGAGCGTGCCGAGGATCGCGAGCGCGACGGTGGCGAGCGCACCGGGGCGGAGGTAGTCGTTCATCGAGCCTGCCGGCAGGGGCGCGGGCGCGAGCTCGCCGGACGCGACGGTGACGAGACACGCGCCCGCGACTTGGTGCAAGAGCCCGACGAAGCCGACGGCCGCGGCGACGGAGAGCGCGACAAGCAGCGGCCCCACGTCCGGACCGGAGCGCAGGCCCACGACGCCCATCGCCATCGCCGCGAGCCCGAGCAGCGGTGCGAACGAGAGCGCGCGCAAGAGCGGGTGACGCAGCGGAAACACGAACGCGCCCGCAAGCGCGCGGAAGAACACGCGCGGTGGCTCCGGCCGCTCGCGTGGCTCGGTGCCCGAGCGACCGAAGCGGGCGAGTGAGGGCGGCGCGGGCGCCGACGCGAGCGGCGGCGCCGCGGGATCGGCCGGAGGCGACGTGATGGGCGCGTCGGCGGCGGGCGTGAACCACTCGCCCGGGCTGCGAACGATGATCGGGACGACGGCGGGCTCGCTCTCGCCCTCGCTCTCGCTCTCGCTCTCGCTCTCGCTCTCGCTCTCGCTCTCGCTCTCGCTCCCGCTCTCGCTCCCGCTCTCACTCTCGCTCTCGCTCTCGCTCTCTCCGTCCACGCGAGGACGCTCGTATCCGTCCTCCTCGGCCGACCAGTACAGAAGCTGGATCGGTGGCGCGGCTGGCTCGTCCCCCTGCGCGATCTCGGGCCCCTCCGTCCGCGGCTTCACGCGCGCACCGAGCGCTCGAAGATCGGCGACCAGCCGCTGCGCGTCCTCCGCAGACACGGCGCGCACCAGCGCTGTGGGGCCGGCGAGCAGCTCCTCGATCTCGGCTGTGCTCTTGACCAGGCGCCGCGCGAGCCCCGCGATCACTTCCGATCTATCGCGCTCGGGATCGAGGCCCGTCACGACCACGTCGAAGCGCCCCATCTACGTCGCTCGACGGAACAGATCGACGATCGCGCCCTCTCGACCGGCGGTCCGCGCGCGGCCTCGCGCCCAGTCGCGCAGCTCTTTGATCTGCTCCGCGTAGGTGCGGGAGAGCGGCACCACGTCGCGCGCCACGTGACGCAGATCGCCATCGGTCGGCTCGCGACCGAGCGCGAACGCGCGATGCAGCGCGGCGACCACCACCTGCTCGAGCTCCGCGCCCGAGAAGCCTCCGCACGTCTCGGACAAGACGGCGAGGTCGTACACCGCGGGGTCGCGCGCGCGCCGCTTGAGATGGAGCGAGAGGATCGTGCGCCGCGCCTCGAAGTCCGGCAGATCGACGAAGAAGAGCTCGTCGAAGCGGCCGCGTCGCAGCAGCTCCGGCGGAAGTCCCGAGACGTCGTTCGCGGTCGCCACGACGAACACGCTGCTCGTGCGCTCTTGCAGCCAGGTCGAGAAGGCGCCGAGCAAGCGCGCGGCCCGGCTGTCGCCACCGCCCTTGCTGCCGGCGAACCCCTTCTCGATCTCGTCGACCCAGAGCGCGACCGGCGCGAGCGTCTCGACCGCTTCGAGCGCGCGACGCATGCCTTCCTCGGCGCTCGGTCCATCGCCACCTGCGCCGAGCACGCGCGGGAGATCGAGGCGCACGAGCGGGACACCGAAGCGCGCGGCCACGCACTTGGCCGCGAGCGACTTGCCGCAGCCCTGCACACCGAGCAGCAGCACGCCGCGCGGAGCCCTCAGGCCGAAGCGCTCGGCGCCCGGTGTCAGTGCCGTGGCGCGCTCGTCGAGCCAGTCCTTGAAGCTCTCGAGGCCGCCGAGCTGTTCGAGGGTCTCTTGCACCCGCACGTGTTCGAGCCCGAGATCGTGCGCGAGGAGCGAGCGCTTCTCCTCGGCGACGCGCACGAGCGCTCGCGCACCGAGGCCGTCGCCGCGCGCGATGGCTCCCACGGCGCATCGCCGGAGCTGCACGCCCGAGAGGCCGGCCGAGACGAGCACGAGGCGCTCGAGGTCTTCGTCTTCGACGCTCGCTCCGAGCGAGTGGACCACGTCGCGTGCGATCTGCCTGCGCTCGCTCGCGTCGGGGAGCGGCAGGATGATCGCGCGCGAGTGGAGGCGCAGCGACGTCGGCAGCTCGGTCCGCTCGCCCACCAGAACGAGGCGTCGATTCTCGGCCTCGAGCGCGGCGAGCAAATCCTTCAGCCGACGCAGCACGCGGGGATCGGCGAGCCAGGGCTCGAAGTCGAGCAGCACCGCCACGATCGGTGCCGTCGCGCTCGCGAGCGCATCGAGCATCGCGATCGGCTCCTTCGCCTCCGGTGCGACGGGCGTGAGCCCTCGGTGGCAGCTCCAGACCGCAAAGCGCGCGCCGAATTCGGCCGCGGCAAGCGCGCACTGATCGATGGCGCGCACCTCTTCACCGCTCACGAGCTGCACGAGCACCGTGCCGGCCCGCCACGCGTCGATCAGATCGGGTGCGATGGAAGGCATCGGCGTCAGCGCTCCAGATCCGCGGTCACGCGAAGTGCCTCTTCGAGCGACGTCACGCCGAGCGCGACCTTCTGCACGGCGTGCTCACGCAGCGTCCGTTGCCCGTCCTGACGCGCCGCACGGTGCAGCGCCTCGGGCGTGGTGCCCTCCGCGATCAGCTGTCGCATGCGCGTGCTCGCGTTGAAGAGCTCGAACACCGCCGAGCGCCCGTAGTAGCCGGTGAACCTGCAGCGTGGGCAGCCGAGGCCCCGACGCGCGAGCAGCTGCCCGGCGTACTCGTCGGGATGACGCACGCCGAGCGCCGCCATCTCGTCGACGGTGAGGACCACGTCCTCGCCGCACGACGCGCAGACCTTTCGCACCAGGCGCTGCGCGATCACGCCCGTGACCGTCGCGGCGACGAGGAAGGGAGGCACGCCGAGCTCCGAGAGACGCGCGACGGCGCCGACCGCGTCGTTGGTGTGGAGCGTCGAGAGCACGAGGTGGCCGGTGAGCGCGGCCTGGAGCGCATGCTCGGCCGTCTCGCGATCGCGGATCTCGCCGATCATCAGCACGTCCGGGTCCTGCCGGAGAACGTGCTTGAGCGCCTCGACGAAGCTCGTGCCCGTCTTCACGTTCGCCGCGACCTGCATGATGCCGTCCATCACGACCTCGATCGGATCCTCCAGCGTCAGCACGTTGATCTCCGGCGTCGCGATCGCGCGGAGCGCCGAGTAGAGCGTGGTCGTCTTTCCCGAGCCCGTCGGTCCCGTGACCAGCACCAGGCCGTTCGGCCGCGAGAGCCACTCCTCGACGCTGGCCTTCTCGTCCTCGAGGAAGCCGAGCTCCGAGAGGTCTCTGAGCAACATCGCCGGGTCGAGCACACGCACGACGACCTTGTCGCCGAAGGTCGTGGGCAGCGCGCTCACCCGCAGATCGAGATCCGTCTCGCCGCGCCCCACGCGGATGCGTCCGTCCTGCGGCTTGCGCGAGGTGATGTCGAGGCGCGACATGATCTTGAGGCGGTTGGTGAGTGCAGCGTGGAGCGTGCGCGGGATCCGGTAGATGGTGTGCAGCACGCCATCGATGCGCATGCGCACGACGCTCTCTTCGCGCTGCGGCTCCACGTGGATGTCGCTCGCGCGCTGATCGAAGGCGTAGTTCAGGATGTAGTCGATGGCCGACACGATCGGCGCGGCGGTGGGGTCGAGATCGCTCGCGCCGGCGAGGCTGAAGAACTGCTCGAGGTCGCCGCTCTTGCGCGGCCCCGTCTGCGCCTGCGCGCTCTGGATCGACGCGCGGAAGCCGTAGATCTCCGCGATGGCGCGCTGGATCTCGTGGGGCCCCGCGAGCACGGGCACGACCTCCTTTCGGACGAGCGTGCGGATGTTCTGGAGCACCTCTTCGTCGAAGGGATTGCTCACCGCGATGACGAGGCCCGCAGGTCCCGTCTCGAGCGGCAGCACGCCGTGCTTGCGCGCGTAGGCGCGCGAGAACGTCCGCGTGACCAGCGCCGCGTCGAGCCCGAGCCGATCGATGCGGCGATGCGCGAGGCCGGCGAACGCCGCGACCGCCACCACGATGCGATCTTCGTCGAGCACGTCGGGACGCTTTCGAGCGTCGGGGAACTGGAACGACGCGAGCAGCTCGATGGGCGAGAGGTCCGCGCCGCGAAGTCCGAGCGAGAGCCGCGCGGGCGACTCGGCGATGCGCTTTCGGTGCAGGCGCTCTCGCGTGATCGCGAGCTTGCGCTGCTCGTCCGTCAGCGCGTGCAGCTCCAACATCAGCTGCAGCAGGAGCTCGAAGTCGAACTCGGACGCGCGCCGCGGCTTCCGCATCGGATGCGCCGACGCTATCACGGTCCCGATCACGCTCCGGCGACGTTCGCGAGCGTGTGCATCTCCCTGATGGCGGCGGCGAGGTCGTCGAGCACGGCGTGGGCGTAGCCGTCTCGCAGCGCTTCCAGCGCCGAGCGGTAGTACCAGAGCGTGCCTTCCTTGCCGGCCTTGAAGCGCGAGAACGCTTCGTCGCCCACGAGCTTCTGATCGGTGATGAGGGTCCGCGCGTTGTGGAGCTTGTCGCACGCCGAGACGAGCTTCACGTCCGCGCCCTCGGTTCGCAGCGCGGCCAGGTGCGTCGTCTTGCGCGCTTGCCAGGGCGCCTTCGCGCGCGAGGCGTCTTTGCTGTCCGAGAGCGCGTCCACCAAGCGCGCCACGTTCGCGCCGAAGCGCTCTTCGATCTCCGCGAACGACGCGCCGGGGATGTCCTCGAGGTAGTCGTGCAGTGCTGCCGCGACCATCTGGTCGGCCGTGCCGCCGTGCTCCATCACCATCGCGGTGACCGTGAGGAGGTGACTGAGATACGGAACGCGCGTCGCCTTGCGCGTCTTGTTGCGGAACCGGTCGGCCACGAATGCGAGCGCATCGTCGAGCCGCGGGTCGTACGTCGTGATCTCCATCGCCGTCTCCGAACGATCGCCGGGCACCGCCGCCCGGCTGGGACGCGAGCGCGAGGGGGCGCCGCGTCCTGCTACACAGTCTGCCACGCTCTCGCGGAGCGGAACGAGGGGTCGGGGCCGCGGTTCGGACCTCGAGAAAAGGGAGGAACGCATGCGACGAAAACTGCCGAGCAAGGCGAGGTCGGTCATCACCGGCGCTGGAAGTGGCTTCGGTCGCGCGGTCGCGCTCGAGCTCGCGAGCCGCGGAGCGCGCGTGCTCGTCAGCGACATCGACCTCGAGAGCGCAGAAGCGACGGCCAAGCTCTGCCAGGAACGCGGCGCCGTGGCCGTCGCGATGAAGGCCGACGTGCGCGATCCGGCGCAGGTCGAGGCCCTCGCGATCGAGGCGAAGAAGCTCTGGGGCGGCACCGACGTGCTCGTGAACAACGCGGGCATGGCCGTGGTCGGCCAGATCGGAAAGATCCCCATTGAAGACTGGAAGCTCCAGGTCGAGATCAACCTCTACGGCGTGATCTGGGGTTGTCACTACTTCGCGCCCGACATGAAGGAGCGCGGCAACGGTTTCATCCTCAACGTGGCGTCGAGCGCCGGCATCATCGCCTCGCCGCTCATGGGCCCGTACAACGTGACGAAGGCGGGCGTGATCGCGCTCAGCGAGACGCTCTACACCGAGCTCGCCAAGGACAACGTGCAGGTCACGGCGCTCTGCCCGACGTTCTTCCGCACGAACATCCACGCCTCGACGCGATCGCACGGCGGCATCGGCGTGAACGAGCGAACGAAGAAGCTCGTGACGGAAGCGAAGTGGAGCGCAGAGCAGATCGCGACCATCGCGCTCGACGGGATGCTCGCGGGCAAGCTCTACGTGCTGCCGCAGAACGATGCGAAGGCGATGTGGCGCATGAAGCGCTTCTTCGGGCAGCGCTTCTACGACATGGTCGGCATGGCCACCCGTCGCGGTGCGCTCGATCGCGCGCTGGGCGGCAAGCCCGAGTAAGCGCGCGTCAGTTCGTACACGGGCCCTCAGGCGAGCGTGCGGACCGCGTCCTCGAACGACATCGCGCGGTGCGGCAGATAGCTCGCGATGAGCGCGAAGTCGCGCGCGTTCGCGGTGACGACCGTCGCCCCTACACGCAATGCCGAGCACGCGATCAGGATGTCGGCGAGCACGTGCTTGGTCCGAAGAGACGCGTGTCGATCCCAGATCGCGCCTTGGACCGTTCCCGCGCGGATCCAGTCTTCGTGGGTCGGCGCTACGACCCGCCCCGCGCGCTCGAGGCTCGCCGTCGCTCGCCGCACCCGTCTACGCGCGAGGTCACCCTTGGCCCCTTGCAGAAGCTCGGCGGCCACGACGCTGCTCACGAAGGTCCGCGGAGCGACGCGACGTAGCCATGCGCCATGCGCGTCGAGGAAGTCCGGGTCGGCGAGCATGTCGAAGTAGACGTTCGCGTCGAAGACGAGGTTCACCGCGCGCGCCGCTCGGCCTTCATCTGGCGCACGAACGCGTTGCGAAAGAGGCCAGCCCCGCCCTTCCGTCCCGTGCCCCGCGCCGCGTGCAGATCCGTCATCACTTCGTCGGCCAGCACGACCGCCCGAAGCGCCTCATGGATGGTATCCGTCTCGGTCGCCGCGCCGAGCGCGCGACGCGCGCGCTCGAGGAGCACCTCGTCCAGGTTGTGGCTCTTCCGCTTCACCGACATGCGTATGCCTGTATCACGTCCACGAGGCATACGCTCTCGGGTGGAGAGACGCAGCGTCACGACGGACGCATCGAGCGCGAGCGGCGACGTCACGCGCAGGCGATCGTGCGAGCGTGCATGAAACCACGCTATCACTGCCGACGAGATGCTGCCCTGGATCACTCTGGCCACCACGCGCGTCCCCGGAGGCGGGGTCATGACCCTCGTCCGACGCGGCGACACCTTCGTCATCCGCATCGATGGCGAAGAGCTCATGGCCAATCGGATGCATCACTCCGAGGAGATGCTCGCGACGCTGGCCTTCGAGCCGCTCGAGAAGGACGGGCTCCGACCGAAAGCGCGCATCCTGATCGGTGGCATCGGCATGGGCTACACGCTCCGCGCGGCGCTCGATCGCCTCGGCCCGCATGGTCGCGTGGACGTCGCCGAGCTGGTCCCGGAGGTGATCGAGTGGAACCGCGGGATCCTCGCGCCGCTCGCCAGGAGGCCGCTCGACGATCCGCGCGTGCGCGTGGTGCGGGGCAATGTCGGTCACGTGATCGCGGACGCGCGCAGCGAGTACGACGCCATCATGCTCGACGTGGACAACGGTCCTGCCGCGCTCACCGCGCCCTCGAACGCGCTGCTCTACGGCAGCGATGCGCTCGCGCGGACCAAGCGCGCGCTCGTCCCGAACGGGATGCTGACGATCTGGGCCGCGGGCGACGAGCGAGGCTTCGAGGCGCGCCTGGCCAAGGCCGGCTTCGCGGCGCGCACCGTCCACGTCCGCGCGCGAACGGGGCGCGGCGGGCTTCGCTTCATCGTGTTCGTGGGACGAAGCCTGCCCGAGCGCGCAGAGGCACCCGTCCGTGGCCGACGGATGCCGCGCGCTCGCTGACGAACCGACTCAGGACGGCGGCGGACTGGCGCCCTCGACGGGCTTGCCCGCGGCGATCCAGCCCTGGATACCGCCGCCCATCACCGCCACGTCGCTGAAGCCGAGCGCGACCGCCGCCTCCGCCGCGGTGTGGCTCGCCGAGCAGCTCTCGTTCGCGCAGTAGAACACCAGCGACATCGTGTGGTCCGAGGGAAGCACGTCGGCCGTCACCGAGTCGTAGTGCACCCAGGTCGCGCCCGGCACGTGGTGCTCGTCGAACGTCTCGCGGCTGTTCGCGTCGAAGACGGCGAGCCGCGCGTCGTGGGCGTCGACCCGGCGAGCGACGTCGTCCACGGCGATGATCGAGAAGTGGACGTCGGACTGCGCGCGCGTCTCGTCGGCGCTCTCTTCGGAGGGGCTCTCCTCGGCGCCGGAGGTGCTCGCGGTCTCGGTGGACGTGCTCGCCGTCGAGCCACCACAAGCGGCGAGGGAACAGGCGATCAACAGAGCAGAGAGGCGTCCAAGCATGGTGAGAATCTCCTTCGGGCACCACTCCTAGAGCGGCGCGCGAAAAACCGCAATCCCCAGAGCCCGCCGAGAGGCATCAAGGACAGGCGCCGACCAGCGTGCGCGCCGCGCGATCTTCGCCGCTCATGCGGTCGAATCGGCCGTCGGCCTCCAGCGTTCGTTGCGGAACGTTGCCGAGCTGTCGCTGAACGTTGGTCTCGCTCGCGGCGGGGTCGGCCTCGGTGCGGTGGGTGTCGGCGAGCGCCCTCGCATCGCATCCGTTGGCCACGAAGCGACTGACGCCGAACACCGGGTCTTCCATCCGCACGAAGTAGACGCGCCCCGCCTCCAGCGCGCTCGCGTGGATGACCGACGCGGAGCTGCCTTCCAGCGCATAGAAGCGGTGATCGCCGGGCGCCACGTCGCGCGAGAACCACGCGTGCCCGCGGAGCTGGCCGAGGTAGACGCCGAGCTCGTCGACGATGCTCACCGTGTCGCGACCGTCCGTCGGCATCACGAACACCACCACGGCGCGGCCCTCGACCGCGGTGGCCGGATCGTCGGTCGCGGACCGGCGCATCGCATACGTCGAGCCGCCACACGCAGCGAGCATCAGTGAGACGAGGCCGAGAAGGGCGCGGAGACGGAAGGCGAGCATCATCGCGCTCCTATATCACGGGATTTTGGGTCGTTTCTCAATCATCAGTGGCCGACCAACGAGTACGTGGCGGCCGACCGAGATCACGGCAAGTGAGAGTGCAGGCTCGCGCGTTCGATCCTGGTTGCGATCATCCGCGCACCACGAGCGCCACACCGGAGGCCAGCAGCATCACGAACACGAGCGTGCGGAACATCGCGGTGGGCACCCGACGAAACGCCAGCTCCCCGACGAGCATTCCCATCGCGATCGAGGGAAGGAGCGCCACGCTCAGGCCGCGCTCGCTCGCGCCGAGCTGTCCGCGCAGGCCGTAGAGCACGAGCAGCATCGTGTTGAGGACGGCCCAGAGCGCCGAGAGCGTGGCGCGGTAGCGGCTCTTGTCGTGCAGGATCCGGCTCGCGACGTACACGGCCATCGGGCCGCCGGTCATGAACGCGCCGTGGATCGCGCCGCCGAGAAGAAGGAGCGCCGCCTCGGGGACGCGCGTCAGCGGTGCGATCGAGTCCATCGCGCGGCGCGATCGCCAGAGCTCGAGGGCGCTCACCGCCACGAGGAACGCACCGAAGAGCCGCTTCAACACCGAGGGATCGGCGACCCAGAGCAGCGCGAGCCCGAGCGGCAGCCCGAGTGCCATGTACGGCACGAGCTTTCCGAAGAGCACGCGCCGATCGATCTCGCGGTGGTAGCGAGCGACGAGATAGAGCGAGAGCAGCAGGTTGAGCGGCGCGATCGCAGGCAGCAGCGTCTCGAGATCGATGAAGAACGATCCGATCGCGACGGTGATGAGCGTCGCGCCGAAGCCGAGCACGGTCTCCACCGAGAAGCCGATCAACGCGGCCAGAGCGAGCGGCAGCGCGAGCGCGAGGGCAGGGAGCTCGATCATCGGGTCGCGCGATCATAGACGACCGCGACGGTTCGCCTCGGGTATCGTGCGCTCGTGCGGAGGGCGACGCGACGTCGGTTCCTGCGCGAAGCCGTTGCGGCGGGCGCGCTCTTGCCGCTTGCGGGCTGCTGCCTCGGTGGTGGCTCCGATCGCGCCTCACCCGTGATCGCGACGCCACCTCCGACATCGGCACCGTCGACGGCGCCGACCGAGCCCGCGCCGATCTGGGATCCGGCGCACACCGTCGTCTTCGCCGCGGGCCTCTTGCGCTGGGCGCGCCACGACCTCTACGACAGCATGCCGCGCGCCGAGCGACGCGATCAGGCGCTGATCGAGACGCTCGCGCAGCGTGGCGTTCCGCGCGAGCGCATCACGTTCCTCCGCGATCACGAGGCCACGCTCGCCGCCGCGCGAGCAGGCCTGCGCGCCTCGATCGACGCCGCGGGCCCCGACGATACCTTTCTCTTCTACTGGGCGGGCCACGGCGACCGCACCGAGTCGGGCGCGTCGTTCGCCGTGACGTTCGACGCCGGCGACGACAGCACCACGAGCTGCCTCGCGTACGAGGAGATCGCGCGCACCCTCGAAGAGCATGGCCGCATGCGTCACGCGCTGCTCTTCGCCGACACCTGCTACTCGGGCGCGCTCGCCGACGCCCTGATCGCGCGAGCGGGTGGGCCTGCACGCGCGGGATTCGGCGCGTCCAGCGCGAGCCAGACCTCGACGGGCGCGTGGACCTTCACCGACGCGATCATCGCGGCCTTCGGAGGCGCTGCGAACGCCGATCGTGATCGAGATCGAAGCGTCACCGTCAGCGATCTCGCTCGCTTCATCCAGGAAGAGATGGCGTTCGCCGACGGTCAGCTCGCGAACGTGCGCCAGACGAGCGCGTTCCCGCGCCTGCTCGCACTCGGCTCGGCCGAGCCTGCGCCGTGCGAGCGCTACGGCGAGCGCATCGAGGTCCTGGTGGATGGAACGTGGTGGCCCGCGACGATCACAGGACAGCCGGGATCGCAGCTCACCGTGCACTACGACGGCTACACGCAGCGCTGGGACGCGACGGTGGATGCGGGCGAGACGCGCCCCTACGCGCCCACCACGTATCCAGCGGGAACGCGCGTCTCGGTGAGCTGGAACGACGCGTGGTATCCAGCGACCGTGCGCGACGCACACCTCGGCGTGCACTTGGTGCACTACGACGACTACGCCGAGACCTGGGACGAGTGGGTGTCGATCGATCGCGTGCGTGTGGGCTGAGATCGTGACCGAAACTCGGTCGCGATCTCCCGCGAAGCGATACGAGGGGGAGGCTCGGTCGGGATTCACTCCCGACCGAGGGGGCCGCGTACCGGCCCCGGAGAACTGAGCGCGATGAGCTATCGCGGACGCTTCGCACCCTCGCCGACCGGGCACGTGCATCTCGGGACGGCGCGAACGGCGCTGGTCGCCTGGCTGCGCGCGCGCTCGTCGGGTGGCGCGTTCGTCATGCGCATGGAGGATCTCGACGGGCCGCGCGTTCGCGCAGGAATGGCCGACGCGATCCTCGAAGAGCTTCGCTGGCTCGGGCTCGACTGGGACGAGGGGCCCGACGTGGGCGGATCGTTCGGGCCTTACGTGCAGAGCCAGCGGAGCGCGCGCCATCGCGAGGTGGTCGAGTCGCTGCGTGCGCGCGGACTCGTGTATCCGTGCACGTGCACGCGGAAGGAGCTCGCCGAGTCGGCCAGCGCACCTCACGGCGAAGAGCCCGTCTATCCGGGCACGTGTCGGCTCGGGCCCACGCACCCCGAGCGGCCGGCTGCGATGCGCTTTCGCTTCGATCGCGGCGAGCCCTTCGTCGATGAGCTCCTCGGAGCGCGCGACGACGGAATCGAGAGCGGCGACTTCGTGGTGTCGCGGAGCGACGGCCTCTTCGCCTACCAGCTCGCGGTGGTCGTCGATGATCTCGACATGCAGATCAGCGAGGTCGTGCGCGGCGTGGATCTCCTCTCGTCGGTGCCACGGCAGGTGGCGTTGTTTCGCGCGCTCGGAGCCAAGCCGCCGGCGTTCCTCCACGTGCCGCTCGTGCTCGCCGCGGATGGGCAGCGGCTCGCGAAGCGTCACGAGGCGATCGCCATCGACGAGCTGCGCGAGGATCGAGAGACGGCCGACATGATCGTCGGTCGGCTGGCCGCGAGCCTCGGCCTCGCCGTCCCCGGTGAGCGCGCGATGCCGCGAGACCTGATCGCTCGCTTCCGGCTCGATCGACTTCCGCATGCGTCCGCGGTCCTGCCTGCGTAGAGGCGGTGGTACTGTCGCGCGCGAATGGGTGGCGCTGCCGACGTCGACGTCGTGGTGATCGGCGGAGGGCTTGCCGGCACGGCGGTGCTTCGCGAACTCGCGCAGCGCGGGGCGAGCACCGTCCTCGTCGAGCGCGTCGATCTGGGCGCGGGCGGATCGATCGCGGCTCACGGAACGATCGACACGCTCGATCTCGGGCTCGAGGGTCCGAGAGACCCGGCCGGCGCATCGATGCGCGCGCGGCGCGAGCGAGAGGCCGCGATCCTTCTCGCGACGGCGCCGCACCTCGTGACGCGGATCCCGGTGCTCTCGATCTCGACGGGCGCGCGTCGAGGTGCGCGCTTGCTCGCGCGCTGGGACGCCCTGCTCGCGCTGCGAGCGCGGGCCGGACAGCCGATCGATCGCGAGGTGCTCGACGCGGGCGCGGCGCGCGCGCGCGAGGCGGCGCTCGCTCTCGACGACGAGCGTGCTGCTCTGCTCACGACCCGGGTGCGCTTCGATGCGCTCCGGCTCGCGCTCGCCTTCGCACGGGATGCCAAGGAGCTCGGCGCCGAGCTGCGCCTCGGCGAAGAGGTCGTCTCGCTGACGGTCGAGGCGAGCGCGGTTCGTCTCGTCCTGCGCGCGTCGCGCACGCGTGCGCAGACCGAGCTGAGCGCGCGCGCGGTGGTGGTCGCCACGGGCGCGTGGCCGATGCCCGGTGCGAGCGCGAAGCGCCCCAGAGAGCGTCGCGTCCATCTGGTCCTCGAGCATGCGATCACGACGCACGCGATCGTCACCGACGAGCTGTCGGTCGTTCCCTTTCACAACGCCACACTCGTCTCGGGCAACGCGCACGCGTTCGAGGGAGGGGCCGAGGACACGCGCGCCTCGCGAGAAGAGGTTCGCGCGTTGCTCGCGCGCGCCTCGCGACACGTCCCTGATCTTCGCGAGGCGCGGGTGAACGCTGCGTATGCGAGCGTGCGTCGCAGGGCGGACGCAGCCGACGCGGCCGCGCCGCCGGTGTACGTCCTTCCGTCGGGGACACCCTGGGAGGTTCGTGCACGCGCTGAGGGCCTGGGCACGCAGATCGCGAAGGAGCTCGGGCTCGAGGGAGCCAGCACCACGGCCACGTCGAGGGTCCCGGGCGGCGAAGAGATCGTGGACTCGTTCGTGGTCGCCGAGCGCCTCGCGATCCCCGAGCCGACGGCGCGTAGGCTCGTCGTTCGTCACGGTGCACGGTTCGTGGACCTCGGCGCGCGCGTCGCGAGGCGTCGCACCGAAGCGGCCGTCGTCTGCGCGTGCGACCCCGTGCTCGAGGCCGAGGTCCGTCACGCGGTGCGAGTCGAGCACGCGCGCGACGTGAGCGACGTGGGCCGACGCACCTGTCTCGGGCTCGGCGCCTGCGGCGGGATGCGATGCGCGCACCGCGCGGCGGAGCTCGTCTGCGCGGAGCGCGCGCTCCCACCGCACGAGGCCCACGAGATGGCGCGGCGCTTTCTCGCCGAGCGCTGGCGTGCGCGCGCTCCGGCGCTCGATGCCACCGCGCTCGCCCAGGAAGAGCTCGCGCATGCGCGATGGACCTCGGCGCACGCCATCGCCGAGTCCGATGCGGACGCCGCCGAATCGGGAGATGCCGAGTGATCACGAGCGACGTGGTCGTGATCGGTGGTGGCGTCGCGGGTCTCGCGGCGGCGCTCGGCGCGGTGGCCGAGGGAGCGCGCGTGACGGTGCTCGACGCGCGTCCCGGCGCCTCATCGCTCGCCGGTGGCGCGTGGGACTTCGGGCACGCGCCAGCGCGCGCCTCGGTGGCGCTCGCGGACGTGCGAACGTGCGCCGCGCTCCTCACCGAGATGGTGCGCGCCCGTCCCCAGCATCCGCTCGCCGCGCACGCAACGGATCTGCACGCGCTCGCGACCACCTCGCACGCGGCCGTCTTTTCGGCGCTCGCGATCTACGCACCCTTCGAGCTCGATCAGCGCCCGGCGCTGATCGCGACCGACATCGGTCTCGTTCGTCGCGCGGCGACGGCGCAGCGCGCAGTGCTCGACCTCTCGACGCTGCCGACGGGTCGCATCGCGGTGGCGACGTTTCCTTCCGCGCGCGCGCACGACGGCGCGTTCGTCGCGGCTTCGCTCGGAGAGCTGGCGGTGCGCGCGGGCGATGCGCGCCGGTTCTGTGCGGTCGAGGTGGAGATCCTACGTCGCGCGCGCGATGTCTGGCTTCATCCGCACGAGGCAGGTGCGCTCTTCGACGACGACAGGGCGCGCGATCGTCTCGTGCGGGCGCTCGGCCGCGCGCTCGGTGGCTTCAGCTTCGACGCCGTGCTGCTTCCGCCGCTCCTCGGCGAGCACGACGACACCGCGTGGTCCCGCGTGCGCTCGACGCTGGCGATGCCGATCGGTGAGTGGGCCAGCTCGCTCGCCGGCCCGCAGAGCGCCCGGCTGGTGCGAGCGCTCGCGCGCGCGTTCGCGCGATCGAAGGCGTCGTACGAGCGATCGCCGGTGGTGCGCGTGCGCGGAACTTCGCTCGAGACGGAGCGCACGACCCATCGCGCGGGCGCGGTCGTCCTCGCGACGGGACGTCATCTCGCAGGCGGCCTCTCGTTCCGACGCGACGCCGCGATCGAGCCGCTCTTCGGCTTGCCGGGCTATCTGGAGGGAAGGCCGCTTCCTTCGTCGGACACGAGCGCGCTCTTCGGTGAGCATCCCGGCGCACACGATGGCGGATTCCACGTCGGCATCGGCGTCGACGATGCGATGCGTCCGCTCGACGAGAGTGGCCGAGCGAAGGCGCCCACGCTGTTCGCCGCGGGCAGCATCCTCGCGGGCGTCCCGATCGCGGGCGAAGGCGGAGGTCTCGGAGTCGCGACGATGACGGGCTGGCTCGCCGGACGAAACGCGGCGCGCGCGGCGGCTCGCGCATGACCACGACCGCGGCGATCCCCAGTGACGCGCCCGCGCTCGGCGCGATGTTGGCGCGCGCGTTCGACGACGATCCGATGTTCCGCTGGATCTTGCCCTCGGACACCGATCGGCCGCGCGCGCTCACCACGTTCTTCGGCGGGCTCGCGCGCCACGTGTTCCTGCCCATCGGGACGAGCGTTCGTCTCTCGGGCCACGGCGGCGCGGCGCTCTGGCTTCCGCCGGGTGTCTCGACGACGCGCTTCTTCTCGTCGATCCTCGTCGCGCCTTCGATCGCGCTCGGGCTCGGCGCGCGGCTCGTGGTCGCGCTGCCTCTCTTCATGGAGATGGAGCGCGCGCATCCACCGGAGCCGCATCACTACCTCGGCGTGCTCGGGATCGATCCGCCGCAGCAGGGGCGCGGGCTCAGCAAGCCGCTGCTCGAGCCGACGCTCGCCAAGGCCGACGCCGATCGAAAGCCCGCGTACCTCGAGACGGCGAAGGAGACGAACGTCGCCTACTACCGGCGCTTCGGCTTCGAGGTCACGCGCGAGGTGCGCCTCACGGACGCGCCGCCGCTCTGGTGCATGCTGCGCGCCCCGCGATGACGATCCCTCAGTGCGGGATCCTCAGTGCGGGATCGACGTGTAGAGGATCCACGCGACGTAAGCGCCGACGATCGCGAGGATGAAGAACACGAACCCGCCGATGCCGATCTGCATCATGCGCTGGAACTGGTTCGCGGGACTCGACCCGCTCGGCGACGAGCCCGCGCCGCCCCAATAGGCGGGCGGACGATCCGGGACGAGGCGCGGTGCGAAGCCGAGCTGCTGCTCGAAGATCGCCTGGAACTCGGCGTTGAATCCGCCGCTCGGGGCTTCCAGGCGAACCGGCGTCATGTCGGCGGTGTAGAGGCCCGCGCAACCGGTGCAGCGTGCGTGGTCGCGCTGTGCCGACCACTCGAGCGGGGACTGACAGTACGGACAACGATCCATGCGCGAGGGATAGCAGCGCCACCTCGCGCATGGAAAGCCCGACGCGAGCGTCGCGCTACGTGATCAGGCGCGCGCCGACTCGGCGACGACGGCCTTCTTCGCCTGGACGGCCTGGATGTCGAGGACGATCTCGACCGTCTCGCCGACGAGCAGGCCGCCGGCCTCGAGCGCCATGTTCCAGCTCAGGCCCCAGTCCTTGCGCTGGACCTTGGTGGCCGCCGAGAACGCGACGCGATCGCCGCCCCAAGGATCCTTGCTGCCGCCCTCGAACGTGGTGTCGAGCGAGACCTCGCGGGTGACGCCGCGCATGGTGAGATCGCCGATGACGCTGTACGCGCTGCCGTTCTTCTCGATGCGCTTGCTCACGAACGTCATCTTCGGGAATTTCTCCGAGTCGAAGAAGTCGCCCGAGCGCAGGTGCGCGTCGCGCTTCTCTTCGCGCGTGTCGATGCTGGCGGTCTCGATCTCGACCGCGATCTTGGACTTGGTGAGGTCGGCCAGGTCGAGCTCGAGGCTGCCGCCCCATTTGCCGAACGTGCCGCGGACCTTGGTGAACATGAGGTGGCGCGCGACGAACGCGACGCTCGAGTGACTGAGATCGAAGTCGAACTTGGTGGTGGCCATGGTGGTTGCTGCCTCTTTCAGAGAACAGCCTGGGCACCGATGGCCGGCCCGCCAGCGGGGCGATGACGCAACACACCGTCGCGTCGACGCACCCCCGCTGCCGCGGGGCAGAGGTGGGTGAAAAAATTAGTGCGCGTCCTTACCGTCGTGGCCGTTGGTCGCGGAAAGAATCCCTGAGCCTAGTGAGGTGGGCGCCCGGTATCGCTCGCTTCAGGACCCCCAGTGAAGAACGCTGGGTCAGCACACCACGAGCGAGAAAGGCTCCCTAGGATTCAAGGTCGTTCGAGATTCTTCACCATGACCGGATCGAACCCAACAGAGGAACGCGCAGCACTGACGCTAAAGACTGCGCATCGAGAGGTCAAGCACCGTCGTGCCCTGCGTCCGTGATCGCCCCGTCCGACACCGGCGGCGCCTCGCTCGGATCGACGCAGATCGAGCCGCTCGCGCCGACCGCGGGTCGACAGAGCGCTCCGCCCGCGCAGCTCGTCGTGCAGCGCAGCGTGCAGCGATCTTCCGCGCAGACGAGGGCGTCGGCGCAGGTGCGGCCGGGGATCGTCGTGCAGCCCCGGTCTTGCTCGACGGCGCAGTGACCCGCGAGGCAGAGGTGCGTCGGACAGTCGCTCCCCAACACGCAGCGCGCTCGGCATCGGCTGTAGCTGCACTCGTTGGGGCGATGGCAGTCGACGGGAAACTGGCACCAGACGCCCACCGCGGACACGGCATCGCACGCGCTCAGTGCGACGAGCGCGAGCGCGGCCATCGCGATCGCGCGAGCACGCATCGGGTGAGCGTAGCCCCTCGCGGCACGTCGGTGTAGGTTGGGCGCGCGTGGGAAAGCGGCTCGGCATCGGACTCCTCAAGGGCCTGCTCGTGGGCGCGGCGATCGGCGCCGGCATCACCTTCGGAGCGCGCTGGCCCACGCCGTCCGGAGGCTTGCTCGCCTACCTGCTCGCGCTGGGCGTGGGCGGGACCACCGGGATCTTCGCGGGGAGCGCGCCCTGGAGAGAAGGCGCGTGGCTCGACGCCGCGATCAAGGCGCTCTTCGGGATCGGCGTCGGAGCTGCGCTCTACTGGCTCGGCGCGAGCTACGCCGCCGCCGCGATTCCTTGGCCGGGAGCCGGGCACGCCGTGCCCTGGACTTCGCTTCCGCCGCTCTACTTGGGGGCGATCGGCGGGATCTACGGCGCGCTCGTCGAGCTCGATCACGACGGCGACGACGCGAAGAAGAAAAAGAAGGACAGCTCGAAGGCGCGCGTGTCGGTCGAGATGGATGACACCGAGGTCGCCACGGGTCCGGTGGTGACGCGCGCCGCGCGCAAGAAGTGAGAGGGAAGAGATGAGCGATCCCCGCGTTTCCACCGGACCGAGCTCGCCCGACGAGATCGGCTGGACGCTCGACCGCCACATCCTCGAGCGACAGCGCCGCATCGAAGGCGCGACGGGCGACTTCACCGGCTTGTTCCAGAGCATCGCGCTCGCCTGTCGCGTGATCGCGAGCAAGGTGCAGAAGGCGGGCCTGGCCGACGTGCTCGGCGCGACGGGCGCGGTGAACGTCCAGGGCGAGACCGTGCAGAAGCTCGACGACCTCGCGAACCGCGTGCTCGTTCGCTGCGTGGAGGCGGGCGGACACGTCTGCGTGATGGCGAGCGAGGAGAACGAGGACATCATCCCCATCCCGCCGCAGTACCCCTACGGCAAGTACGTGCTGATGTTCGATCCGCTCGATGGCAGCTCGAACATCGACGTCAACATCTCGATCGGGACCATCTTCTCGATCCATCGGCGCGTCAGCGCGAGCGGTCCCGGCACGGCGGCCGACTGCATGCAGCCCGGGTACAAGCAGGTCGCGGCCGGCTACGTCATCTACGGCTCGAGCACGATGCTCGTCTACACGACGGGCGACGGCGTGCATGGCTTCACGCTCGACCCGCTCATCGGTGAGTTCTTTCTCTCGCACGAGAACATCCGCATCCCACTGTCTTCTTCGAGCCCCGCGGCTCGCACGTACTCGATCAACGAGGGCAACACGGCCAAGTGGCCCGGCGGCGTGAAGGCGTGGATCGATCGCCTCAAGAGCAAGGACGCGCCCGGCGGAAAGCCCTACGGCCTTCGCTACGTCGGCACGCTCGTCGCGGACTTTCACCGCACGCTGCTCCGCGGCGGCGTGTTCGCTTATCCGGGCGACACGAGCGCGCCCGAAGGCAAGCTCCGCCTTCTCTACGAGGCGTCACCGATGGCGTTCATCGCCGAGGCCGCGGGCGGGGCGGCGAGCACGGGCCAGAAGCGCATCCTCGACGTCGAGCCGACGAGCCTGCATCAGCGCGTCCCGCTCTTCATCGGCAGCTCCGACGACGTCGCGCTCGCCGTGGAGATGCTGAACGCGCGCGCCTGATCTCGGCCGGAGTCGTCCGCGTAACGGACGCGGCACAATGGTATCGGTCGAGCGCAGCTTCGGCGACTCGCGCCAAGATCCGGCTTCCAGCTCGGTTTTCGGCTAGCTTTGATGACGATGCGGGTCGACGTCGGATTGCGAACGGCGCTCACCCTCGCGAGCCTCTTCGTCGTCGTCGCGGGGCTGCGCGAGTCGAGCGCGCTCTTTCTTCCGCTCCTGAGCGGGCTCTTCATCGCCGTCATCTCCATGCCGGTGATGGGCTTTCTCGAGCGCGTGCGCGTCCCGCGGGTGTTGGCCATCTCGCTCACGGTTCTGCTCGACGTCGCCGTGCTCGCGGGAATGGTCGGGCTGGTGTCGGCTTCGCTGAGTGGCTTCAACGATGCGCTTCCGCGCTATCAGACGGCGCTCGGTGATCTCGGGTCCGGCGCGGTCGACTTTCTCCGCGCGCGCGGCGTGCCCGTCGAGCGCAGCGACCTCGCGAGCCTCGGAGATCCGGGCTGGGTCATGACGCTCGTGGCCGATCTCTTTCGCGAGCTGACGAGCCTCGTGTCGAGCATCGTGCTCGTGATGCTGCTCGTGGTCTTCATGCTCTTCGAGATCGCGCCCGGCGCCGGCAAGCTGCGCGTGCTGCTCGGGGGGCCGCACGCCGATCTGCACGAGCTCGCCGACGCGGCGGGTCAGCTCCAGCGCTACCTCGTCGTGAAGACCTATCTCTCGGCCATCACCGGCACGCTCTGCGGAGCCTGGCTCGCGATGGTCGGCGTCGACTTCCCGCTGCTCTGGGGGCTGCTCACGTTCTTGCTGAACTACGTGCCCTCGGTCGGCGCGGCCATCGCGGGGATTCCGCCGGTGCTCGTCGCGCTCCTCACGCTCGGCCCGGGTGCAGCCGCGGCCGCTGCCATCGGCTTCCTCGCGGTGAACTTCGTGATCGGAAACTTCTTCGAGCCGCGGATGATGGGCGTGGCGCTCGGTCTCTCCACGCTCGTCGTGTTCGTCTCGATGCTCTTCTGGGGATGGGTCTGGGGACCCCTGGGCGCGCTCTTCGCGGTGCCGCTCACCATGCTGCTGCGCAGCGCGTTCGCCCTCTCGGACGAGACGCGCTGGCTCGCCGTGCTCTTGAGCTCGAACGAGTGGGTCGAGAAGAAACGCGTCGAGTGGGGCTGGCTGACGATCGAGGAGCGCTCGTCGGGCGGCACCGTGATCACGCCGCGTCTCTCCACGCCGCCCGCGGCCGCGGCTGCGGAAGTCGCCGCACCGTCCTCGGACAAGCGCGACGCGGCCGAGTAGGATTCTAGGGCGCGTCAGGCGCGTCGACGGCCGAGCTTTCGTCCGCGTGATCGTTGTGGTCGAGCACGGTGCGACTGCGCGCCGCGTGCGGCAGGAATGCGTCGCACTGCCCGGTGATCCAAGCCGCCGCCGCGACCGCGAGCACGATCACGAAGACGTAGAGGCCCCATGGAGACGTCTTCTCCGCGAACGGATCGGTGAGCGAGAGCGAGCTTCCCTTCGGGAGCTCGGCCACCTTCGTCAACGAGGCGCCGAAGGGCACGTTGATCTTCGCTTGCGCGTTGACCGCCCAGCCGTTCGCGTCGAGGAGCGGCCCGAGGTTTCGGCGGCGCAGCTTCAGCCACGCGATCGCCATCGAGGGACCGCTGATGCAGAGGATGAGCCCGACGACGCCGAGCGGCATCCACATCCCGAGGCCGAAGAACGCGGCGAGCAGCGCACCGAGCGCGGCCGTGATGCCGCCGACGGCGACACCGAGCGCGGCCACCGTGCCGATGTCGAAGCCACGTGGGGCGGGAGGAGTCGGAGCCGCGCCGCCGACGACCGCCGTGTGGGTGTGGTCGACACCGGCCGCGAGCTGCGCGTCCTGCGCGGCCGCTTCATCGGCGGCGCGCTTGGCGATGCGCTCCTCGATCATGCGGAGCACCTTCTTGTAAGGCGACCAGAAGGCCTGGCGAACGCTGATCGGGTTGTCGATGATCTTGGTGATCGTCGCGTCCCAATCGGCGCCCAAGCGGTCGTAGAAGACGCCGTTGCGTCCGACCATGAGGTTGTCCACGTCGCCCGCGGTGATCGCCGCTGCGATGTGCATGACCTCACCCTTGGCGTTCTTGCAGTCGCAGTAGACGAGGTAGTTGTTGGAGAGAGGCGCCATCGTCGCGTGCTTGCCGGCGTCGCTCACGCGCACGACGAGCTCGCACGCGCGCTGATCGAGATAGAGCGTGCCGATCTGGAAGATCGCGGGGCCCTCGCGCGCGTAGAAGTCTCGAAAGGCGACGAAGTTGTTCACGAGCCCGATCAGATCGCGGTGCAGGCGCACCAGCTTCTCGACCGACTCGATCGCCTTGGCCTCGGCCTCCTTCGCCTTGTCCTTCGCGACGAGATCGGCGAGGCCCTTGCGCACCTCGGGCGCAGCGAGCGTTCGGATCCGGTCGGGGTCGAGCTTGTCGAGCGTCGCGCCAGGCTTGGTCGCCGCCCACTTCGCGTGCTCGGCGAAGATGCCCTCGAGCTTGGACCAGTCGGCGAGTGTCAGCGTGTCCTTCTCGCCGAGCGTCGGCTTGACCACCTTGTCGCGGAAGTCGGCGAGCCGCGCCGTCCAGGCCGGGCTCACGCCATGGACGAGCGAGAGCGGACGATCGGCGACGATCTGGGTGAGCGGCATCCGCTCGAGCTCGGCCGCCGTCACGTCGAGGTCTTTGGCCGAGAGCTCGAGATAGAGCTTCTCCTCTCCATTGATGGCAGCGAGCGCACGCGGGTCGTACGCGGCGACCCGCACGCGCGCGAAGTAGTCGGCGATCTTCGCGCGCACGGCGCTGAGCGCCGCGAACGCGGCCGTGGTGTTGTCGCCGAGCGGTCGAAGCGCGCTGTCTTTGCCGCGCGCCGCCCAGGCTTGGTACGCATCGACCTGCTCGAAGAACACGTCGAGCGAGGCCTTCGTCACGCCCGGGTCGCCGCCGCGATCTTGGTCGGGCTTGGCCGTGCACGCGAGCACGTCTTTGATCTGGGCCTTCACCGTCTCGTCGCTCGTCGCCGCGATCGGAAGCACGCCGTCGCCGTTGAACGGGTGCTTGTCGAAGCCCGCGACGGCCTTTGCGACCTCATCGACGGTGATCTTCTTCGCGTCCGTCTTGCCGATGCTCTCGAGCAACGTCTGGGTGGTCGAGAGCAGGAGCTGACCCTCGGTCGAGCCCTCGTCGATGGCGGCGAGCGCCATTCCGTCCTTGCCCTTGGCGATGTCGTCGGGATCGACGCTCATCTCGCACGCCCACTTCACCGCCGCGAGGAGCTCGGGGGCGCGGAGGCGTCCGTCCTTGTCCGTGTCGAGCAGCGCGAGCGTGCGCTTGTCGAACTCGACGCCGACCGTGGGGCAAGCGAGCGCGACCCAGAGCTTCTGATCGAGCGTTCCGAGCGCCTCGAGGTCGGCGCCCGAGTCGATGACGACCTGATTGAAACCCCCTGCGCGAACGAACCGCCAGCGATGCGCCATGCTCTCGACTCCCGAAAAAGAGGGCTCGCTCTACCACGGAACGGACCCTGCTCGTTCCGGCGGGAGGAACGAGCGGTTGCGCGCATGCGCCGCGCGTCCGAGATTGTCGCGTGATGCGCTTTCCTCGGCTCGCCTTCGGAACCCCTCGCAAGCTGCCTCGTGCGAACGAGCTCGAGGGGCGCGTCGTGGTGCTCGACATCGCGTTCGCCGCGGAGGGCACGGGCACGAGCTTCGAGAAGGTGACCAAGAAGCTGATCGACGGGCTCGGCGCGCGCCTCGCGATGTGGGTGGATCATCACGACCACGCGCTGCACGCCACATACAAGCTCGACCCGCGCTTCGTGCTCGCGACGAAGGCCGAGCACGGCGCCTGTCCCGAGATGATCGACGAGGCGCTCGTCGCACGGGCGGGCGAGGTCGACACGATCCTCTGTCACGGCGACTTCGACGGACTCGCGTCCGCAGCGAAGTGGATCCGCGGCGGTCGCGAGCCTTACGAGGGTGCCGACGCGGACGCGCGCGCCATCGACACGCGGATGGGAACGCCGAGCCCACGCGCGCAGGTGATCGACCGTGCGCTGCGCGCCCGCATGAACGACGACGCGCTCAAGGGCCTGGTCGTGCGCTACTTCGCGACGGGCGCCGACGACGCGAACTTGTTCCGCGAGCTCGAGGTGATCGCAGAGTCCGTCCGCGCGATGGAAGACAACGCGCGGACGCTGGCAAAGCGCTACGAGATCCGAGGCGACACGGCGTTCTGCGCCCTGCACGGGAACACGCTCACGTACGACAAGACCGTGCTGCTGCTCCTCGGCCAGGAGCGCGCGCGCGTGGCGCTGGTGCACGACGACACGACGATCACGTTGGCGGCGCGCTTCGACTCGGGCATCGATCTGCTTCGCATGCTCGATCTCCAGGGCGGCATGCCCACGCGGGTCAGCGTTCCAGCGGCGCGCCTCGACGATGTGATCGCGCGGCTCGCGCGCGCCGGGCTGGCTTCGAAGTAAGCCTCACTCCTCTTCGTGCACCGGCTCCGTGATCGGGAGCGTCGGTGTCGTCGTCACGATCGCTGCGGCCGGCGGCGCGAGGCGCGTGCGCAGCGCTCGGAGCTGCGCGACGATCTTCTTGCGCAGCGCGACGAGTAGACCCGCGAAGACGACGAGGCTCGCAGCGATGGGACCGCTCGAGCGCAACCGTCTGGACGGCGCGGTGCTTCCGACGCACGCTTTCTCCACGATGGTCTCCGTTGCTTCAGGCCTGTCCGCCGCCACGATGTTCCGCCCGCTCGCCGCGATGAGCGACTTCGTGCCGGTCGAGCACCCGAAGCTTTCCGTGCTCCAGAAGCGCGCGGACACGACGATCGCGGCGCTGCACAAGATCGCGGAGCTGCGCGTGGAGCTGGGCCAGTGGTCGGACGGCGAGGTCGCGGAAGCCGAAGCGACCGAGAGCTGGAGGATCGGCCTCGCGAACCTTCGGATTCTCGGGACCGAGCTCGAGACTGGACTTGCGACGCGTCGTTTCGCGCGCGAGCTCCGTCGTCACCTCAAGCCTACCGCGGTGAAGTTCGACGACGCGCTCGCGCTCGCGATCGAGAACGTTCGACAGCTACGCGCGTTCTCGGCAGTGATGTGCGGCGAGCACGACGACGAGGAGCTCGGCATCGAGGTGATCCCGCCTCCGTCGTCATCGCCCTCGCGCGGTCCCAGCGTCCGGTTCGACTGGTAGTCCATGGCGCGTTGCACCGTGCTCCTCTCGCCCGAGATGGCGGAGCAGATGGCCAAGTTGAAGGTCGCGCGCGAGAAGTCGAAGGCCAAGCGCGGGCTCTACGATGCGTTGCACCGTTGTGCGGTCGTCTACCTGCCGGAGCATGCGGGGCACCAGCTGCATCAGCTCGGCCCGCCGTACACCGGCGTCGTGTATCGCGTGAAGCAGGCCCGTCTGCGGATGTTCTACGCTCACAGCCGCGCAGACAACCGCGCCGTGCTGCTCTTCGTGGGCAACCGCAAGGACGGCGACAAGGACGACGCCTACGAGGTGCTTGGCCGGCGCATTCGTCGCGGAGACTTCGATGCGCAGTTCGAGGAGCTCGGCCTCGCTCGCCCGAAGGTCAAGTAGCGCACTCCGTCCTAGGTGGGCTGCTCTCAGGAGCGCGGGGCAGAGCGAGTGCGAGCGACGCGAGCATCCCCCGACAGCGCTTCGTTCGATGCCGGGCCCGATCTCGTTCCCTCTACGAACAGGCTGGCGAATCTTGCGTTCAGGGACGCACCCTGACGTGCTTCTGGCCGCCTGCACGGCGAGTCGCTCGGGAGGCTCAGTGGCAGTGAACCGTGCTCGCGTCGTCCTGCCCCACGATGCACGAGGCGTGCTCCGTCGTGCCCGTCGGGGCGCAGGTCACGAGGCAGCCGAGGCAGAAGTGCAGCGGGAAGACGAGGGTGGTGCTCGTGCGCATCGTGCCGTCGTCGGTCGTCGCGATCGCGTGGATCGCGAGCTCGATGTCGCGTTCACCGCCGAGCGCGGCGTCGATGGCTTCGGCGTACTGAGCGGGAAGTACGTAGGCGGCGCCGACGCCGACGGCCGAGCCGCGGCGCGGCGCGTACGAGACGGAGCCGTTCGCCGCGACGAGGAACGGATTGGGCAGCCCGTTCAGCGAGAGCACGCTGCCGCCATGTCGGACCTCGACCTCGACGCGGTTCACGTACACGCGGTCCTCGTCCTCGATGACCGCGTACGGCGCGTGCGACTCGTAGTTGCGCAAACGAAACAACGCGGCATACGCCATTCCGCTAGGGCGGAGCGTGTCGGGCAGCGCGGTCGTGTCGAGCACCCCCTCGGCCCGCAGCGGATACGTCGGATCGACCACGCACGCGTCGTCCACGCTGAGCACGCCCTCGAGCACGAGCCCCGCAGGCCCCGACGGGTCGCAAGCCGTCGTGAGCAGAGCCACGAGCATCCACCGCGCGTCCATGCTGATGATCATGCGCTCGTCATCGCACGGTGCCTAGCGACGCTGCGAGAGCGAGAGCGAGTGCGAGAGCGAGAGCGAGAGCGAGAGCGAGGCGGCTTGCCCCCCGCGCTGGTGGCGCGAACCGCCGCGCGCATGGCCGACGACGAGCGATCGCTGGATCGTTCCGCTCGGACACCGCCTGCTGCCGCAGCAGCCGTGCTCACTCCTCTTCGTGCACGGGCTCCGTGATCGGGAGCGTCGGCGGCGTCGTCACGATTGCGACGGCCGGCGGCGCGAGGCGCGTGCGCAGCGCTCGGAGCTGCGCGACGATCTTCTTGCGCAGCGCGACGAGCAGACCCGCGAAGACGACGAGGCTCGCAGCGATGGGGCCCATCGGGCTCGCGCCGAGCCAGCCGACGGCGAAGAACGTGAGCGCGAGACCGCCGAGGGCGACCATGGCGAGGCCCGAGACACCGCGGCGCGTGACCGCGACGTGGCGCGCGGCGTTGGCGAAGCGATAGGTCGCGAGCTCGAAGGGGCCGCCCTCGGGCACGATGACCACACTCATGCGCGCCATGAAGAACCCGAGGACGCCGAGCCATGCGCCGAGCGCTCCGAGCAGGCCGAGGAACCAGCCGATGGCGACGCCCCAGCCCGATGCATAGGGGAACGACGCGCCCACCGCGCCGCCGCTCTCGCCCACGAGCACGTCGTCGAACACGAAACGCATCGTCTCGCTCGGCACGCGGATCACGGGGCCCGCGCCGCTCGCAGCCGCCGCGAAGCTCTCGTAGCCGCCCTCTGACGCGGAGTACACGCCCTGATCGGCGAGCGCGAGATCGCTCGAGGGAGTGGACCAGCGCGCGTCGGCGGGAAGGTTCACCTCCCAGCTCGCGTGCGAGACGAGGAGGTCCGGCCGCGGAAGCTCGATCGAGAGCCGGCCGAGCAATCCCACGCGCGCGACCGGCGTCGCATACGTGAGCTCGACGAGGAAGGGCTCGGCCGAGCGCGGGACCGTCATCAAGATCTCGGGC
>JAYVCF010000490.1:0-10956 GCA_043750095.1 Deltaproteobacteria bacterium
CCGACCCCGACCCCCGCACTGCCGCGGACCGTCGAAGAGCTCCTTGCCGCCGCGGTCCCCGTGACACCGCCGCCTTCGCACCGCATCGCGCCGCCGCCCGTCGCCACCGCGACCACGCCGTCGCGTGCGGACGTGATGAGTGCGATGCGCGAGGTCACTCCGGCCGCCACGTCGTGCGGCCCCGAGCACGGTGTCGCGACCGTTCAGATCACCGTCGCGCACACGGGTCGCGTGACGAACGCGATCGTCACCGGCCCCCTCGCGGGCACGCCTGCGGGCTCGTGCGTCGCGCGCGCCGTCCGTGGCGCGACGTTTCCTGCCTTCGAGCAGTCGACGTTCGCGTTCACCTATCCGTTTCGCGTTTGAGGCGAAGCGCGCGGCTCAGAGGCCCTTGCGCGCGAGGAAATCGTTCGTGTAGAGGGCCGTCTTCTCGTAGCTCTCGCGCGTCGTGTCGGCGATGAACTTCTCGACGACGCCGCCGATGCCGAAGACGTTCACCTCGAGCTCGACCTCACAGATGCGCTCGATCTTCTTCTCGCCGCGCGGCTCGACCCAGAGCGTCCCGCCGATCTTCACCTTCTCGGTGAGCTTGTTGGTCGTGATCTCGTAGGTCCACTACTGGGTCTTGTGGTCGAAGCGGCCGCGCTCCGTGTAGTTCAGGTCGCCCCCGATGAGCTTGGTCACCACCGCGGGCGCTTGGGTCTTGGGCTCGGTGAACATCTTGCGCGTGCGGTCGCCGCCCGGCTCGCCCGTCAGCTCCAGCATCTCGAACGACTTGAACCCGAGCGTCCCCGTGTAGAGCCCGTGGTTGTAGTCGCGATCGAAGAACACCTTGTTCCAGTACGTCTCGGCATCGCAGTTGAAGATGTTCTGACAGCGGAATCGCATGGGGTACCTCGCGCCGCGCATTCATGCGGGATCCCGCGCATGCGAGCAAGAGCGTCGCGAGCGGAGCGAGTCAGTCGGAGCTGAAGAGCTCGCGCTCGAGCCCGTCGTAGCGCGCCGGGTCGGCCGCCACCAAGCGGCTGCCGCCGAGCTCGACGATCACGTCGTGCATCCCGGGGGCGAGCAGCGCGTCGCGCACGTCCTCGACCATCAGCGCGTCGGCGGTTCGCGCCGCGCAGAACGTGTCGCCGGGGATCGGCTCGCTCACCGCGAGCACCGTCAAGTCATCGGTCCAGGGGCGTCGCACGATCGTGCCGGTCCCGTCGATCTGACAGAACGATGCGCCGATGTCGGCCGTGCCCGAGGCGAGCGCGTCGAACACGGCGTCGTAGCCACCGACGAATCCCTGGGCCTTCAGCGTGAAGTCGGGTGAGGCGCCGCGGTCGCGCATCATGCGCCTCGGGATCACGTATCCAGCGGCCGACCAGTTGTCGACCCAGGCCGCGCGCTTGCCCTCGAAGTCGCTCCACGAGCGGATCACGCCGGGGCGCGCGAGCAGCGCCGACGCGTATGCGGGCTTTCCGTCGCGCTCGACCGTCGCCAGCAGCTCCACGCAGGCCTGTCGCCGTGCGCGCACGTACGCGATGGGCGGCAGCCAGGCGAGATCGACGTCACCGTCGCCTACTGCCTCCACGACGCGGGCGTAGGTCGAGTACGTGCGCAGCACCACGCGCCGCCGCAGCACTTCCGAGAGCCGGTCGGCGACCCGGCCCGGGTTGATCATGCTCGACGTCACCACCGCGCCCACGCGGATCTTGTTGCGCGACCGGGCGAGCCGCTTGGCGTCCCCGACCGCGGGCTCCGCCGGATGCTCGCCCGATGCCACCATCGCGCTGCGCATGACGCCCATTGTAACAGCGCCGACCGGTCCGGGTAGGCGAAATTACAGTCGATTTCCGCTATGTTTCTGCGAAATCACCGGGCCGCGCCCTTGCGGCTCGGAGGGCCGGTCGCTAGCATCTTCGACGGCGGGGGCGCGTTGCGTCATGGATCGGCTGGGCCTCGCCCGGCGCTCGTGCCGTCGCCGCGTCGCGCTCTCCAACCGAACACTGCTCTCCGACCGACCACTCTGTGCCTCCACTGTCTCATGCGTTGCTCCTGCAGAGCGGGTCCACCTTCGGCGGGCCCGGGCCGGAGGTCGCGCTCATCATCGTCTCGGCGCTCGTCGGGTCGATCCTCTCGGGGCTGACCACCGCGCTCGCGACCTTCCCGCCCGAGCGGGTCCTGGCGCTGCGCGACGAGGGCGGGGCGGACGGAAAGACGGCCGCTCGCCTCGTCGAGCACCGAAAGACGATCCGTGCGCGAATCCTCGCCGGACGCGTGCTCTCGGTCGCGTCGGTGTCGGCGTTCACGGCGCACCTCGTGGCGCTCGTCCTCGAAGACGAGGGCCTCGTGCTCGGCGCGGTGTTCAGCGCGGGCCTCGGCTACGCCATCCTCGCGGAGGTCGCCCAGACGTTCGCGCGCTCGCGCGCCAACTCGATCACGATGCCGCTCTTGCGCGCCTGCTATCCGCTCGAGCTCCTGCTCGCGCCCTTCGCGCTGCCCATCCAGCTCGTGGCGCGCCTCACCGAGCGCTACTTCCCGGAGGACTCCGTCGGAGTCACGCGCGAGATCGCCGAGCGCGAGGTCGAGCACCTGATCGAGAAGCGCGAAGAGGAAGGCACGCTGGAGGGGGCCGACATGCTCCTCAACGTGCTCGAGATGAAGGACACGACCGTCCGCGAGGTGATGGTGCCGCGCACGCGCATGGTGGCGATCGCCAAGGACACGCCGATCGAAGACGTGATCCGGCGCGCGATCGCCGAGGGCCACAGCCGCTATCCCGTCTACGGCGACAGGATCGATCGCATCGAGGGCATCCTCTACACCAAGGATCTCTTCGCAGCGGCGCGCACGACCGAGCCGCCGACGCTGGCCAAGCTGCTTCGCTCGAAGGTGCTCTTCGTGCCCGAGACGCAGAAGATCAGCGCGCTCCTACGCGAGATGCAGTCGAAGCGGCAGCACCTCGCGATCGCCATCGACGAGTTCGGCGGGACCAGCGGCATCGTGACGCTCGAGGACGTGCTCGAAGAGATCGTCGGTGAGATCCAGGACGAGCACGACGTGGAAGAAGCGTTGGTCACCGAGCTCGAGCCGGGGCGCTACATGGCCGACGCGCGCGTCTCGATCCACGATCTCGGCGAGATGCTCTCGGCCTCGCTCGTGAAAGCGGAGGAGGGTGGCTTCGACTCGCTCGGAGGTCTCGTCGTCGAGCTCGCGGGCAGGGTGCCCGAGGTGGGCGAGCGCGTCCGCCTCGATGGCTTCGACTTCGTCGTGAGAGACGCCGACGAGCGCCGCGTGCGTCGCGTGGAGATCCAGCGCCGCGACACCGTGCGCCCGCCGCCGGGAGCCGACGCGCCTTCGGTCGGGCCCAAGCCTTCCGTGCGACCGAAGGAGACCACCGCCTGAGTGCGTCTGGAGGCGGGCAGGGCGCGATGATCACGGCGCGCGCTCCGTCCATCGCGGACGCGATCCACGCGAGCCTCGGCCTGACCGAGGGGCGTGCGCTCGTTCTGCGCGCGTCGCGTCTCGACGTGACGCTGCCTCGGGGGATCGAGCTCGCGCGCGAAGACGAGCCGGCGGATGTGATGATCGCCGCGCTCGACGCTGCGAGCTTCTCCGATGCGATCGCGCGGCTCGGGATCCAGGCGCGCCCGCTGCGGATCGCGTGGGTGCTGCCGATCGCCGGCGCGAGCGTCGTGGGCTGGGTGGTGGCGCGCGCGCGGCGCCTGCAGCCGGTCGTGCTCGAGGACGCGTGCGACGCGCTCCGCCACGCTGGCGTCGTCGACGTACGCGTCACACGCGTGCACGGTGCGCTCCCCGTCGTGGTCCTCAGCGGGCGCACGAGCCCAGCGTGAGCCGATGCAAAATGCCCCGTTTCGCCCCGCGCTCGCGTCTCGACGCGCCCAGGCGCGAGCGCTAGAAAACGAGAGATGCGTCCTGCCCCATTCGCCTGCGCGTCGTTGCTCGCGGCGATCGGGGCGCTCGCGGGATGTGGCGCGAAGACGGGGCTGAACGTTCCCGACGCGAACATCGACGCGAACGTCGATGCGGGGCACGACGCGGCCGTCGACGCAGGCCCGCACGACGCGGGTCCGCGCGATGCTGGACGCGACACCGGATCGGACGCCGCGATCCCGTGCATCGAGCTCGATCCCGACGCGGGCCCGGTCGAGCTGCCGCTCGACACGCAGGTCACGCTCGGTCGCGCCGACGTGGTGTTCCTCATCGATATCACCGGCTCGATGAGCCAGGAGATCGGCCACATCCAGGCCGAGCTGCGCGACACGATCGCTCCCGGCATCCAGGCCGCGATCCCCGACTCGCGGCTCGGTGTGGCGGTCTTCGCAGACTTCCCCGTGTCGGCCTGCGGCACCGAGGACGATCACGCGTACAACCTCGTGCTGCCGGTCACGAACGACCTCGCGCGTGTGCAGTCGGCCGTGAACGGGATCGCGGTCTCGAACGGCGGAGACCCGCCCGAGGCGCAGGTCGAGGGTCTCTACCAGACGGTGACCGGCGAGGGGCTCGGCAGCTTCATCGCGCCGAGCTTCGGCTGTCCCTCGGGCGGATTCGGCTACGCGTGCTTCCGCAACGACGCGCTGCCGCTGATCCTGCTCTTCACGGACGACCTCTGGCACGACGGACCTGGCAACGCGGATCCCTTCTCGATCTCGTGCCCCGCGCTCCTCTCTCGCGCCTCGCCGCATCAGTACTCCGACGCGATCACCGTGCTCCAGACCCGCGGCGTGCGCGTGATGGGGTTGTTCTCGGGCCTGGACGATCAGGCGCGCAGGGAGATGGACCAGGTCGCGCTGGACACGAGCGCCGTCGATGCGCGCGGCTTGCCGCTGGTGTTCGACATCGGCGTGCACGGCGACGCGCTCTCGGCGAGCGTCGTCAGCGCCATCACCACGCTGGCGAACGTGATCCGCTTCGACATCGACACGGTCCTCGTCGACCCCGTCCCGGGCGACGGAGTCGATGTGCGGATGTTCGTGCAGTCGGTGACGCCGCTCCGCGCCGAGCCGATGGACGGCGTCGCGTCGATCGATCTCGCGGCCGGCACGTTCCGCCAGGTCCGCACGGGCACGCGCGTGGTCTTCCAGCTCTCGCTGCGCAACGGCTCGGTCGCGCCCGGCGTGGGCCCACAGACGTTCCCACTCGAGATCGTCTTCCGCGGCGATCGCCGCACGCGCATCGGCAGCACGATCGTGAACATCGTCATCCCGGGCGCGGACGGATCGGGATGTCCGAGATGAGACGCAGGGCGGGGGCGCGTAGAACATCGGGGCTCGTCGTCTCGCTCGCGCTCACCACGCTCGCGTCGATCGCAGGCTGCGGTGCCAAGACCGGGCTCGACGCGCCCGACGCGAACATCGACGGTGGCCGCGATGCGGGGACCGACGCCGCGTTCGACGCAGGACACGACGGCGGGCCGCCGACGCGATGCATCGTGGTGCCGCCGATGGGTGGGCCCGTGAGCGCCGACTTCTCGATCCCTGCGACGCTGCAGATCGTGGACGTGATGTTCCTGATCGACGCGACGGGCAGCATGCGCGACGAGATCGACAACGTGCGTCGAGGGCTTCGCGATCGCGTCATTCCTGGCGTCACGGCGGCGATCCCCGACGCTGCGTTCGGCCTCGCGTTCTTCGGCGAGTTCCCCATCGCGCCGCACGCGCGTCCCGACTCGGGCGTGTTGCCCTACCAGCTGCGTGCGCCCATCACCACCGACATCGAGCGACTCACGGCGGCCTTCGAGGGGATTCCCACGTGGGGCAACCTCGACGATCCGGAGGCGGACATCGAGGGCCTCTTCCAGGTCGCTACGGGCGCGGGCCTGCCGCCCTTCATCGAGCCCTCGTTCGGGTGTCCGTCGGGCGGCTCGGGCGGTGTCTGCTTCCGTGCCGACGCGTTCCGTGTGGTGCTGCTCGTCACCGATGCGCCGATGCACAACGGGCCGCCCGGCGTGGGGCCGTTCGCGAACTACACGTTCACCGATCCCACGCCGCATCACTACATGGAGACCGTCACGGCGCTGCGGAACCTCGCCATCACCGTGATCGGTCTCGGCGCCTCGGATCCAGGGCGGCCCTCGCCGCTTCCGCACCTCACGCAGCTCGCCGCGGACGTGGACACGCACCACATGCCGCTCGTGTTCGACATCGGCAACGCCGGTGATCAGATCGGACAGGACATCGTGATGGCGCTCGAGACGCTTGCCGATGCGGTGCCGCTCGACGTGTCCGCCGAGGTCGAGGATGTGGTCGGCGACGCCATCGACGCGCGCACACTCGTCGTCGCGGTCCGCGCGGCGTCGGCCGCTCCGATGAGCGGCATCGCGGGGATCTCCGGCAACACCTTCTCGGGCGTGACGCCGGGAACGGTGCTCACGTTCCAGATCGACGTCGACGGCTCGCGCCTCGCGCCGAGCCCCGTGCGTCGCGAAGTGCGCGCACGGGTCGTGTTCCGAGATGCAGGTCGCAGCCGCGTGGGATCCGAGGACGTGATCTTCGTCATCCCCGGCGCCGACGGGCGCGGCTGCCCATGAGTCGTGCGTGCATGGGCTGCGCGCTCGCGCTCGCGCTGATGGCGTGCGGCGCGAAGACCGGCCTGCGTGTGCCTCCGCCGCCGGATGGCGGGCCCGACGCTGGACACGATGCGGCCGTGCCGGTCGACGCGGCGACGCTGCCGGACGCGTTCGTGCCGGCATCTACTTGCGTCGAGGTTCCGCCGATGGTTCCGCCGCGCGAGCTCCGCGTCGACTACATCGCTCGCATCGCCGACGCCGACGTGTACTTCCTCGTGGACGTCACCGGGAGCATGGGTGGCGAGATCTCGACCATCCAGCTGCGCATCGCCGACACCATCGCGCCAGGTATCGCTGCGGCCATTCCCAACGTGCGACTGAGCCTCGGGCGCTTCGCCGACTATCCGGTGGACGAGTTCGGTTCCCTCGGCGACGAAGTGTTCCGGCTCATTCAGCCGAGCACGAGCGATCTGCCCACGTTCGTCGACGCGACGCGCCTTCTCTCGCTGGAGAGCGGCGGCGATCCGCCGGAGGCCTACGTGCCTGCGCTCTACTTCTCGGCGCTCGGGCAGGGCGCGACCGGATTCGTCCCGGGCTCGAGCTGCGGCGCATCGACCGTGGGCTACCCGTGTTTCTCGCGCAGCGGCGCGCGCATCATGCTGCTCTTCACGGACGCCGAGGCGCACAACGGTCCCGGCCGCTCCAACCCGTACTCGCCCGACATCGCGCCGCCGCCGCCCACGTACAACGAGGCGGTCACTGCGCTTCGCAGCATCGGAGCGAAGGTCATCGGCATCTTCAGCGGCACGCCCGACGACGGGAATGGCCTGGCGGACGTCACGGCGCTCGCGCGCGACACCGGCGCGGTCACCGCCGACGGCACGCCACTCGTCTTCTCGATCGGCGGCGACGGCACCGGCCTCGACCGCTCCGTCATCGACGCGGTCCAGCGCCTGGTGACGGACGTGCCCATCGCCGTCGACATCGTGATCGAAGACGCTCCCGGGGACGCCGTGGACGTGACGAGGTTCGTGCGTGGCATCGTCACGAACGGCGCGACGCCGCCCGGCGGTGCCATCGATCTCGGCGATCACTTCGACTCCGTGCGCCCGGGCACGCAGGTGTCGTTCCGAATCCTCTTGGCCAACGACTTCGTCGCGCAGACCGACGTGGTTCAGCGCTTCCGCATGCGGGTGATCCTGCGCGGCGATGGCGTCACGCAGCTCGAGGTGCGCGAGGTGGACATCGTGGTCCCCGCGCTCGGCGGCATGGGCTGCGACTGATCGTCAGTTGGTGAGCGCGCGCTGAACGAGCGGGGCGATCGCGTCCCACACGGAGCGCGAGCCACGTCGCGAGAGATGCACCCCATCGACGGTCGCGCGTGAGCTCCGCGTCGAGACGGCCCGCGGATCGACGACGGTGCCGCAGCGAGATGCGCGCGTGCCGACGATCTGCGCTTCTTGCACTCGGTGCACGCGCTCGGACCAGTCGTCGCTGGTTCCGTCGGTGGGGAGGATCACGAGCACACGCGGCGCGCCCGCGGCGCAGAGGCCATCGACGAAGCGAGTCACGCGGCTCGTGTAGAGCGCGTTCCACCGTGCCTCGTCCGCCCAGCGGATCGAGTCGTGTCCCGCGTGCGGGTCCTCGTCACGGACGTCGGAGTCGCGAAGGCGGACGGGCTGCGTGTCGTTGCCGCCGAGGGTCACGAGCACGCCGCGCATCGCGTGCAGATCCCCGAGACGCGCAATTTCCGCTTGCCAGTCGAAGTAGTCGGGACGCGCGAGCCCGGTCGCGGAGTGCGCGACGCGTCGGACGTGCATGCCCGCCTGCTCGAGCTCGTGCTCGATGAGCAGGCCGAACGCGCCGTTCACCGACGAGGAGCCCACCAAGAGCACGTCGTCGGGTGGCTGCGGCGTGCGCGTGTGCTGCGCGCTCGCGACGTTGCCCCCGAGGCAGAGCGCGAGCAGAGCGCTCGAGAGCGTCACCAGCGCGGCGAGTCGTGCCGTCACCCCCGCCGGTGCCGCCGCTGGATCCGCGTTCGCGTCGCTGACCCCCGCGATCGACACCGGATGGTGGCTGAGCGCGACGACCGCCCCTTCGGGATCGCGGACGTAGAGCGTGTACGCGGTCTCGTGCTCGACGGGGAAGCCCTTCTCCGCCAGGCGCGTTCGCCAAGCCTCGCGCGCATCGAGCGGGATCCCGAGCGCGACGCAGTGCCAGCCCGGCGCGTCGTCGAAGCGAACGGGCTCGCCGCGCTCGGCGCGCTCGACCGCGAGGAACGTCGTGCCGTCGAGCGCGAACCAGATCGACCGCGGCCGGCCGCGCTCGTCGTCGTGGCGGCGCGTGATCGGCAGGCCGAGCACGCCGGCGTAGAACGCCTCGGCGCGGTCGAGATCGCGCACCTTCACGGCGAGATGGTGCAGCGCCGTAGGCGCGGCGGGGCCAGGAGGCGGATTGCTCCCAGGCTTCGCTGCTTTGCCCCCCGAGGTCGGATCGGACATCGGTCGATTTGAATAGCACGAGCCGCCCCGTGTCGTCGCGCCCGCGCCAACCCGCTTGAATCGGGGCCCGGGCCGCGGCAGTGTCCGCGCCATGCGACCCACTCAGTCCGTCCTCGTTCTCGTTCTTTCTCTGGGGCTCTCGGGGCTCCTCGTCGGCGGCTGTGTTCCGCGCTCTCATCACGCCGGTGGCGGCGGTGGCGGCGAGACCAGCTCGATGGGCGGCTGCGATCGCGACTTCGGTGCGACGCATGCCGCCGCGAAGCTCGAGGAGTTCTTTGCCGCGACGCTCGCCTTCCAGGACGCCGCGATGGGCATCGAGCGCGATCTCGTGAGCGCGTGTCAGGTCACGGGCCGCGCGCTCGGAATGAGCGACGCGGAGATGAGCGCCAACGGCGACGATCTCGAGCACATGTGCAGCACCGTGGACACGCGCCTCCGCTCGGAGATGGACGCGGTCCGCGGATCGGGGCACGCCGAGTTCCAGGTGGACTCGAACCCGCCGCACTGTGAGGTGTCGGTCGACGCGTACTCGAACTGCATGGCGTCTTGCGAGGCGACCGTCGATCCCGGCGCGGTCGACCTGCAGTGCGAAGGCGGCGAGATCCGAGGTCAGTGCGACGCGCAGTGCACGGGCAGCTGTGCGGTGCAGGTCGACGCGGCGTGCAGCGGCACGTGCGAAGGCTCGTGCGAGGGCACGTGCTCGGCGCGCAACGCCGATGGAAGCTGCGCCGGTCAGTGCGACGGCACCTGCCACGGCTCGTGCGTCGCGAGCGCGCAGGCCAGCTGCCAGGGCGAGTGCCGCGGTGGCTGCTCGGTCCAGTACCGCGAGCCCTACTGCACGGGCACGATCCGTCGCCCGTCGGCCAGCGCGCGCTGCACCGCATCGTGCGACGCGCACGTCGAGGCCCACGCGCGCTGCACGCCGGGCGAGACGCACGTCTCGATGAGCGGTGGGCTCGACGCCGACGGCCAGGCCCGCCTCGCCCGCGTTCAGGCCGCCATCCACGACGGGGTCAGTCAGATCCTCACGATCCGCACGCGCGTCGAGCGGCTTCGTTCGGCGGGCGCGGCCATCGTGCAGAGCGCACCGGCGATCCCCGAGTCGGCCGCGGCGGTGGGCATCAACGCGGTCGTCTGCGCGACGGCCGCGGCGGGCGCGATCGCCGGCGCGAGCTCCAGCGTCAGCGTCTCGTTCAACGTGTCGGTGTCGCTCTCGGCGAGCGTGAACGGGTCGGCGTCGGCCCGATGACGAAGGGCGCCGCTCCTCACGCGTTCGCGTGATGGGCGGCGTGCAGGCGGAGGTTCACCACGTGGGCGCTCGCGACGAACGCGATGCCCACGACGGTGAGCCCCGTCTCCATCATGCCGGGCGCGAAGCGGCTCGCCACGATGAAGCCGATGCCGGTCGAGAAGAGGACGAGCGGCAGCGGCTTCTTGTGCTCGCGGAGGTAGGTCGGCAGCAGCGCGAAGAGTCCGACGCAGAGCGCGCCGAAGAGCAGCGGCAGCTCGAGCCACTCCATCGTCGGCCCGAACGCGCTCACGCCCAGCGTGGGCAGCATCGAGATGAGCGCGGTGATCACGCAGTGGACTGCGCAGGTCAGCGACACGCCGATCCCGAGCTTGTCGATGCGGCTCTGACCCGGATGCGGGTCGTGGGAATGCGGATGACTCGTCTCGTGCATCAAGAGCGCGCTCACCAGCCCCAATCAAACACGCTTGGGCTGCTCCTGCAACACGACTGCGACTAACGCGCCGTGAGCGCGCGAAACGCCGTGATCGCGCGGTCGATCTCGTCGTCGGTGACATAGGGCGCCGGTCCGAAGCGGAGAACGTCTCCGCGCGCGTCCGTGAAGACGCCGAGGGCTCGCAGATCGGCGACGAGCTCGTTCGCGCGCTCGATCCGGACCGCCGAGCCGCAATCCTCGCGGAGACGACTTT
>JAYVCF010000491.1:0-6351 GCA_043750095.1 Deltaproteobacteria bacterium
CTGGATCTCTTCGTAGCTCATGTTCTCCACGTCGCGCAGGACGACCAGCTCGCGCTGGTCCTCGTCGAGCTCGGCGATGGCGGCGCGTACAATCGCCTCGATCTGGTTCGCCTCCGCCTGCTGATCGGGGCGGGCGACCAGGGCCGAGCTGGACATGCTCGCGCTCTCGAGCGCGCCATGCTCGGCGAGCTCGTCGAGCTCACCTTTCTTGCCGCGCGCGCGGCGGTCCAGGTACTTGATCCGGTTCTTGCAGTGGTTCGTCGCGATGCGAAACATCCAAGTGGAGAGCTTGCTCTCGCCGCGGAAGGTGTCGATCGACTTGAAGACCGTGATGAACACGTCTTGTGCGACGTCCTCCGCCTCGGCGCGGTCGCCCAGCATGCGCAAGACGAGTCGGAACACACGCTTCTCGTACGCCCGCACCAGCTCGTTGAACGCGGCTTCGTCGCGCCGCTTCAGGCGCTCCACCAGCTGTTCTTCGTAGCCTTCGGGCATGGGAACGTGAAAGCCCGCAGCTGCCGCAGCAGCGTGCTCGAGCTCGGAGAGCGATCGCGCACGCTCCACGGCAAGCCCTCCTCTGCTCTCGATGACACCGAGGTGGGCCCGCGGTTCCCCGCAATGTACGAGCGCGCTACCCTTTCCGACAAGCACGGAACGGAGCAGAGTGCCGCGGGGCCATGAGAGCATTTTTGTTGGTGGATCACGGTAGCCGTGTGGACGAGGCCAACGAGGCGCTCGTAACGACGGCCGAGCTCGTCCGATCGCGCGTCGGCGAGGGCATCCTCATCGGGCACGCGCACATGGAGATCGCGCCGCCCACCGTCGGCGACGCCGTCGCGGAGCTCGTGTTGGCCGGCGCCAAGGAGATCGTGGTGGTGCCCTATTTCCTCGCGCCGGGAAGGCACTCACGGAGAGACATCCCCGAGCTCGTGGCGCAGGCAGGAACGGCGCACCCGCACGTACTCTTCGTCGTTGCCGAGCCGCTGGGGCCGCATCCGCTGCTGGCGGAGCTCGTCCTCTTGCGAGCCGGAGCCTAGAAGCCCCCACGGCGATGGCAGCCTTCGAGGTGGTCGTCGACCATGCCCATCGCCTGCATCAGCGCGTAGCACGTCGTCGGGCCGACGAAGCGAAAGCCGCGCTTCTTGAGGTCCTTGGCGAGCCGGGTCGAGGCGGGCGCGGTGCTCATCGCGCGGAGCTCCGCGAGTCGCATGCGCTTGGGTCGCTCTCGGTCGGGCGGCGCGAAGCTCCAGAGGTAGCGATCGAGCGATCCGGCGTCCTCGATCAGATCGAGCGTGGCGCGCGCGTTGTGGATGGCCGCCTCGATCTTTCCGCGATGCCGCACGATGCCCGTGTCGGTCAGGAGGCGCGCGACGTCCTTCTCGCCGAAGCGCGCGACCTCGACAGGATCGAAGCCGCGGAACACCGCGCGGAAGTGCTCGCGCTTCTTGAGGATCGTCAGCCAGGAGAGCCCCGACTGGAAGCCCTCGAGCACGAGCTTCTCGAAGAGTCGGTGATCGTCGTGCGTGGGCCGGCCCCACTCCTCGTCGTGATAGCGGAGATAGATCGGATCGCTGCCCGACCAGAAGCAGCGCACGACTCCGTCGTCGCCCCGAAGGAGTCCCTCGGCGAGCTTCTTCGTCACGGGTCCTCGCTCGGGCCGGAGAACTTGGTCACGAACGCGAGGTGAAGCGCGCTCTCGGGCTTTCGCAGCTCGCTCGCGCGGCGGCCCGTCTCGATCGCGGTCACCACGATGACGTCGCTCCGCGTCTCGAAGCGCACGTTCCACTCTTTCACCGACATGCGCGCGCCGCGATCATCGATCTTGATGCGACGATACGCGTGGGGCTGCGGACCGAGCGAGAGCGCCGACAGGGTGCGCTCGCGCAGATCGACACCGCGATCGCGGAGCCACTCGAGCTGCTCCTCGGCGCGCGCATCGAACGAGACCTGCCAGCTGGGCCGCGGATCGGCCGGTCTCTCGCCTCCAGGAAGCGCGCCTTCGGGTGGCTCGAGCCAGCCCGTGCGCGCGTCGGGGATCGCGTCCGTCCACGGAACGTAGGGCTTGATGTCGAGCACCGGCGTACCGTCGAGCAGATCGAGATCTTCGATCTCGATGACGAGCCCTCGGACCGAGACGAGCTTGACGACGCTGATGCCGATGGGGTTCGGCCGATGAGGCGCGCGCGTCGCGAGCACGCCACGCTTTCGCTCGCTCCGCGGCGGCAGCACCTTGGGCTTCCAGCCGATCGCGCGGTCGAACCAGAAGACGACCCAGAGATAGTCCCAGCCGACGAGATCTTCGATCGCGTCTTCGAGGCTCAGGCCGCTCACGAGCTCGATGCGACCGCGCACGCCTTCTGCTGCGCGTGGCTGGCGCGGCGCCTGAGCCAGCTCGGTGAACGGACTTCGCACGACACCGATCGGTCGAACGATCAGCTCGCTCGGCTCGGTCATGTCAGTGGCTCGCGGCGGCGGCGATCAGTGACTCGATCTCTTCGAGGTCACTCGACTCGGGATCGAGCTCGCGCGCGTGGGCCACGTGTGCCCGTGCGGCATCGAGCGCACCGTGCTCGACGGCGGCGCGCGCTGCGTCGAGCTCGTCCTTGGCCATGTCCTCGCGTTCTTGGCGGGAGAGAGTCGAGACCGACTCCCCCGTGTCCGGCTCGACGAAGGCGTCGAGACCTGCGTCGAGCGCCGCGAACGCGTCCGCGGCACCCGCGTCGTGCGCTCGAGCGGGCGCGCCCGCGTCCGCCCTCAGCACAGCGCCATCGGGCAGCGCACCGTCGAGATCGAGCGTCGCCGAGGCGAAGAACCCGAGCCCGTCGCCGAACATCACGACCGCGCCCCCGAGCACCGCGAGCGCCACGACGAGCATTCCGGCGAAGACGGCGCCGCTCACACGGTTGGGCGCGCCGCGCGACTCGCTCGAACGCTCGCCCGGGAGGGGCGCGAGAACGCCCGCGTCGACGTACGCTCGTTCGACGGCTTCCGCGAGCTCCATCGCGCTCCCGAAGCGCCCGTCCGCGTTCTTGTCGAGCCCGCGCATGATGGCCGCGTCGACCTTCGTCGGGATGGCCCCTTTGCCCGCCTCGCTCGGGGGCGGCGGCGTGTCGTGGATCACCGCGTGCGCGACCGAGATCGCGTCGTCACCGGGAAATGCGCGCGCGCCGCTCGCGAGCTCGTAGAGCACCGCGGCGAACGAGAACTGATCGGTGCGTGGTCCGTACCGGCCGGTCGAGAGCGTCTCGGGCGCCGAGTAGCAAGGTGTCCCGAGGAACTGACCTTCCTTCGTGAGCGCGGCATCGGGAAGGCGCGCGACGCCGAAGTCGGCGAGCTTCGCGCGACCGTCCTCGCTGAGCAGGATGTTGTCGGGCTTCACGTCGCGGTGAATGATCTGGCGCTCGTGTGCGAGATCGATCGCGTGCGCGACCTGGCGCGCGATGTCGACGAGCTCTTCGGCCCCGAGCGGCCCGCGATCGCGCAGCACCTGCTTGAGCGTGGTGCCCGTCACGAACTCCAGCACGAGATAGGGCCCGGCGACGGGGTCCTCGCCGACGTCGAACACCTGCACGATGGTCGGGTCCTGCAGCCGCGCGGCCGCCTTGGCCTCGTTGCGAAAGCGCTCGAGGAAGCGCGTCTTGGCTTCGTCTTGGAGATCGAGCTCCTTGAGCGTCTTGATCGCGACCTGCCGATCGAGCGACGGGTCGCGCCCGAGATGCACCGCGCCCATCGCACCCTGGCCGAGCAGCCGGATGACCTCGTAGCGGCCGATCTTGTCGGGGATCTTGCTCACGCGCGCACCCGAGATAGCCGCGATCGGGCAGTCGCGTCCAGCCAACCGATCGTGGGTGACGGCATGGTCGTGGGTCGTGCGCGATCGTACGATGAGCCATGGCCGCTGAAGCAGCTCGCCGATCTGCCGCGTTCGTCAGCCGCGCGATGTGGGCGTGCGTCTTCCCAATCTTGGCCCTCGGAACCGGGGTCGCGTCGGTTCCGGCGCAGACTACTGCCCCGCCCTCGCCCAACGCCCGCCTCGATGCCTGCGTCGTGGCGGGCGACGCACGCTGCGTCGTCGAGTTCCTCGGTGAAGGAAGAGCACGAACGCGCGGTCAGCTCCAAGCATTGTTCAATGCGCAGCGGCAGTTGGACGATCGCGACGGAGCATGCGCGACCGTCCGCGCGCTGCTCGCCCTGCCAAGCTTGCCCGACGCTGAGCGCTCGACGCTCGAGCAGTACGTCACATCGACTTGCCGCGGACCGACATAGGAACACGGCTCCTGACTCAGCCGGCCTTCGACTGTTCGTCGAGGAGCGCGGCTTGGTGGCTGGCGCGGAGCGCTCCGAAGAGCTCGTCGAGATCGCCGTTCATCACGGCGTCGAGCTTGTGCAGCGTGAGGCCGATGCGGTGGTCCGTGACGCGGTTCTGCGGGTAGTTGTAGGTGCGGATCTTCTCGCTGCGCTCGCCCGAGCCGACCATGTCCTGGCGCTCTTTCGCGACCGCGGCGTCGGCCGCGCCTTGCTCGCGCTCGAGAAGACGCGCGCGGAGCACCTTCATCGCGCGCGCCTTGTTCTTCAGCTGCGAGCGCTCGTCCTGGCACTTCACGATCAGGCCCGTGGGGATATGGCGGATCTGGACGGCGGAGTTGGTCGTGTTCACGCCCTGACCGCCCGGACCGCCCGACGCGGCGATGGAGATCTGCAGGTCCTTCTCGTCGATCTGCACGTCGACCTCGTCGGCCTCGGGCAACACCGCGACGGTCGCGGTGGAGGTGTGGATGCGGCCCTGGCTCTCGGTCGCGGGCACGCGCTGCACGCGATGGACGCCGCCCTCGAAGCGCAGCCACGAGTACACGCGATCGCCGCTCACGCTCGCGATGAGCTCCTTCAGGCCGCCGGCGCTCGCGTCGCTCGTGTTGAGGATCTCGATCTTCCAGCCGTGGTTGTCGGCGTAGCGCGAGTACATGCGGAACAAGTCGGCGGCGAAGAGCGCGGCCTCTTCCCCGCCGGTGCCGCTGCGGATCTCGAGGATCGTGTTCTTGGTGTCGTTCGGGTCGGTGGGAAGCAAGAGCAGCTCGAGCTGCGCGGCGAGCTCGACCATCCTCTTCTCGAGGCCGGGGATCTCTTCCTCGGCCATGGGACGCATCTCGGCGTCGACGAGCAGGGCCTTGTTGCCGAGCAGCTCGCTCTCGCTGCGCTCGTACTCGCCGAACACGCGCACGATCTCGCCCAGCTCCGCGTGCTCGCGCCGCAGCGCCGTGTAGCGCTTGTTGTCGGCGATCACCTCGGGCACGCAGATCAGCTCTTCGAGCTCGCCGTGACGCGCGCGCAGGTTCTTCAGTTTTTCGACCGGGAGCATCGCGAGGCGATCAGGCGGCGGCGACGTAGTGCGCGACGGCTCCGTCGAACGTGTCGAACGCGGCCACGCCGTCGGCCTTCTGGCGCGTACGCGCGGCCTGCATCGCCACGATCGCGACCTCGATCTGCGAGTCGTCCGGCTGGCGCGTGGTGATCATCTGAAAGAGAAAGCCCGGCCAGAGCAGCACGCGGAGCGGGCCCTTGGTGCAGTAGCGGGCCGAGAGGCGCTGGAGCTCGTACGAGACGGCGGCGATGAGCGGCAGGAGCGAGATGCGCAGCGCGAGCGTCTCGAGCTGCCCGATCCAGCCCGTCGCGTGCGGGAGCACCAGCGGCGTGATGATCGATCCGAGCACGACCGAGATGAGTACGACGGTGATCAAGAACGTGGTGCCGCAGCGCGGATGAAGCGGGCTCTGCTTGCGCACGTTCTCCACGGTGAGCGGTAGCTCGGCCTCGTAGGCGTAGATCGCCTTGTGCTCGGCACCGTGATAGTGGAACACGCGTCGGATCTCCTCGATGCGGCTGATCGCGACGAGGTAGCAGGTCAGCACCGCGAGCTTGAAGCCGCCGGTCAGCGCGTGGAATCGCCAGTCGGCGGGCGTGAGCTCGATGCCCGTCACGCGAGAGAAGCCGATGGTCAGCGCCTGCGGCAGCGCGATGAAGAGACCGAGCGCGAAGAGCGTGGACAAGACGAGCGCACCGCGCTGCGCCATGGACGTGCTCTCTTCGGCGGCGAGTGAGGGCGCTTTCGCTTTCGGCCTCACGGCCTCGGATTCACGCGTGTCGGGCTCGAGATCGGTCGCGGCGATCACCCAGGCGCTCAGCATCGTGAGCGCGCTCGTCGCCATGCTCGCGGCGCCCTCTTGCTGCTGCGCGGAGAACGAGAGCGCGCGGTAGCCGACCGACATCGACTCGACCAGCATGACGATGCCGCGCACGCCGGGGATCTTGCGAAGCCCGGTGTGCTCGTTGGGGAGCTTGCCTTCGAGGACGGCG
>JAYVCF010000492.1:0-4435 GCA_043750095.1 Deltaproteobacteria bacterium
GCTCGACCGCGACGACATCGCCCGGCGACACGCCGCGCGAGATGGTGACGGTCGTCGCATCGCGCTCGGCGATCGAGACGACGCTCTCGACGACGGTGCCATCGCGGAGGATGAAGACGCGGCTCACGCCTGCTTGCGTGAGAACTGCGGCCGCGGGCACCGAGGCCATGCTCTCCGTGCGGCCGAGCATGATGCGCGCACGACCGAACATGCCGGGACGCAGGCGGTACTGCGCGTCCGAGTTGGGGACCACCGCTTCGACGCTGAGGCCGCGGCTCGTCGCGTCGACCGACGCGCTGATGTAGCGGACGGTCGCGGGGAACACGTGCTCGGTCGCGTCCACGCGGACCTCGACCGAGAGCCCCTCGCGCACCTCGAAGATGCGCTCCTGCGGGATCATCACCTCGATGCGCAGCGGATCGGTCCGCACCAGCGTCACGAGGTGGCTCGTCGCGGTCACGTACTCGCCGGGCGACACGTCACGCGTCGCGATCTCGCCCGCGAACGGAGCTCGAATCACCGACTCGCCCACCGACGTGCTCGCCTGCCGAAGCGCCGTCTGCGCGCTCGAGAGAGATGCGATCGAGCCACGCACGTTCTGCAGCGCCGTCGCATACGCCTCGCGCGAGCCCGTGGCGCGCGCCCGCGCCTCGTCGAGCTGCGACTGCGTGAACACGCCGCGCTGCGCGAGCCCCTCGGCCCGCTCGAGCGCCGAGTCGTTCAGCTGCATCTGCGCTTGTGCGGCGCGTACCTCGGCGGTCGCTTCGGGCGCAGGAGGCGCACTGCCTTCGGTGATGCCGAGCCGCGCGCGCGCCTGATCGAGCTGCGAGTGAGCGGCGGCGAGCTGCAGGCGATAGTCGGTGTCGCGAAGACGAACGAGCGGATCTCCCTCGGCCACGTGCGCGCCGCGCTCGACGAGCACTTCGACCACGCGGCCCGGAACGATCGGGCTCACCTGCGACTCTTCGTCGGCCATGATCGTGCCCGAGAGCTCGATGACCGCCGGAACGTCACGCGCGGCGGCCGTGGCGCTCGCGGGCGCCGTCGTCGTCGTGCGCTCGTCCGCCGGGTGAACCGCGGCCTGCGTGGGCGCGGCGCCGTGACATCCCGCGACCGAGAGCGCGACGAAGAGAACGAAGAGAGAGCGCGTCATCGCGGGGCCTTTCGGACGGGAGTCTTGGAAACGGTGCGGCGGGCGCGGGCCGGCAGGCGTCGAACGCGCGTGCCGGGCTCGGCCTGGGGCCGCGGAGTCAGCGCCGCAAGTGCGCTGGTGGGCAAGAGGAGCCGCATCACGGTCTCGATGCTCGGCGGCGGCATGTGGACGTCCTTGTGAACGAGCCGCGTGAACGCGAGGCCGCGCATCAGACAGATCATGCTGGAGGCGAGCTCTTCGGCGGACGCGTGATCACCGATCTCACCGCGCTTCTGCCCCTCGCGGATCCGCGCGACGGAGCTCTCGTAGGCTTCGCACGCGTGCTCCGTCATCACGCGCCGAATCTGCGGCGCCGCCGCGCCATCGAGCAGCGCGCGCGCCATCATGACGGGCATGTCGGGCTCGAGCTCCGTGTGACGCAGCCAGCTCGTCACGCTGCGGCGCATGCGATCGACGCTGGTGCCGGGCCCCGTGTCGCCCGCCTCGATCATGGCGCGCATCATCTGGATCTTGTCCTCGAGGATCGCGAGGAAGACGGCGTCCTTGTTCTCGAAGTAGTGGTAGACGAGCCCGTGGCTCAGCGCGGCTTCACGCGCGATGTCCGAGATCTTCGCCGCAGCGAAACCCTTCTTCGCAAACACGCGCGTCGCAGCGCGCAGGATGTCGACCCGACGCGCGTCCTTGATCTGCTGGTTGTTGGCGGGTGATCGCGGCATCGGGGAAAAAATCGGGGGCGAGGTCGATCGTTGGTTGACGCGTCAGTCAATGGCGCCAGAATCGCGTCGCGTCAAGGGCGCAGCGCCGCCTCTTGGGCCGCCTCACGGAGTCGAGATGCCGATCTCTTTCGAAAAGTCGTTTCCCGTCGCCGCCCTCCTCCTTGTCTCTCTCTCTCTCTCTCTCTCGGTGACCGCGCCCGCCCTAGCGCAGCAGCCGCTCGCCGAATTCATCGCCGGCTCGGACGGCGCGTCGATCGATCTGCACACCGCGCAGGCCGCTCGCGACACTGCGTGGGCGCAGACCGACGTCACACGCGCGCGTCTGCTGCCGAGCTTCAACGCGACGGGTGTTTATCAGCACAACGAGATCCAGGTGAGCCCCATCTTCGGATGCGACGACATGCCGCCACCCACCGATCCGACGATGTGCAGGAGCCCGCATCACCTCAACATCCAGCTCTACGACGTGTTCAACGCGACGCTCCAGCTCAACGTGCCCCTCGTCGACATCCAAGGGTGGACGATGTTCTTCGCGTCAGAGGAGTCGGCTCGCGCGACGATCGATCGCTTCGACGCATCGACGCAGGACGTGCACGCGACGGTGGTGCAGGTCTGGCATCAGCTCGTCGCTGCACACGCCGTGCGCGATGCCGCGCAGCACAACCTCGACGCGGTCGTCGCCTCTCGCGACAACGTGCAGGCCCGCTTCGATGCGCAGGTCGCCCCGCAGCTCGAACTCTCACGCGCCGAGGCCGAGGTGCTGCGCGCACAGCAGACGATCGCGGAGGCGGACCTCGCGATCGTGCTCGCCGAGCGCAACCTCGAACTGCTCACGGGCATTCATCCGTCCAGCGATCCGCAGACGCTCGACGACGACCTGCACGAGGAAGCCGGGCTCGAGGACTTCATGTCGCGCTCCCACGACGCACCGATTGTGCATGCCGCGGCGCGCGCCGTGCGGGCGGCGGAGATGGCCGTCGACGCCGCCTGGGAAGGTCTCTTGCCCACGATCGGCGGCGCGGCGCGCGAGTCGGCGACGAACGCGGCCGGCTTCGGTCCGGCGACGCAGTGGGCGCTGCTGTTCACGGCGAGCTGGACGCTCGACTTCGCGCGGCCCGCGCAGATCGGTGTGACCGGCGCTCAGCTCGCCACCGCGCACGCGCAGCAAGACGCAGCGGTGCAGCTCGCCGAGACACGCGTCTTCGAGCAGTGGCATCGTGTGCGCTCGCTCCGCATCCGCGCGGCTGCTGCCATCGGGGCGCGCGACGCGCTCACCCGCGCCGATCAAGACGCACACGCGCGCTACGAGGCGGGCGCGGCGACGCAGCTCGAGGTCATCACGGCCGATCGCGATCTCCTGCAGGCGGAGGTCGCGCGCATTCAGGCGATCGCGGATCTCGGGATCGCGCGGCACACCCTGCGGATCCGCGCCGGGACCGAAGAATAGTCGCTACGCGAGCACGTCGCCGGCCACCACCAGCGCGACCACGAGCTCGGCGAGCATCCGGCGATCGAAGGGCTTGGTCAGCATCGCGAACACGCCCGCGAGGCGTGCCGCGATCGCCTTCGCCTCCGACTCCTTCTCTCCCTCGGGCTCGCTCATCAAGACGATGGACACGCCGGGGCTCGACGCGTGAATCCTTCGCGCGATCTCCAAGCCGCTCATCCCCGCGATGCCGTCGCTGACGACGACGACACCCGCCGGCCACTCCTCGAGGAGCGCGAGCGCCGCCTCCCCCGAGCCCGTGCCCACGACGCGCGCGCCGCTGTCGGTCAGCGCGCGAGCGAGCTCCGTCTGTGTCACGGGATCGTCTTCGACGAGCAACACGCTACGACCGGGTCGTTTCGGGTCAGTGGCTAGGGGGTTCCTCGATTGTTCTCTCATCGTCGTGCTCGCTCGAACCTACGCTGGCAGCCCCCTGTTCCATTCCCGTGGCGGCCCGCCGAATCTCTCGTTGCACGAACCCACGCGAGCGTTTGATCCCCGCGAAGAGATACGGGTATCTTCCGGGCGTGCGTCCGCCTCCCTTACCTCATCAGACCGGCTTGCTCGCGAGCCTCATCGAGAAGCTTCCTGGTTGGCAGGCGCAGACCGGTCGCCCACCGCTCATGGTGTTCGATCTCGACGCGACGCTCTTCGACAACCGTCCGCGCACGCTCGAGATCCTCATGAATTATCGTGAAGAGGTCGTCGAGCAGCAGCCCGAGGTCGCCGACGCGCTCTCGCCGCTCACCGCCGACAAGATCCACTATCTCCTCTCGGACACGCTGCGCGGCTGCGGCATCACGCGCGCGAACGTGGTCAGCGACATCACGCGCTTCTGGCACGATCGCTTCTTCACCGACGAGCACTGCCAGTTCGACGCGCCGATCGAAGGCGCCGCCGAGTACGTGCGCGCCTGCCACGAGGCGGGCGCAGTCGTGGTGTACATGACGGGCCGCGATGTGGCCGGCATGCTCCTCGGCACGATGTCGTCGCTGCGCGACTGCGGGTTCCCGATCGCGATCGCGGGCACCGAGGTCGTGCTCAAGCCCGACGCCACGATGCCGGACGAGGCGTTCAAGC
>JAYVCF010000493.1:0-4586 GCA_043750095.1 Deltaproteobacteria bacterium
TCTCGCGCCCCCATGACCGACACCGCCCGAGACACCCGCCCGTTCATCGTGCTCACCGCGATTCACGACACGAACGCCCGCCCCGCCGCTGTCACGCTCAGCCACGCCGATGCGTGGGAGCGCGCGCAGAAGGCGCTCGCTGGGCAGGACGTCGCGGGTCTCGATCTCGTCGAGCTGCCCGTGCCGCCGAAGGCCTTCTTCGCGCTCAAGCAGTCCACGGCGCCTGCCGCGGGCGAGCCGCGAAGCTCGGGTCACGAGCTGGCGGCCGTCTACGATCTCTTCCCGCTCGCTGCGCACCTCGATGGCCCGACGCGCCGGGTCGCGGGGCAGTTCCTCGCCGCGGAGGTCCTCTGGACGCTGGAGGAGCAGGGCATCCTCGAGGGTGTGCCGCTGAACCTCCGCCTCGAAGTTCCGAAGGACTGGGACCGCTCGCCGAAGGCCGTGCATGAGAAGCTGGTCGAGCAGGGCGCGCTCGATCTCACGGACGGCGCGATCGACACGTTCCGCGCGATCAAGACCGCGTGGACGACGACCGCCTGAGCGCGGCGTGCGCTACCTCGTCCAGACGTTCGGCTGTCAGATGAACGCGCACGACTCGCGTCGCATCGAGGAAGTCCTCGATGGCGCGGGCTACGTGGTCACCGACGACGCGGCGCTCGCGGACGTGATCGTCTTCAACACGTGCAGCGTTCGCGAGAAAGCGGAGCACAAGCTGCTCTCGATCCTCGGCACGGTGCGACCGCTCAAGGAAGAGCGCCCCTCGCTGACCGTGGTGGTCGCCGGCTGCGTCGCGCAGCAAGAAGGTGAGCGCCTGCTCTCTCGCTCGGCCGTCGTGGATGTGGTCCTCGGGCCCGACAACATCGCGGAGCTGCCCGGGCTCATCGCGAGTGCGCAGGCCGGAGCGCCGCCGGTCGCGCGCACGGTGTTCGACCTCGACGACACGCGCTTTCTCGTCGCGTCGCCGCGTCCGCACGACTCCGAACGCGGGCGCGAGGTCACCTCGTTCGTGACGGTGATGAAGGGCTGCGACGAGCGCTGCACCTTCTGCGTGGTGCCCTACACGCGCGGGCCCGAGCGCTATCGAGCGTCGTCGGAGATCGTGGCCGAGGTGCGCGCGATGGCGTTGGGCGGCACGCGCGAGATCACGCTGCTCGGTCAGACGGTGAACTCCTGGCACGAGCCAGGGACCGACGAGGCAGGCGAGTCCGCCTTCGCGTCGCTGCTCGAGCGCATCGCGCGTGAGGTCCCCGAGCTCGCGCGCCTTCGCTACACCTCGCCGCATCCGCGTCACGTCACGAGCGCGCTCGTTCGCGCCCACGCCGAGCTGCCCGTGTTGCCCGCGCACGTGCATCTGCCCGTGCAGTCGGGGTCGAACCGTGTGCTCAAGCGCATGCTGCGTCGCTACACGCGCGAGCACTACGTCGAGCGCGCGCACGCCCTGAAGTCGGCGCGCGCAGGTCTCACGCTATCGACCGACGTGATCGTCGGGTTCCCAGGCGAGACGCGCGCCGAGTTCGAGGAGACGCTCTCGCTCGTGCGTGAGGTCGGGTTCTCCGCCGCGTTCGCCTTCAAGTACTCGCCTCGTCCACACACACCCGCGCTCAAGCTCGACGACGACATCAGCGAAGACGAGAAGGACGCACGCCTCGCCGAGCTCTTCGAGGTCGTCGCCGTGGGGCAGCGCGCACACCTGGCGTCGCTCGTCGGGACGCGCGCGGAAGTTCTCGTCGAAGGCCCCGGCAAAGAGAGAGGCGCTGCGCTTCGCTACCGCGGTCGCAGCGAGCGCCACGAGATCGTCCACTTCGACGTCCCCGAGGGTCGCGATCCGACCGGCATGATCGTGAGCGTCTCGCTCGCGCGTGCGAACGATCACTCGCTCGAAGGTGTCCTCGATCTCGACGTCGCCGCGAGCCTTCCGAAAGCCTCGATCGCGCGCGCCACCCCGCCCAAGCCGCGCTCGCTCCGCCGCCTGCCGACGCTGTCCGAGGCCTCGTGAGCGCGCAGGCGCGGCGCCTGATCCTCGCGTGGGCGCCGGCCCTGCTCTACATGGCGGTCATCTGGACGGTGTCGTCGATGGAGCGACCGACGTTCCCTGTCAGCCTCTTTCCGTTCCGCGACAAGGGCGTGCACACGACCGAGTTCGCGGTGCTGGCGTTCTTGCTCGCGCACGCGTGTATCCGCACCTTCGAGCGACATCCGCGCGTCCGCGTCGCGCTCGCCGCGATGCTCCTGACGTTCCTCTGGGGCGTCCTCGACGAGATGCATCAGGCGTTCGTCCCCGGGCGGAGCGCAGACGTGCTCGACCTCTGCGCGGACGCGCTCGGCACGTTCGTGGGCGTCAACGCGCGCATGCTGCTCGGGATGATCAGGCCCAGCAGCGCGCCCACGACGGGAGTCACGGCGTGATGGGACCTCTCTTTCCGTACAAGAACATCGTCCCGCGGCTCGACTCGGGCGTGTTCGTCGCGCCCACCGCGTCGGTGATCGGCGACGTGATCATCGGCGCCGAGTCGTCGATCTGGTACGGCGCCGTTCTCCGTGGCGACGTCATGGCGATCCGCATCGGCGCGCGCACGTCGATCCAAGACAACTCGGTCGTCCATGCGACGGGCGGCTGGTCCGAGACGGTGGTCGGCGACGAGGTGACCGTGGGCCACTCGGTGATCCTCCACGGCTGCCGCGTCGGCTCGCGCGTGCTGGTCGGCATGGGCTCCATCGTCCTCGACGAAGCGGAGATCGGGGAGGGCACCATCCTCGGCGCGGGCTCGCTCGTCACGGCGCGCACCAAGATTCCCGCCGGCGTTCTCGCCCACGGCCGCCCCGCGCGACCCGCCCGGGATCTCAAGCCGGAGGAGCTGGCGAACGTCCTCGAGGCGTCGCGGCTCTACGTCGTCTACGGACGCGAGCACCGCGAGTCGGTCACGCGCTAAGCTCTCGCTCGATGCGATCGGGCGCGCTGGCGATGTTCGGGTGTGGGCTCCTCGTCGCCAGCTGCGGCGCGAAGACGGGCCTGCGCATTCCCGAGTACCACGTCGACGCCGCGGGCATCGACGCACCCAACGATGCGGGCACGGACGCTCCGATGTGCGTGCCGGATCATTTTCCCCTCACGCCCGACACGGCCGAGCTGATGCTCGTGATCGATCGTTCGGCCTCGATGCGCCTCACGCTCGCTGGCGAGCCCGACATGCCACAAGACCAGTGGCGCTGGACCATCCTTCGCACCGCGCTGAGCGACGCGCTCACCAGCATCGATCCGCGCGTGTTCGTCGGCGCGAAGTTCTTTCCTGATCCGATCACCTCGCCGATGCCCACGACCGAGCAGGCATGCTCGGCGATCTCACCCGTCGACGTGCTGCCAGGCCCGGGCACCGCGCCGCGGATCGTCTCGCTCTTCACGTCGACCGATCCCAACGGAGGCACGCCCACGGCCGTCGCGCTTCGCGGTGCTGCGATGGGGCTCGCGGCCAGCGGACCGCGTCGCTTCATGTTGCTCGCGACGGACGGCGCGCCCAACTGCAACCCCGACACCGGCGTCCCTCAGGACGTCTGCATGTGCACGTCGCCGCCGATGGCCTGTCAGGCGACGCGCCCGGGTCCGTTCTCGTGCCTCGACGACGTGCGCACGTTGAGCACGCTGCGTGACCTTCTCGGTCAGGGAATCCCCACCTACGTCGTCGGCATCGAGGGCCCCGAGTTCCAGGACGTGCTCGATCGCATGGCGGAAGCGGGCGGGCGTCCGCGCATGGTGCCTGGCGAGCGCGAGTTCTATTCGGTGCGCTCGGCCGCGCAGCTGCATCAAGCGCTGATGGACATCACGGGCAGCATCTCGGCGTGCGGCTTCACCACGCCTGCGCTTCCCACCGTCGACGCGCGCTTCGCGATCGAGATCGACGGCGCCGCGGTGCCGCAGGATCCGATGAACGGCTGGACCTGGGTCGATCGGAGCACGGGCGCGCTCGAGCTGCACGGCAGCGCATGCATGAGCGCGCGCATGGGCATGCGCATCGAGGCGATCATCGACTCCTGCCTGCGATGAGCGAGGCGCTCCGCGTCGGCGTGTTCGGCGCGGGCGCCGTCGGAGCCTTCGTGGGTGGACGGCTCGCCGCCTCGGGCTGCGACGTCACGCTCGTGGGGCGGCCGCGCGTGCTCGACCCGATCGCGGCCGGCGGCCTCGTGCTGGAAGATCTCGAGAGCGCGCCGCGACGCGTCGACCCAGGCCGCATCCGATGCGCGCCCGACGCGAGCGCGCTCGCCGACGTGGACGTGGTGCTGATCACCACCAAGGCCGGTGGGACTCGTGAGGCGGCGCGCGCCGTGCTCGATCACACGCCGGAACACGTCTTCGTCGTGAGCCTCCAGAACGGCGTCGAGGGGCCCACCGTCTTGCGGGAGGTGCTCGGCGCGCGCCGCGGCTTCGGCGGCATGATCGCGTACAACGTCGTGTTCCGAGACGCGACCACGCTGCGCCGTGCCACCAGCGGCCCCATCGTCATCGAGCGCGGCGTGCCACGTCTCGTCGAGGCGCTTCGCGCCGCGGGGCTCACCACCCTCGACTCGCCCGACATCGCGCGCGTCCTCTGGAG
>JAYVCF010000494.1:0-13542 GCA_043750095.1 Deltaproteobacteria bacterium
TGCAGGGCCGCGCGAAGGGCGCCGACGACGATGTCCTTCTCGAGCCCCAACTTCCCTCGTCGGGAGACCCAGAGCGACGACACGAGCAGGAGCGCGAACACGATCGCGAGTCGCCACGGCGCGATCTCGATCGACGTCATGCGCCACCTCGTTGCTCGACGCGTCCGCCCTCGCAGACCCAGCGCGTACCGCCGAGCGCATCGGCGTCGGCGCGAGCGTGCGTGACCACGACGACCGCGCGCCCGTTCGCCGCGCACTGTCGGACGAGCTCGAGGATCACGAGGCGCGTCTCGGGATCGAGCGCCGAGGTGGGCTCGTCGAAGAGGATGACCTTCGGATCGTTGGCGAGGGCGCGCGCGATCGCGACGCGCTGCTTCTCGCCGCCGGAGAGCTCGTGGGCAATGCGTGACCCCGCGGCGGGATCCATCGCCGCGCGTCGAAGCAGATCCGCGACGCGATCTTCGCTGAGCTCCTCGCCGCGGAGGCGGGGCCCCGCCCGCACGTTGTCGCTCACGGTGCGCGCGAACATCGCCGGAATCTGCGGGACGTACGCGACGCGCCGGCGGAACTCCGTGGGAGGGATGACGCTCGCCGAGAGGCCGTCGAGCAAGATCTCGCCGCGTGTCAGCGGCTCGAGCGTCGCGAGCGCGCGAAGCAGCGTGCTCTTGCCGCCGCCCGATGGACCTTCGATCACCGCGACGTCTCCCGCTCCGACGCTGAGCGCGACGTCCTCGACGATCGTGCGAGGGCCGAACGCGACCGCGAGGCCGCGCGCGGCAAGGGCGAATGCATCCGTGCCCGCGATCACGTGCAAGGGCCGAAGCCGGACGCGGGGTCCAGACAGAGCACGACCTCGGGCGCGCACGTGTGGCTCGTCACGACGTTCCATCCGCGCGCCTCGGAGTGCGAGCCGCTCCAGCCCTGGGCATCCGAGAGACGAACGCGACTCGGAGCCTCGATCGAGAGCGTGCGATAGCAGCCCTCGGTGATCGTCTCCTCGTCGCCGCGCGCGGTCTCGCCGCCGAGCGCGATCTCGTGTGCAGAGAGATCGCTCCCCGCCATGACGACGAAGAGCTCGCTCGTCGAGGCCTCGTGGAAGCCCGCCTCGCGGATGCGCACACGAAGCGCGCCGGGTGCGAGGGCGGACGCGTCTTGCGCCGTGTCGATGCGCGCGGGATCCGTCGCGAAGCTCGGCGCGACCGCCCACGTCGCTCCCTGGCCCGTCGCGACGACGGACACGCAATGGGCGATCATCCCCTCGCATCGTGAGAGCAACACGACGCGCGTCGTACCCACGGTGCGCGTCTCGAGCCGGACCGTGGTGGCGCCGATCGGCATCGCCTGCGCGAGGGGCTGCGCGGCCTGTTCCCGCGCGACGGTGCCCGCTTCGCTCGTCGAGGCGTGCACGCGCGCGAAGCGATCGAGCTCCGGCGGAGGCGTCCCGATCGGCCGCGACGACTGCAGCGCGCCGCTCCGGATCGCGAGCGTGGTCGCGTCACCGAACGCGAGCTCCCACTCCGCACCGTTCGTGGTGCTCGGATCGCTCAGCGAGCGCACGACGAGCAGCCGCGCCGAGGGCTCCGTCACCGTGTCGAACGCGAAGACCGACGTCGTGCGCACGCAGTCCGGATCGCGGCCCACCGCGCGGTAACAGACCACACCGTGATCGGCGAAGCCGAGCGCGACGCCTCGGCCGTTCGAGACGACGCTCTCGACGCCCGCGTCGAGCAGCGTCCGGAGGAGCTGGTGCGCTGCCACGTGCGGCGCGAGCGACTCCGTCGGAGTGCCGGCCGATCCCGCGAGCCACGCGCGGATCGTCCGACCCTGGTGGCTCGCCTCGACGAGCATTCTCTCGCGCCGCACGACGACGCGCACGAGGCACGCATGAGCGTCGACATCACGCGTCACCAGCTCGCGTGCGCGACGCTCGATCAGCGCTCGGTTGGGGTAGCCGCTCTCGGCCGGGACGTCCACGCTCGGCGCCGCGCACGTCGGGTCGCTCGATGTCGTCGTCGTCGCGGGAGCCGATGACGACTCGCCGCACCCGGCGGCGAGGATGGCGAAGAGGAGCAGGCCGTGTCGCATGGGCGAATCATGCCCCGATCGGCGCCCGCGAGGCCGTCCGTTCACCAAAGACGACCACCACGCCCAGCTCGGACGCGCGCTTGAGGTCGGCCAGCGTCTTCGGGCTCGGTGCGATGCGCGGCTCCGCGCCCTCGTTCGCGCCCTTGGTGAGCGAGGCGTACGCGGTCTCGAGGTTCTTGAAGCTCCACCCCGGAACGCTCGCGACGCTGCGCGCGATGCGGAAGTCGGCGCTCTCGCTCATGGGCACCAGCACGCAGAGCTCGGCCTGCGATGCCTCGGCGTGGCTCACGTCGCTGCCACCGGCATCGAAGAACGCCGCGAGCGTGTCCACGGCGCGTGGGTCGGTCGGCTCCCGCATCAACGCGTCGCCCTCGAGCATGACGTCGTAGAAGCGCCCCTCGATTCGCTCGGTGATGCACGGAGCTCGCATGTGCTCGAGCACCGCGCGCACCTCGTCTTCGTGAAGCGCGGCGCCTTCGAAGAGCCCGAATCGGTACTGGATCGACATGCAACGTCGTATGCTACGCGATTGCTGGGCGATTGCTGGGCGATCGCGCTCCTCACGACGTGAGGAGCAAGGCGCCGATCGCGATGCCGACGCCCACGATGAGCATCCCGGTGAAGTAGATCCAGGCGTCGCCCGCGGGTCGACCGACCTCGTGCCGCTCGATCGCCGACGAGAGGAGCCGGTAGCGGAGCAGCGAGCCGAGCACCATCACCGAGCCGAACACGGCGAGGAACACGCCCGTCCAGAGCGACCAAGGAACGCCGCGCGGCACGACGACGGCGCCGTGGGACGCCGCGAGCTCGCGAAGAAACAGACCGAAGCGCGCGACGACGAAGCCGAACCCCATCATCGCGATCGCCGTGCGAATCCACGCGAGGAGCGTCCGCTCGTTGGCCTGATGCAGGCGCAGTGTCTCGCGCTCGGGTAGCGGTGGCAGGCGTTCGGACATCGATCGGAACCTTTCGCGCGTCGTCAGCGCTTCGTCGGAACGGAGGCTCGTGTGAGCAGCGCGCGATCGCCCCAGGGGCACGCGAAGTCGGCGGGCTTGGTCAGCATCCAGAGCACGGGGATCTTCGGCGCATGCGCGGGGTGCGGGCCTTGCCCGTCGGTGAAGTACACGACGCCGTCGGCGCCGTGACGCGAGAGGAAGAGAGGTGCGAACACGGGACGCAGATCCGTGCCGCCGCGACCCGACACGCTGTGGATGGCACCACCAAACGCGTACACGCGCGCGATCCTCGCGTCGCACTCGACGATGACGAGCTGCGCGACCTCGCTCATGGGGCGCAGGTGTCGCGCGATCTCGGTGAGCTCGCGCTCGCTCATGCTGAGCGAGGTGTCGATCGCGACGAGGATGCGGGGACGCAGCGCGGGGCGCGGCTGATACGAACGGCCTGGCACCTCGCCGATGCGAGAGGGGAAGCGTCGGCTCGGGCGCGACCAGGTGTGGACGGGCGCGCGGGCGCGGGCGACGAAGGCGCGGAGCGCGATGCGCCAGTCGACGAAGACCTCCGGCGCTTCACTCGTGCCGCTCAAGAGTGCGAGCAGCTCGTCGGGCGTGCGGCCCGCGACCCAGACGCTCTCGGGGCGATCGATCTTCGCGTGCTCGGCGTCGGCCTTTCCTTCGTCGCGCGCGCGCTCGATGACGTCGCGCGTTCCGCGGACGCCTCCTGCTGCGGGCGCTTCGTTCTCGTCCCAGTCGTGGCGATCGACACTCTGGGTGTCGCGCTTCTGCGCGATCGAGATCCCCTCGGCCCGCGCGCGCGCCAGCTTCTCGTAGCGCTCCATCGTGCTCTGGCCGGCGCGAAAGCCGAAGCCCTCGAAGTGCTGCCACTGCATCGGTGACGGCAGCGGCTCGGTGATGTGCTCGTTCGCCGTCGTCTCTTGCGCGATCAGCATGAGATCGCGGTGCTCGACGCCGAAGAACTTCGGATGCGCGAGGTGCCCGAGCACCACGTGATGCACCTCGTGCAGGAGGATGCCGAGCAGATACTGCGGCTCCCGCATCACCGCCTCGACGTTCACGTGCAGGTAATAACGTGCGCCGCGCCCGGGAACGCCATGGAGCGAGACACCCATCGCGGGCACGCTCGGGTCGGCCACGGGCACGATCGAGGCGAGCACGTGCGCGTAGTAGGGGTAGCGCGCGAGGAAGCCGCGCTCGCGAACGAAGCCCTCGAGCCACGCGCCGAGATCGGGCGCACCGTCCTGCGCGAGCGCGCGACTCACGCGGGACGAATCGGCGTCACGCCGACCTTCTGCAGCGCATCGACGAGCGGCATGCCCCAGCGATCGCCGACCTGCGCCAAGAAGTGCCCGAGCGACATGCGCTGCGCGTTGCTCCGCCGCAGCTCGGCTGCGATGTGCGCGTTGAGCACGTGGGCGCGCACCGACGTCACGAGCAAGCCGATGCGATGCTGCTTGCTCGGCTCGGCCTTCCACGCGTTCACGCGCGTCATCGCCGGCGAGCCTCCGTAGTTGGTGACGACCTCCTCGGCGCGCACGTCCAAGAGCACGCAGGCCGTCGCATTGCCCGCGAGCGCGTCTTGTACCGCCTCACGCTGGTCGCCCGGCAGATCGGCGAGCAGCGCCTCGAGCCCGGCCAGCGTCAGGTCCTTGCGCGCCACGAGCACGCCGCACTCGGGCCCGCCGAGGATCGTCTCGAGGCGCGCGCTCAGCTCGTCGATCCGATCCGTCTCGCCGCGCTCCTTCCATCCGCGCAAGAGCTCCGCGTGCTTGCTCTTCGGGGTGTACTCGCGAAGCAGCTGCGTCACGTCGAGGTCGATCGGCCGCGCCGAGAGCGAACCGCTCGAGAGCAGCGCTTCCACCCAGATCGGCGGCAGATATCCGCTCAGCACGTCGCGCACGAGCGCAGGCTGCGTCAGCTCGCTCGGCTGCATGGTGAGCAACACGTCGGACGCGTTCGTCCACGAGCGCGGCGGCACATCTTGGAAGATCCGCTCGTGCGCGCGCGCGAGCGCCATCACCGCGGGATGCACGCCGTTCGATCCGGCCCACGCGAGCCAGGCCGCGCGATCGGCGCGAACCGGAACCTGAAGAAAGCGTGCGCGCAGCGCGGCATCGAGCGGCGTGACTTGGTAGTCGCCCGTCTCCGGGTTGATCGCGGCGACGCAGCTCCATCCCTCGGGCAGCACGTACTCGTGGAGCGTGCGCGCGGTGAGCAGCTGCAGCGCGGGCTGCTGGATGTAACGCTCCGCACGGTTCAGCTCTTCGAGCATCAAGATGCCTTGGCCGCCCTGGGGAAGAAAGCGCGGGAGCGCGTACGCCGTGCGTCCGTCCTCGACGATCGGCAACCCCACGAGATCGGGTGGCTCGAGCAGCGAGAGATCGAGCACCACGTGTCGAATGCCCAGCCGGCTCGCGAGCTGCGCGACGAGCTGCGACTTGCCGATGCCCGTCGGTCCTTCGAGCAACACCGGTCGGCGCGCACGATACGCGACCTCGAGGATCGCCTCGACGCGCGGGCCGAGCGGGAGCGAAGCGGAGCTCGTCTCGGTGACTGGTTTCGGCTCGGAGCGCGGGCGCGTCTGCATCGGGCGTGACTCTAGGGCCAGGCGGTCGGATGTGCTGCCCGCCATCTCCGCTCTCCGCGCGGCTGCGCGTTGACATGCGGAGGATCGCGCTCAACGTCCTCTCGGACCGCATGGCCACGTTCGACGACGAGATTCCTACGCTCACGGAGCCCGTTCTGGACCCAGAGGGGTCTCCGAGTCTCCAGCTCTCGGCGGACATCCCCACGCACATCATCGAGAGCATCGACGAGATCGCGGAGCTGCACGCGGACGCGGAGCGGCGCGCGACCGTCCATCAGCGGGGCATCGAGCGCTGGACGCACTCGCTCGGGCGACCGTATCTGCTCTACTCGATCGTCGCGGGCGCGGTCCTCTGGATCGCGGTGAACGTGGCGATGGAACGCGCGGGGGAGCTCCCCTTCGATCCGTTTCCGTTCTATCTGCTCCAAGGCATGATCAGCCTGAGCGCGCTGCTCATCGCCACCCTCGTGCTCATCACGCAGGATCGGCAGTCGAAGCTCTCGGAGAAGCGCGGCCACCTCGATCTGCAGATCAATCTCCTCACGGAGCGCAAGATCGCCAAAGTGATCGCGCTGCTCGAGGAGCTGCGCCGAGACCTCCCCAACGTGCGCAACCGCCCCGACCCCGAAGCGCGCGCCATGGAGGCCCGCATCGACACGCGAGCCGTCGCCGATGCGCTCGAGAAGTCCATCGAGGCCGAGGCCTCCGCGGAATCGACGAGCGGCGACTGAGGTCGAGGTCAGGGCATCGGCAGCGTGATGACGTTGCCTGCCAGGGTCACCGACGCGATTCGCGCGAGCGCGCGGCCTTCCAGCGAGGCGCCGGTTCCGATCGTGATCGACTGGTCCGCCATGAAGTTGCCGACGATGACGGCCGCCGCGCCGAACGTCGCGGAAGAGCCGACCTGCCAGAAGACGTTCGCGGCCCTCGCTCCGCGGACCAGGATGATCCGACACCCCGCGGTCATCGCGAAGGCAGTGCCCATCTGGAAGATCCAGACGGCGTTCGCGTCGCCGTCGGCGTCGAGCGTGAGATCGCCCGTCGAGATCTCCAGCGTGGTGGCCGAGGTGTAGAGCCCCGGCGCGAGCGTCCGCCCGCCGAGGTTGCCTGCGACGGTGATGGGCGCGCCGGTGCGGCCCGCGGCGTCGTCGTAGGCGGCCGTGAGATCGAGCTTCGCCTGCGCGGCGATGGCGTCTCCGCCGTGGATGGTGCCCATGACGATGCCGGGCGGAAACCCGACCAGGGCCGCGCTCGGACTGATGCCGAGGTCACCGTGGATCACCGTGAAGCCCGTGCTCACGACCATGGCGCCCGCGAGCACCGCGAAGCCGGCCGCGGAGCGGAGATCGATCCGTCCGTCTCCGCGACCCGCGTCGATCGGCGGACCGACGTCGCGCCCGAGAGCGGCATCCACGTCGGCGATCACGCCCGCGTCCGTGCTCGCGCGTGCGTCGCGATCGCCGCTGTCGTCGGCGGCTGAGTCGAGCTCGCTGGCTGCGTCGAGCTCGTCTGCGTCGGCGAGCTCGGCGTCGAGGACGACCGTCGCGTCGGAGCCGGAGCCTTCTTGAAGGACTTGCCTCGCGAGCGCGCAGCCGATCGCGCCCATGCTGATCGGCACGACGAGAGCAGCGATCGAGCACGCGCGCAGGAACCCCGAGCCCATGGATCTCCGGATCGTTTCGCTGCAAGTCCGGGCCCGTCCGAGCGATCTCGACCGGGAGGGGAATTGCCTGGCATTCGCGCACGCTGCGCTTCGGCATGCGGCCGAATGTCTCGTGCGAGGCGCAACGCGCCGGCCCGATTTCGTTGGGAGTGCCTCCGACGCGCGACGGATGTATGTCCTCGGGATGACTCATCAGGTCGATGTCGCAGTGCTCGGAGGAGGCCTCGCCGGCACGCTGCTCGCGCGGCAGGTGCGGCGCACCATGCCGGATCTGTCCGTGGCGCTCTTCGAGCGCGACGTGGAGCGCAGCTACAAGGTGGGCGAGTCGAGCGTCGAGATCGCCGCGCACTACTGGGTGCGGCGCCAGGGCCTCGCGTCGTACCTGCACAAGGAGCACCTGCCGAAGAACGGCCTGCGCTTCTTCTTCGACTCGGAGGCGCGCGACCTGCCGCTCGAGCAGATGAGCGAGCTGGGCGTGAACGGCCTGCCACCGTACTTGAGCTTCCAGCTCGATCGCGCTCGGCTCGAGCACGATCTGCTCGAGATGAACCGCGAGGCCGGCACCGACGTCCACATCGGCGCGAAGGTGCGTGACCTCGTGCTCGGAAAGGACGGCGCCCGGCACACGTTCGCGGTCGACGAGGGCGACGCGCGGAGCGAGTGGAGCGCCCGCTGGGTCGTGGACGCGACGGGCCGCGAGAGCATGGTCGCCAAGCAACTCGAGCTACGCGTGCCCGAGAAGAGCCACCGCATCGCCGCCTCCTGGGGCCGCTTCGAGGGCGTGGCCGACATGGACGACCGGCCCGGAGCGCCCGAGTGGCGGAACCGCGTGAACGACACGTGTCGCTCGCTCTCGACGAACCACTTCTCGTACCCCGGCTACTGGATCTGGTTCATCCCGCTGCGCGATGGGCTCACGTCACTCGGCGTGGTGCAGGAGTCCAAGAGCTGGAGCCCGACCCGACACAAGGCCGAGGGCCTGCTCTCGTTCATGCGCGAGCACAAGGCCGTCGCCTCGCTCATCGAGGACGTCAAGACGATCGACGTGGGCGCGTTCACGCAGCTCGCCTATCGCACCAAGCGCTTCTTCAGCGCGGATCGCTGGGGCCTCATCGGCGACGCCGCGGCGTTCACCGACCCGTTCTACAGCCCGGGCTCCGACTTCATCGGCACCGAGTGCGACTTCGTCACCGATCTGATTCGGCGCGACATCGCGGGCGAGCCGCTCGAAGAGCCGGTGAAGCTCTTCGACGACTACATGCAGTATCGCTTCGACACCACGCTCGCCGTCTACGACCAGCTCTACCCGACGTTCGGCAGCTACGAGCTCTTCCGCGCGAAGGCGTTCTTCGACACGGGCACGTACTACAACCTCTTGTTCGACTCGTTCCATCGCGAGGAGCACCTCGACAAGAGGAAGCTGCGACAGGCGCTGCGTCGCCGTGAGGGCGCGATGGAGATGATGACGTCGGTCGCGCGATCGTTCTCCGTCGCGGCGCAGGAGATGATGCGGCGCGGGACCTACTATCGGAAGAACCGCGACTGCTACGAGGTCGACGGGCGCAGCGCGTTCGGCGCCTTCGCCGACGTCGGAAAGGATCGCAGTCGGCGCGAGATCGCGGCGCGCACGGCGGTGGTCCTCGAGCGAGCGCAGGAGCTCCTCTCGGTCGCGCTCGACGGCGACTTGGGGCCGGTCGAGCCGCTCGTGCGCAAGGGCGACGTGCTGCAGGCGGAGCTCGCCGGCCCCGCCGAGCACACTCCATGACGCCACGACCGCGGGTCGTCGTCACGGGGCTCGGGGCCCTCACGCCGATCGGAAACTCGGTCGCCGACTCGATGAGCGCGCTCCGGCAGGGTCGGAGCGGCGTGCGCAAGATGCCCGAGTGGGACGAGGTCACGGATCTCCAAGGCAGGCTCGGAGCCACCGTCGAGGGACTCGACTTCAAGACGATCTTCGATCGACGACAGCGGCGGACGATGGGCCGCGTGGCCCACCTCGCCGTTCACGCCACGCAAGAAGCGGTGCGCCAGTCGGGCCTCGACGCAGAGACGCTCGCCTCGCCTCGCACCGGTGTCGCCTTCGGCTCGACGCTCGGCAGCGGCAGCGAGACCGATGCGTTCAGCGAGCCGCTCGCGCTCACCAAGTCGATGCGCGGCCTCGAGTCGAACGCGTACTTCCGCTTCATGTCGCACACGGTCGCGGTCAACGTCGCCGCGTTCTTCAGGGTGCGCGGCCGGATCGTGCCCACGTGCACGGCGTGCACGAGCGGCTCGCAGGGCATCGGCACGGGCGTGGAGCTGATCCGCGCGGGCATCTGCGACGCGGTGCTGAGTGGTGGCGCCGAAGAGATGCACTACAAGACCGCCGTCATCTTCGATCTGCTCATGGCCGCGTCCACGCACTTCAACGAGCGGCCGCACGATGCGCCGCGGCCCTTCGATCGCGCGCGAGATGGGCTCGTGCTCGGCGAGGGCGCTGGTGCCCTGGTGCTGGAGTCGCTCGCGCATGCACGCGCACGCGGCGCGACGGTGCTCGCCGAGGTGCTTGGTTACGGCAGCAACTGCGACGGCTCGCACCTGACGATGCCGAGCCAGGACGGGATGGAGCGTGTGCTGCGTCTCTCGCTCGAGGACGCGGGCCTCACGCCCTCGGACATCGACTACGTGAACGCGCACGGCACCGGGACCGAGCTGGGCGACATCGCCGAGAGCCAGGCCACGCACGCCGTGTTCGGACGCGCCGTGCCGATCTCCACGCAGAAGGGATACGTGGGGCACACGGTCGGTGCGTGCGGCGCGCTCGAGGCGGCATGGAGCATCGAGATGATGCGCGAGGGGCTCATCGTGCCGAACCGCAACCTCACCGACCTGGATCCGCGCTGCGCGCCTCTCGACTACGTGCGCGAGCTCCGCGCGACCAAGCTCCGCCGCGTGATGACGAACAACTTCGCGTTCGGCGGCATCAACACTTCGCTCGTGCTGGGTCCGCCACCCGCGTGATCGCTGCGCACGCGCGGGCGAGATCGCGGTAGTGTTGCGCGTGGCCAGCGACTCCGATTGGGACGACGAGGAGGACGTGACGCGGGTCGGGGACCGCGCCGAGCTGCAGGCGGCGTTGGGTCCGAAGCGCGCGACGGAGAGCGCGTACCTGGTGGTCATCGCCGGGCGCGGCGTGGGCTCCATGTTCACCGTGACCCCCGACATGGTCATCGGGCGCGGCGATGGGGTCGGTGTTCAGATCCACGACGACGAGATGTCGCGAAAGCACTGCCGACTGGTCATCGACGGCACCTCCGTCATCGTCGAAGATCTCGGCAGCCGCAACGGCACGCTCGTCAACGGTGAGCTGGTCGCACAGCGCCGCACGCTCGCCGACGGCGACAAGATCCAGGTCGGCAAGACCACGATCCTGAAGTTCAGCTACCACGACGACCTCGAGGCCTCGTTCCAGCGGCAGATGTACGATGCGGCGCTCCGCGATGCGCTCACCGGTGCCTACAACCGAAAGCACTTCGGCGAGGCCCTCGCGAGCGAGATGGCCTACACGCTCCGGCATCAGGCCGCGCTCTCGCTGATCCTCTTCGACATCGACTTCTTCAAGAAGGTCAACGACACGTCCGGCCACGTCGCGGGTGACGCGGTTCTCGTTCAGGTCGCGCGTCACGTGCAAGCCGCGGTTCGCCGTGAGGATCTCTTCGCGCGCTACGGCGGCGAGGAGTTCGCGGTCCTCGCGCGTGGAACTTCCGGCGAGGCCGCGAGCGGCTTCGCCGAGCGCCTGCGCGCCGGTATCGAGGCGCTCTCGATCCCCTACGAGGGCAAGGCGATCCGCGTGACGATCAGCCTCGGCGTCGCGTCGGCGCCTGCGTCCGACATCGCGACGGCACAAGACCTGATCCTCCGCGCGGATGGGGCGCTCTATGCCGCCAAGCACGCGGGCCGCAACCGCGTCGTGACACACGCCGCAGCGAGCGCTCGCTAGCGGACCGATCTCTAGCGGACGAGGTGCCAGGCGAGCGTCGCGAGCGCCGCGCCGATCATCACGCCGGTCGTCAACGCGGGTCTCGTGCCCGGTGATCGCTCGGTGGGAAACACGATCTCGCGCACCTGCCCGGCGTCGGGATCGACGAGGAGCGCACCATCGACGTCGAACGCGACGCGGTACTCGAGGAGCTGACGCCGGGTCGGGGCGTGATCGAGAGAAGGTGCGCGCTCGCCCGTCTTGACCTCGGCGACGAAGCGACGCCCGTGACGCGTGACGAGATAGTCGGCGCGCAGGCCATGCGTGCTCGGTGCGCCGTCGACGGTGAGCACGATCGCGCCGCGCGCTTGCTCCGCGATCACACGATAGCCGGAGGCCTCGAGCAGAGCACCGGCGGCACGCTCGCCGCGCTGCGCCTGACGAAGGCGACGACGCGCGCGCCAGCTTCGAAACGAGAGGCGCGCTCGCCAGGCCACGAGCAGACATGCGAGGGCAGCCAGAAGCGGCACGAGCACGTCGAGGCGCATGCGCGAGCTTCGTGGCCGCGCGCGCTCGGGGTCAAGAACGTGCGCGCCGACCGCGATGGCCAGTCAGCCTCGAGCGCGTGTATCGTGAGCGGGGGGCGGATGAAGCGCGAGCGAATCGTCTTTCAGGCTGCGTCGGTCCGCTTCGTGCTGGCCGCCCTCGCCGTCTTGCTGCTTCCCATCGTCGCGCCCGACCTCGCCGAGTACCACACGGTGTTCGCGGTCTACGTCGTCTGCGCGGGCGTCTTTCAGCTGATGATCTGGCGCGACATCGGTGGGAACGCGCGCACGATCGCGTCGGGCATCGTCGACGCCGCGATCATCACCTTCTTCGTGCACCTCGTCGGCAGCGTGGGCAGCGCCACCGTGGCGCTGTACGCGTTCGCCGCGATGGTCAACACGGTGACCGCCGGACGTCGCGTGGGACTCATCATCGCGAGCTTCGGCGTGGTCTCCTACGCGACGCTGCTCCTCTGCGAGGGAACCGGCCTCTTGCCCTTCGCACCTGCGGGCGCGTCGTGGATCCACGGCGAGCCAAGTCCGCTCGAGATGCTCGGATCGGGCTCGCTCGGCATCGCGATGATCGTGTTCGGCACCCTCAGCGTCGGCTCTTTGGTCGCGCACGACGAGCGCCGGGCCGCGGCGCTGGTGGAGGCCAACCGGAAGCTCGAAGAGCTCAGCCAGCGCGACCCGCTCACCGGCTTGTTCAACCGCCGTCACTTGATGCATCGCCTCGACGAAGAGCTCGCGCGCAGGCGCCGCGGCCATCCGCTCGTCGCCGTGATGATCGACCTCGACCGCTTCAAGCGCGTGAACGACGAGGCCGGCCACGCACAGGGGGACGTGTTGCTCGCGAAGATCGGCGAGGCGCTCGCCAAGTCGGTGCGCGCCACGGATGTGGTCGGCCGCTATGGGGGCGACGAGTTCGTCGTGCTGCTCCCCGACACCGACGCCGAGCAGGCGAAGATCGTCGCGCAGCGAATGGTGCTCGGCGTTCGCGAGGTGGGCTTGGCCTTCGACGCGAAGCGCGGCGTCACCGCGAGCGTGGGGATGGCCGTCGCGACGCCAGAAGACGACGCCCGCGCGCTCTTGTCGCGCGCCGACGACGCGGCCTACGCGGCCAAGTCGCACCAAGGGGACTGTGTCTCGAGTGAGCAAGACATCGTGCCGATGCCGCGTGTGTCGGCCTGAGGCGGGATCGCTTACCCTCGCCGTCCACCCCGCGATCCGAGGGAACCGTGACCGAGCGATACCGTCTGGTGACACGAAGCGACTTCGATGGCCTCGTCTGCGCCGTCTTGCTCAAGCAGATGGGCATCCTCGACGAGATCCTCTTCGTCCATCCGAAGGATATGCAGGACAAGAAGGTCGAGATCTCGAGCCGCGACATCACGACCAACGTTCCCTACGTCGAGGGCGTTCATCTCGCGTTCGATCACCACCTGAGCGAGACGCTGCGGGTCAAGGACAAGCCGAAGAACCACATCATCGACGCCAAGGCCGAGTCGGCCGCGCGCGTCGTGTACGACTACTACGGAGGGCGCGCGAAGTTCCCCACCGTGAGCGTCGAGATGATGGACGCCGTCGACAAGGCGGACGCGGCGCGCTTCAGCAAGGACGAGATCCTCGCGCCGGGCGGCTGGGTGCTGCTCAACTACTTGATGGATCCGCGCACCGGCCTGGGGCGCTTCCGCGACTTCCGCATCTCGAACTACCAGCTCATGATGGAG
>JAYVCF010000495.1:0-5358 GCA_043750095.1 Deltaproteobacteria bacterium
GCATCGCCTCTGCCCATCGTGCGAAGCGTGCTAAGCCGCGGCCTATGATGGATCAGTCGACGAGGCGTAGCTCGCTGAAGGCCCCGACGGGGCCCGAGCTCACGTGCAAAGGTTGGGTCCAAGAGGCCGCGCTGCGGATGCTGATGAACAACCTCGACCCCGACGTGGCCGAGCGTCCGCGCGATCTCGTGGTGTACGGCGGCACCGGCAAGGCCGCGCGCAACTGGGAGTGCTTCGACGTGATCGTGCGCGAGCTCGAGCAGCTCGAGAACGACGAGACGTTGTTGATCCAGTCGGGCAAGGCGGTGGGGAAGTTTCGTACGCACGAGTCCGCGCCGCGCGTGCTGCTCGCGAACTCGAACCTCGTTCCGAAGTGGGCCACGTGGGACGAGTTCCGGCGCCTCGAGGCGATGGGTCTGACCATGTACGGCCAGATGACGGCGGGCTCGTGGATCTACATCGGGACGCAGGGGATCCTTCAAGGCACGTACGAGACGTTCGTCGCCGCGGGGGAGACCCACTTCAGTGGAGGCTGGAAGGGGCGCTGGATCCTCACCGCCGGCCTCGGAGGCATGGGTGGCGCGCAGCCGCTCGCCGCCACGATGGCCGGCGCGTGCTGCCTCGCGGTCGAGGTGGACGAGACACGCGCGAAGCGTCGCGTCGAGACGCGCTACGTCGATCGCATCACGCACTCGCTCGACGAGGCTCTTCGTGGGATCGAGGAGGCGAAGAAGGGATCGATACCGATCTCGATCGCGCTCGTCGCCAACGCCGCCGACGTGTACCCGGAGCTCGTGCGGCGCGGCGTCACCCCGGACTTCGTCACCGAGCAGACCGCGGCGCACGATCCGCTCGTCGGCTACGTGCCACAGGGCCTCTCGATCGCGGAGGCGAGCGCGCTTCGCTCGAGTGACCCGACTGCCTATGTGGCGCGCGCCAAACAGGGGATGGCCGCCGAGGTGCGCGCGATGCTCACCATGGTCGAGCGCGGCGCGTTCGCCTGCGACTACGGCAACAACATCCGTGAGCACGCGCTGAACGTGGGTGTCGAGCGGGCCTTCGACATTCCGGGCTTCGTCCCTGCATACGTGCGCCCGCTCTTCTGCGAGGGCAAAGGTCCCTTCCGCTGGGTCGCGCTCAGCGGTGATCCCGAGGACATCCGCGTCACCGATCGCGTGGTGTTGGAGGTCGTCCCCGACGACGCGCACCTGCATCGCTGGCTCGACATGGCCGCCGAGCGCGTGGCCTTCCAGGGCCTGCCCGCGCGCATCTGCTGGCTCGGCTACGGCGACCGGCACCGCGTGGGCCTGCGCTTCAACGAGCTGGTGCGCGAAGGCAAGGTGAAGGCGCCCATCGTGATCGGTCGCGATCACCTGGACTGCGGCTCGGTCGCCTCACCGAACCGCGAGACAGAGGGCATGAAGGATGGCAGCGACGCCATCGCCGACTGGGCACTGCTCAACGCGATGATCAACGTGGCAGGCGGCGCGAGCTGGGTGAGCTTCCACCACGGCGGCGGCGTCGGCATCGGGTACTCGCTGCACGCGGGCATGGTGATCGTCGCCGACGGAACCGATCGCGCCAAGGCCCAGCTCGAGCGGGTGCTCGTGAGCGATCCTGGGATGGGCGTGATCCGTCACGCCGACGCCGGGTACGAGCTGGCGATCGAGACCGCGAAGAAGCGCGGCGTGCACGTGCCTCATCTCGGCTGAGCGCGAGACGCAGCGGCGCTGAATCACCGCTTCTTGCGGACGAACGCGCCGATCAGCGCCGAGGCGACGACGCCTGTCGTGATCGTGCCCACGACGCCGGCGAGGGCCTGCGCGAGCGGTGTGCCCGATTCGGGGTGGGCGACGAACCAGTCCGCGTAGAGCACGCCGGTGAACACCAGCGACTGCGCGAACACGATGGGCGCAGCCGTCAGCGCGGCGACCGTGCCCGTGCCGAGCTGCGCGCGAAAGGCGTTTTCCGACGCGGTGGCGCGGAGCAGCACGGCCAGCACGACGATCTCGAAGGGCACGACCAGCGCGAACAGCGGCGCCGTCGTCGGATCGAACGCCCAGCCGGTCACGCCCATCACGAGTGCCCAAACGGTCACGAGCGCGCCGAGCACGCCGCCCGCGATCACCGCGCGTCGCCACGGGGGCATCAGCGTCACGCGCGCGAGCTCGCCCGAGTCGAGCCGCTGCGTGGGGGGTGAGGGCTCGCTCTTCTGCCGGGGCGTCGTGCTCTTGCTCGTGCCGGCGTCGAACGCGCGCTCCGAGAGCGCCGCGAGCGCGCCGCTCATCTCCGAGGCGCTCGCGAAGCGATCCTTGGGGTCCTTCGTGAGCGCGCGCGCGAGGAAGGCATCGAGCGCGGGCGTCGCCGCCGCGCCGGGACGCACGTCGCCGAGCTTCGGCGCGTCACGCGCCATGCGCGCACGGATCATCTCGATCGGCTCGCCCTCGAAGGGGCGACGGCCGGCGAGCATCTCGAAGAGGAGCACGCCGACGCCGTAGAGATCGGCGCGCTCGTCGACCGCCCCGCCGCCCTGCTCGGGCGCCATGTACGCCGGCGTCCCCACGGCGATGCCGTCCTTCGACACGAACGCACCCGCCGCCTGGTTCACGAACTTCGCGAAGCCGAAGTCGAGCAGCTTCACGTGATCGACCTCGTCGGGCAGCGCCTGCAGGAACACGTTCCCCGGCTTGAGGTCGCGATGGATCACGCCGCGGCCGTGCGCGTAAGCCAGCGCGCGCAGGATCTGCTGCGCCACGTCCCGCGCGCGCGGGAACGGCAGCGTGCCCTCCGCGTCGAGCAGATCGCGCAGCGTGCGCCCCTCGAGCAGCTCCATCACGAGGTACGGATTGCCTGCCCACACACCGTAGTCGTTGAGCGCCACTACGTTCGGGTGCGCCATCGCGGCGAGCGTGTGTGCCTCGCGATCGAAGCGCTGCCGCATCTCGGGGTCGCTGCCGATCTGCTTCTGCAGCACCTTGATGGCCACGCGCCGGCCCAGCTCGGCGTGCTCGGCGATCCAGACGGCGCCCATGCCGCCCTGGCCGAGCGCCTCCACCATGCGGTAGCGCTTGTCGAGGACGACACCGACCCCGAAGCTCGTGGGTGGAGGCGTCATCGGTGGCCACGGTGCCGCTGCGCTCGCTCACCGTCAACCCGTCGCGCGTCCGCGCCCTGTGATGTGTCCGTGGACACCGCCCGAGGGATCAACCGAGAGCAGTGCGGAGCGCGTGGACGCGAGGTCGCGTGCTCGGGTCCCCGTTCAGGCACTCGAGCACCAGCGCGCGCAGCGCGGCGGGGACGCGCGGGTCGTCGATCGCCGGCGGCCTGGGGATGGGCTGCGCGGCCATCGCGAGCACGAAGGCGGGCACGGCGAACGGCGCGCGACCCGTGAGCAGCTCGTAGGCGAGGATGCCGAGCGCGAACACGTCCGCCGATGCATCGAGCTGTCGACCACCGCGCGCGGCCTCCGGGGCCATGTAGAGGGGGGTGCCCATCACGACGCCGGTGCCGGTGAGCTCCGCGCTCTGCTTCGGCGTGGCCGCCATCGTCGCAGCGTTCGGATCCGCCGACGCGTCGTCGATCGATCCGAAGCGTGAGATCCCGAAGTCGCTGATCTTCGCCACGCCATCGGCGAGCAAGACGTTCGCGGGCTTGAGATCGCGGTGAACCACGCCCGCGTCGTGCAGCGCGGCGAGGCCCTCGGCGATCTGACGCACGATCGGCAGCGCCCAAGGGACATCGCCGAACTTCGCGCGCTGCGACTCGAGCGAGCCTCCGCGCACGAGACCCATCACGAGATAGGGCACGCCCGACGACACGCCGACGTCGACGATGTCGATCAGGTTCGGATGACGAATGCGCGCCCCGATCTCCGCCTCGCGCGCGAAACGCGCCGCGCTCGCCCCCGACACTTCACCGAGGACGGCCTTGAGCGCGAGCGTCGCGCCATCGGTGACGCGCTCGACCTCGTACACCGCGCCCATGCCGCCAGCGCCGAGCCTCGCGATGATCTTGTATCGCTCCGCGAAGCGCTCACCCGATCTGAGCGCGCGCACGTCCAGCGTGACGTCGCTCCTCGCGAACACCGCTCCGAGCTCGCGAGAGCGCTCCGCGACCTGATGCGAGAGCTCGCGCGCCAGCAGCTCCTCGCTTCGGGCGCGCTCGCGCGTGATGGTCTGCTTCTGCGCTTCGATGATCCGCTCCTGGCGATACGCCAAGTGAGCCGCGCGGTCGGTGCCGATTGCGAGCAAGACGCCGCTCGCGAAAAACGAGAGCAAAACAGTCATCTCCAGGGCCAGCGCGCCGAGCGAGAGATCGCTGGCGAACCACAGCTGGGCTCGCATGCAGAGCGCCCCACCCACGAGGATCAGCGCCGCCGGCGCGGCGAGCAGCACGCCGTCGGTCGACGCGGCCAACATCCAGGCGCCCAAGAAGCCCGAGATGAGCGCGACGCCACCCCGGTCGAAGTCCGAGTGCTGACTCGCCAACCACAGCGTGGCCAACGCCCAGCTCACGGCCGCGGGAACCCAGCTCCGGCGCCACCATCGAACGTCACGCCGATGCAGCGCTACAGCGCCCGATGCGGCAAATGCATAGAGCGGGATCAGCGAGCCGGCCAACTCGGGCAGGGTGAGAACCCCGAGCACCAAGAACATCACCGTCCACACCACCAGGCTCGCGAGAATGTTGGCCATGAACAGACGGTGCTGCGGCATCGTGCGTGCGAAGTGCCATGCGCGGAACCGTTGCTCGGTGGCGTCGCTCGCGAACCGGGTGCCCCAGCGTTCGAGCGTCAGCTCACGCGCGTCATCCAGGTCGGCTCCCACGGCGCCGAGCTTACGCTCCGCTCACGCCGCCGAGAACGCCGCTGTCAGGATGTCGATCTGCAGCATCTTCGCCTCGGCGACCACCTACGGCCGAGCGAACATCACCTCTGCGTTCCGTCGCTCCGTCCTCGGTACGTGAGCGACTCGTCTCTTCGTGATGCGACAGCGATCAGTCGCTGCGCGTGACCTTCGGGTTGGCGGATCCGGCTCTGCGCTTCGCATTCGGGCGGCGTCCGCCAGCGCGCTGCGACTCCATGCGCGGACCGCGGGGACGTCCTCGCGTGCTCCACCGAGATAGCGCACTGCCTCGATCGCGCTCCCGCGCCGCCAAAACGAGAAAAGCCGCGCTGCGAATCGCTTCGCCGCGCGGCCTCGTCTCTGATCACGCAAGCGCTTGGACCCGCGCCCCGCGCTCACGAACCGCACTCGACTCGAGAGCGGACCAGGTTCACGCCGACGGTGGCGTCGCGGGGGTGGCGGGCGGCGCCGGTGTCGCGGGCACCTCGGTCGCCGCGGGCCGCTTCGTCGTCGC
>JAYVCF010000496.1:0-5844 GCA_043750095.1 Deltaproteobacteria bacterium
CCAGGCGTGGCCGCGGCCACCGAGACGAGAGCGACAGCGCGAGCGAAACGGAGATAGTGGGGAGCGGGTGCCATGTTGGGCCTCGACGGCGACAGAAGCACACCTCGTTCCACGCGTTGGGTGAGACCCCTCGGCGGGTCCGGACCGTATGCGCGTCAGGGCGCGACGTACGTGCCAGGCGGTGTGCCCATCTCGCATCCGCGTCGTGCGTCGGCGGCATCCGCGTAGGGTCCGCCGTTGTACGTCCACACGGTGCCTTGACCCGAGCTGGCGCTGGCCGCGTACGCGCAGCCACCGACGGACATCGCGTGCGTGCAGGCGCCGTCCGACCAAGTGCTTCCACCCGTCGTGCACGACGAGCGGTAGGCGTCGAGCGCCGCACCGGACGCCACGTAGTCGACGCACGTGTACGCCGCGCTCATCGTGCAGCTACCCGACACCGTGCTCGAGCCCGAGTCCGTGCTCACACTGGCGGCATCGGTCCCGCCAGCGGCCGAGCCGCACGCGATCATGAGAAGGGACGTCAAGAAGAGGGTCGCTCGCATGGGTTCCTCGACGGCTAGCATCGCGGATAGCCGCGCCCCTGCATAGCGCGATGAAAGGCAGACGCGCACTGACCGCGGGGCCGTCGAGCCGATCGGGCACCGACCGACTTGCCGCGGCCGATGACCGAGCACGGGTCGGGGGCACCGCGACGGTCCATCTTCGCGGACGATGCGGCACCGCGGCCAGCGCGGATCACGGTACGTGAAACGATGGATCGCCCGGAATGAGCAGCTGTCCATCGGTGAGCACGCCCCACGACGGAACCGAACCGTGCTCGCGCGTGAGGTGCGCGATCTCCGTCCGAACTCCGTCCGTCGAGCGATCAACGAGAGCTGTGTCCAGAGTATCGTTGCAGGCGGGCACGTGCTGTAGGACAGCGGACTGCAGTCGCGCGCAAGCGCGGGTCAGGCTCGCGCGATCGGACGACTGCTCACGCGCAAGAACCTCAGCGTCATCGCGATCGCGACGGCGGTGAGCCCGGCCGACAAGCCCCACCAGAGTCCGACCGCGCCGAGTCCCACGCGGTACGCGAGCACGAGCCCGATGGGCAATCCGATCACGTAGTGACCGAGCACGTTCAAGAACAACGGGAGCCGTGTGTCGCCGGCGCCGCGCAACGCGCCTTGCGAGACCGTCTGCACGCCGTCCGAGAGCTGAAAGCACGCCGCGACCAGCAAGAAGGGAATGGCGGCGTCCACGATCTCGGGGCGATCGGTGAGCGCGCGCGCGACCAGGCGCGGCATCGCGCCGAAGATCACCGCGCCGAACAACATGCCCGTCGCGCCGGTGACGATGCCGGTGAGGCCTGCGATGCGCGCGCCGCGCTCGTCGCCGTGTCCGACGGCGCTTCCCACGCGCACGCTGGTGGCCGCGGCGACGCCGAGCGCGATCTGGAACGTGCAGCTCACGCACGAGAGGGCGATCTGATGTGCGCCGAGCGGCAAGCGTCCGAAGTGGCCGATGAGGAACGCCACCAGCGCGAAGCTCCCTGCCTCGAGCAAGATCTGGGCGCCGATCGGAGCACCGAGGCGCCAGGCCGCGAAGAGCAACGTGCGATCGATCGCGCGCGAGTGGCCGGCGTCTCCGCGCTCGCGATCGATCCGAGCGAGCGGCGCCATCGACACGAACAGCTGCACGAGCGTCGCGATGGTCGCGGCGAGCCCGGCGCCCGCGACGCCGAGCGCGGGAAGGCCGATGGCGCGCCAGCCGAACGAGAGCGCGATGGCGACGGGCAGGTTCACGACGTTCGCTGCCAGCACGCCCCAGACCAGCGATCGCGAGCGACCGATCGCTTGCAGGTACGCGCGCACCGCGGTGAGTGCGAGAAACGGAAGCAGGCTCGGCAGGCGCGCGAGCACGTACGCGCGCGCGGCGACGGCCACGCCGGGCTCTTGACCGAGCCAGGGCAGCGCCCACGCGACGAGCGCGATGATCATGGCGAGCGGGATCGACAAGAGCAGCGCGAGCCAGGCGCCTTGCGTCAGCACGCCGCGCGCGCGCTTCGGATCACCGGCGCCGAGCGCTTGCGAGAGCAGCGGGTCGAGCCCGAGGAGCACGCCCAGCCCGAACAAGCCCGTGGTGAAGAAGATGGCGTTGCCGAGGCCCGCGCCCGCGATGGCGTCCTCTCCGATGCGGCCCACGACGCCGACGTCGACGAGCCCGAGCAGCATGTTGCCCGCGTTCGTGAGCACGAGCGGCATCGCGAGGCCGAGCAGGATGGGAAGCTCGGCGCGGACGGAGCGCGTCGGCGGCTCGACGCCATGAGCCGTCGGTGGGGGAAGGGTCATTCGGGGCGGCAAAGCTAGTCGAATCGACCGCCGGACGCCGCGCAGCAAGTTCGCGCGCTTTCTACCCAATTCGAGCGCGCGGCTTTGTTAGGATGCCGCCGGTGTCGACAGGACACGAGCTCGATACCCGCCTCCTTCGGTTCCGCACGCGCCCCGGTAGCGAGGACGCCGGCAGGCTTGCGGGCGATCTCTTGGGAGCGAACCGAAACGCCGACGCGCTCGAGATCGCGGCGGTCGGCCTGCGCGCGGACCCGGAGAACCTCGACCTTCTCTTGGTGGAGGGTCGCGCCGAGCTCGCTGGTGGCGACCTGCTGAAGGCGCAGGCAGCGCTGCTCAAGGCCGCCCGCGTCGGCGCGACGCGCAAAGAGCCGTACCGCTATCTCGGTGAAGTGCTGATGAAGCGGGGCGATCCCGCGCGCGCCGCCAAGGTGCTCGAGCGCGCGCGTGGGATCGACGGCTCCGATCGCGCGATCCAAGCGCTGCACGAGCGGGCGCAGCGCCTGGCCAAGATCGCCGAGAGCGATCACGACAAGGCCTCCGAGCAGAGCCGCAAGTCGTTCGAGGCGCCGCAGGCGGTCGAGGGCCACGAAGATCGCACGATGGTGCGTCACGATCTCTCGGAGCGCCTCGCGGCGGTGACGCGCGAGAAGGCCGACGAGATCCTGGACAAGCGCCCCGCTCCCGCGCGCCCGCTCGCTCCGCCTCCGGCCGACGCGGACGAGGACGCGGACGAGCCCGCGTTCTGGGGCGACGACGAGCCGACCACGATCGGACAGCGGCCGGTCGCACCGCCGACGCGCGCGATGCCGCCTCCTCGCGCCGCCGTCGCGGCACGCCCACCGAGCGCAGCCGCTCCCGCGCGTCCTGCTTCGATCGCGCCGCCGCCCCTCGCTGCGCCGGCGAAGCTCGACCTCCCGCCGCTCGCGGCCCCGCTCCCCCCACCGGGCGCGATGCGCACCGCGGCCGCTGCGGAAAGCTCCACGTCCCCGGGCGGTTTCGCGGCTCCGCTGCGCGCGGGCGAAGGACCTCGGCAGGCTCCCTCGCGTCGCCCGCCACCGCTTCCGCCGAAGACGGGAGATGACTCGCTGGAGTCGCCCACGTTCGGTGCCTCCGCGCAGCTCTCGGAGCCGTTCGCCACCGCGCCTCCGCCGTCGCTGCTCGATCTCGACCGCGCGCAGTCTGCCGCGACGCGCGGCGCGCCGAGCCCCTTCGCGGGAGTTCCGATGGGTGCGGGCAGCGAGCCCGAGACGTACGGCGCTCATCAGAATCGCGGCAGCGACTTCTCCGCCGCCGACGACGAGGGGCCGCCCGAGCCGGCGCCCGACGAGCCGACGGGCGAGCTCGCGGGCGCCAGCGAAGATCCTGACGCGATCCTCGAGATGTTGCAGCGCGAGGGCATCTTCGAGCCACCGACCGGAGCGGCTGCGGTCTGGGCCAAGCGCAGAGAATCGCGCGTCGAGCGGACGACCATCGGCTGGATCCTCGCGGTGGTCTGGGTCCTCTCGATCGGCGGCGCGGTCGGTGGCTGGTACGGCTGGCAAGAGTACGTGCGCCAGCGGCACGCGCAGGCGGCCCAGCTCGTCGCACAGGCGCGCACCGAAGCGAACGCGGGTGATCACGAAGACCTCGTCGACGCCGAGCGCCATCTTCGCGAGGCGCGCGATCTCGATCCGCACGCCACGACGAACCCCACGGTGCTGCTCTTCGTTCACTGTCAGCGCGCGCTCGAGGACGGCGCCTTCGAGATCGGCTACCTCGCCCCCACGGTGATCCGCGCCGAGCGGACCGGAGGAGATCCGAACTACCTGCACGCGGCCAACGCCATCGTCGCGGCGGGCAACAGCAATGCGCCCATGGCACGGACGGAGATCGAAGCGGCGCTCGCGGGTGCACCGGACGACGCGGTGGTCCTCTACATCGCTGGACGACTCGGCCAGCGCCTGGGCGACGAGCACGCGCTCGAGCACCTGGAGACGGCGACCACACGCGCGCCCGACCTCGCGGCAGCGTCCATCGCGCTCGCCGAAGCACGCCACGACGAGGGCCGACACGAGGACGCGCTGACGCTGCTCGACGCCGTGCTCTCGCGTGATCCGGAGAACCTGCGCGCCAAGCTCTGGCGTGGATTCCTCACCGCCGACGACGACGAGGTCGAGCCTGCGCTCTCCGCGCTGACCACGCTCGAGCCGCGGCTCGAGCACGGCGCGCCCACCGATCACGTTCTCTTCGAGCTGACGCGCTCGCATCTGCTCCGACGACAAGGCCATCACGACGGGGCGGCGGCCGCGGTCGATGCCGCGCTGGAGGCGGGCGCGCAGGAGCCGCGGCTCCTGGCGCTCGTCGCGCAGGCCGCGCGCGCAGAGAACCGCTTTCTCCAGGCCGAGTACGCGGCCACCGAAGCGGTGCGTGGCGCGCCACAGAACGCGGACTTCCGAAAGCTCCTCGCGTCGATCTATCTCGATCGGCGCAACGGCACGCACGCGCTCCAAGTGCTCACGCAGCTGCCGGCAGACGATCCCGACGTGCTGGTGATGACCGCGCGCGCGGCCCTGCTCGTGGGAAGCGACGATGCGCTGTCCACGGCAGCGGGCGCGATCGACGCGTACACCGAGGGCCGCGAGGCCGATGTGTCGGTCGAGCTGCGCGCTCTGCGTATCCGCATCGCCGTGGCAGGCGACGCCGACCCAGGCCCGACCCTCGCCGCGGCCCGAGCGCTCGCGCACGACAACCCGGGCGACTCCGTTCCTGCGCTCGCGCTCGGCGAGGCGGCGCTGCGTGCGCACGACGCGACCGCCGCGCGTGATGCGCTCGAGACCGTGGTGCGTACGGATCCGGACGACGCCGAGGGTCACTATCTCCTCGGGCGCGCGTACCGCATGAACGGCGACGCCGAGCACGCCGAAGAGAGCTTGCGGCGCGCGATCGAGCTCTCGGCCGAGCTGGTGGACGCCAAGGTCGCGCTGGCGAGCCTCTTGATCGACACGGGCGACTACGCGGGCGCCGACGCGCTCTACGTGGAGCTCGGTCGCTTGGCGGGCAGCGCCTCGGGTGCATCGCTCTCGCTCACGGGCCGCCTCGGTCGCGTCGAAGCGCTGATCGGCCTAGGGCGCCTCGACGACGCCGACGTGCAGCTCGAGCAAGTCCGCGGCACGGATCGCGAGACCTCGCTCGCGCATCTCACCAGCGCGCACCTCGCGATGGCCCACGCGCACTACGGAGACGCGGTGCGAGAGCTCCGCCCGCTCACCGAGGTCGAGACGCCGTCGATCACCGCGCTCGCGGCCTTCGGCGACGCGCTCGCGGGCGCGGGCGAGGCCGATGCGGCGGCGGCCGCGTACGATCGTGCACTCGGCGTCGATGCCGACCTGCCCGAAGCATTGCTCGGTCGCGCGGAGCTCCATCTCGCGGCGGCCAACGGTCAGCGCGACGCCGGGCCCTTGCTCGATCGCGCGACCTCGTCACTCACCTCGCGGATTCGTCCGCCCGCGATGCGCACGCGCCTCATGGTGCT
>JAYVCF010000497.1:0-7981 GCA_043750095.1 Deltaproteobacteria bacterium
GCCATCGACATGCCCATGCCGAGGCCGAGGCCGCCCTGCATCATGCCGCCGCCGCCTTCGCCGCCGCCCTTGGCGAGGCCCTGGCCCGCGCCGAGCATCGCTTCGGCCGCCGCGTACTGCATGTAGTTGCCGCCGCCGAGATCGTCCTTCGCGCGCTTCTTCACCTTCAGGTCGGCGTACTGCTTCTGCGCCTCTTGGATGCGCTTGAGCTCGTCTTCCGAGAAGTTGATGGAGAAGTCGCCGAGGCCCGTGAACTGCGCGCCGATGTCGGAGAGGTCGTCGCACTTCTGGAGGAACGTCTGGCCAAGCTCCTCTTGGTAGGCGCCGAGGTTCTGCACCTCGATCTTCTGCCGAATCACGAACACGGGCACGGTGCGCTTGACCGCGTTCATGAACTTCGTCGTGATGAAGCTCTCGACGCGATCGTTCGTCGGAGACTCACCGGTGCCGAGGTAGTTCACGATGAACGTCTCGGGCGCCGTGACGCGCCACTGGAAGGTGCCGAAGATGCGCGGGCTGACGGTGATCTCGAGCTCCGGATCCTTCATCGCCTGCAGCGGCCCGCCGAAGCGCGTGTCGCGGATCGGGCGCATCGTGACGAAGTAGAGGTCGGTGATGAAGATGTTGCCGCCGGTGACGCCGTCCACCAGGTTCGAGAGGAACGGGATGTTGCCCGTGTCGAGGGTATGCCGCTGACCGACACCCGCCGTGCGAAGCACACCCACGAGCGCGCCGTCGCGGAAGAAGACCGCCGCCTCGTCGGCCGCGATGGTGAGCTGCGACCACTTGGGGATCGTGCGCTCCGGATGCTTGTAGACGTAGAGAGACTTCTGCGCGTCGGGACGCGCGATGACCATCTCCTGAACGCCACCCCGAATGAAATCCATCACCGTCATGGAGCACCCTCCTCGAAGAAACGCAGCATACCGGCGCCCCATTTCGTACGGAAGTGCCGAATCGGATCTGCCTCGTCGGGTAGATTTCCGCCGTCGAGCGCGGAACGAACGTTGCTGGGCGGTGTCATCGAGGGCGTGCGGGGAGCTGCGATCGTCGTCACGCTGCTCGCTCTCACGAGCGTGGTGCGCGCCCAAGACGCCGGCATCGACGCGGGCATCGACGCGGGCATCGACACGCAGGCGGCTGCGTTCCGTCATGCGATCGACTCCGATCCGTGGACCGGAACCGGCAGCGTGGAGTCGACCGATCCGCTGGCCCGCGTCGACCCGAGCGAGCTCGCTGGCGTCGTGGACGACCCGGACGTCGAGCAAGTCGAGGCGCCGATCGCCATCCGGCATGGCGAGATCCTGGAGGCGATCTCGGGCGTGACCGAGCAGTCGCACACGCTCGCGGCGACGCTCGAGGGCGGCCTGGCGATCGTGACCGAGACGATCGTGCTCGGCTCCACCGCGCGCCATCGGGCCGAGGCGATGCTGACGCTCGCGCTCCCAGCCGGCGCGGCGATCGTCGCGCTGCACGTGGAGAACGCGCTCGGCGCGCGCGAAGGCGTGGTGGCCGATGCGAGCGCGTCCCAGAGCGCCTACGACGACGCGCTCTTCGTTCGGAGCACTTCCCCCAACGCCCGACCCGTCGCGCACGTGCGACTCCGCGACGGCGCGATGGTGGTGCGCGCGGCGCCCGTCGGAACGGATGACGCGAGCGTCGAGCACGGGCTGCTCACCCTGCGCGTGACCTGGGTCGTGGTGGTCGCGATGCACGGCGGCGTCGCACGTCTCACGATCCCCGCGCGCGGAAGCGACGGACGCGCCTCGCCACCCGAGCTCACGCTCACCGCCATCGATCTCGTCGAGCCGCGCGTGGACGGCTCGAGCTACGAGCGGAGCGCGATCCTCGTTCGAAACGAGAGCCCGATCGTGATCACCGCGCTCGCGCCGCTCTCGCGCGGACCCCACGTGGAGGCGGCTCTCGTCCCGTGTGGATCCGCGCGCTGCGTCGTGCTGCACGCGACCGGTGGGCGCGCCCATGTCTCGGCGGCACCGATCACCATCGCGATCGACGCATCTCCGTCGACGACGATGGGCGCGCGTGGCCGCATCGCCGACACGGTGCGCGTCGTCAGCGCGCTCCTGCCCGCCACGGCGCCCGTTCGTTGGATCGCCTTCGCCGCCCGCGCGGACGAGCTCGGTCGTGGCGTCCCGGCCGACGTCGATCTCGCCCGCGTTCGCGCTGCGATCGACACGCCGCTCGGCTCGGCCACGCGCTTCTCCGCGCTCTGGGCCGTGCTGCGAAGCGATGCTCACGCTGGCGATCGCATCCTCGTGATCGGAGACGGCGGGCTCACCAGCGGCGCGCCCGAGACCGCCGCGCTCGAGGAAGCGCGCGCGCGTGGCGTGGTGATCAGCACCATCGACGTGGTCGACCGATCCCCGATGCGCGCGCTCGCGTCCGCCGTCGCGAGCACCGGCGGCGTGACCATCGAAGCGGGGGCTGCGGCGGATCGCGCGGCGGCAGGCCACGGCGACGAGGACCTCGCCGAGCTCGTGTCGATGGCGATCGTCGACGCGGTCGCGCCCGTCGTCGCGCACGTGGACGGGCGCACGGTCTCGCTCGGATCGCTTCGCACGGGAGAGAGCGCGCTCTACGTGGGCCCCGCGACGCGCGCCGACATCGCGATGGGCGATGCACGTGCGAGCGCGCGCGCGCCCGATGCCGCGCACCAGCCGATCTTCGCGGCGCTCGCCTCGCATCAGGCGGCCTGGATCGCCGTCGATGCCGCGGACCTCGACGCGAGCGCGGGCGCATGTGCGGCGGACGCCTCTGCGCGCGCGCGGCCGACGACACGCGCGAGCAGCATCGTGGGTCACGGCCTCCGGATCGCCCCAGCGCACCGACGAAGCTGTGCGCCGCCTCCGACGAGCGCGACGAGCGCACCCTTGGGCTCGAGCCTTCCTCGTGCGGCGCTCCGCTATCAGCTCCGCCGCCGCGTCATTCCGCCCGCTCGCGGCTGCTTTCGCGACGACCGCCACGGCCGCACGCAGATCCATCGCGAGGTCTGGTTCGATCTCGTGCTGGCCGATCGCGAGATCGTCAGCGTGAGCGTGGGCGGCGACGTCCCCGACTCGCTCCGCACCTGCCTGCTCTCGGCGTTCGATGGCGTCGACGTTCCCGCGTTCGATGGAACGCTCGCGGTGCGCTGGCCCGTTCACACCGAGTCGATCCCGCCGCCTCCGGTGATCGAGCTCGCGCCGGACGTGGCCCGAGAGGTCCACGACATCGCCGGCGACGCACCCATCCCGACGTCCCCGACGCCCTAGTCCTGGTCCGAGTCGGCGCACTTTCGAATGACGCGACCTCCGCGAGCGTCCAAGATACGACTCCTTCGGAGGTCTGCCTCATGCGCTCACTCGCGATTGCCATCTCGATCTGCTGGTTCGCCGCGCCTGTCGCCGCGCAGCACACCGCCGAAGTCGCGGAAGTCCGCACGCTCACGAGCTGTATCGGCGCGCAGCACACGCAGCTCGTGCGACTCGAGCGCTTGCTCGGCGAGGCGCGCGAGCGGCTGAGCGCGACGGACTCGGCCGTGCGTCACGACGCGGAGCTGAGCATCGAGACACTGCTCCAGCGCGCGGCCGAAGCGCGCGAGACTCTGCGCGCGTGCATCGCGGCCGCCACGTTCGAGGCGCCGTCCGGCGAGACGGTCGAGCACACGACGACTCCGGACGAAGCGGCCGATCACGTCGCCTCGAGCGGCGGATCGATCCACGAGGTGGAGTCGGACGCAGCCGTGAGCACGCACGTGCGCGTCGTGCGCGGCGAGCGGGTCGATGGATCCGGATCCGCGCAGGACGCCGCCGTTCGCGCGGCGGTCCATGGCGCCGGCCCCGCGGTGTCCGCTTGCTACGAGGCGTACGTCGATCGCGTCACGACCCGGTCCGGCACCGTCCACGTCTCGTTCACGGTCGCCGACGGGGGCCGCGTCACCAACGCGAGCGTCGAGCGCGGCGGCTTCGACCTCCCGCTACGCCAGTGCGTGACGCGAGCGTTCTCCGCGCTGCACGTCGCGGGCGCACACGGCCGCAGCGTCTACGGATACGAGATCGCACTCGGCCCATGATGGCGAGTGGAGTGAGCTACTTCGCGCGGTAGACGATCATCCCGTGCGTCAGGTCGTAGGGGCTGAGCGCCACGGTCACGCGATCGCCGAGGATCACGCGAATACGGTACTTGCGCATGCGGCCGCAGAGCTGCGCGCGCACGACGGCGCCCGCATCGGTTTTGACCTCGAACTGGCCGCCCGCGTACACGTTCGTGATCACGCCGTCGAGGCGGACGTGGTCGTCGCGCTCACTCTCGGCGTCATCGCCGTACTCGTCTCGGTTCCGGTTCCGTCTTGCCACGAAAGAGAGCTCCTTGTCGGCCTTCGCGCGCCAGGGGCCGCGATCGGGGCCTGGCTATAGTGCGGAGAAGAGGAAGAGGCAACGGAGGACCTACCTGATCGGGCCCGCCGCCTGGAGCGCGCCGACGATTCCGCGGGGATCGTTGGTGATCAGCGCGTCGATTCCCGCGGCCGCGAGCTCTCGCGCGCGAGCGGGATCATCCACGGTCCAGGCCCCGACGAAGCAGCCTCGTGCGTGCCAATGTGCGATCCGGGTGGGGGTCACCAGCTTCTGCTGCGGGTTCAGGCCGTCGGGCCGAAGCGCCCGCGCCAGCCAGCGAGCCCGGAAGACGCCCGTGTTCTCGAGGTCGAAGAGGAACGCGATGGGAACGCCCGGCTTCTGGAACCGGATGGCCGCGAGCATCTCCGGCCGAAAGCTCGAGATCAGGATGCCCTCGCGATCGCGCGACGAGCGCCGAGACAAGAGCCGGACGAGCGCGCGGCAGAGCCGCATTCGATCGGGGACGTCGCCCTTCACTTCCACGTTGAGCATTCCGTCGCGAGCGCGGACGAGATCGATCGCGGCGTCGAGCGTCGGGACGTGCTCGCCCTGTCCGACGTCGATCTCGGAGAGCGCGCGGACGCTGGCCTCGGAGACGACGGTCTGGTTCTTCGCGACGCGCACGAGCGTGGGATCGTGCGCGACCACCACGGTGCCATCGCCCGCATCGCGCACGTCGAGCTCGACTCCGTCGGCGCCTTCGTCGAGCGCGAGTGCGAAGCCGCGCAGCGTGTTCTCGGGTGCGCGCGCGCTCGCGCCTCGATGACCGAAGACCCACGGCCGATCCGTCCGCCGATGCATGCGAGCACCGAGGATAGCCGCTATGTTCGAGATCGCATGTGGGATCCCGACGCGACCGCGCGCCTTTCGCGCGCCGAGCGCCTTCGCAGCGAAGGACGCTACGAGGATGCGATCACCGCGTACTCGGAGGCGATCGCTCGCCATCCAGGGCTGCAGCCCTATCGGTTCGTCGTGGGCGAGCTCTGCTTCGAGCTGCAGCGCTATGCCGAGGCGGCGAACTTGTTCGCAGAGATCGTGAAGGCCGAGCCGCAGCACGCGCAGGCCTGGGGCGGGCTCGGGCGGGCGGCGCACCTGCTCGGCGAGGATGGGCACGCGATCGCCGCGCTCGAGCAGGCGATCTTGCTCGCACCGGACTGGGCCGAGCCGCTCTACGAGGCGGCGCTCCTCTACGCCGAGAAGAACGACGCCGCGCTCGCCGAGGATCGGCTGCGGCGCGCGCTCGCGAGAGATCCGAAGCTGGTGGCGGCGGCGGACGAGGAAGGTCTGCTCGCCCGCTTCCCGAGCGCGCGGCCCTAGCGCGCCGGCCAGACGCACTCGGACGCGTCGCGACCCATCTGCACGAGCACGTCGTGGTACGAGTGAATCACGATCGGACAGACGGTCGCGCTTCCGGGTGGATCGCCGCCGATCGCGGAGTGGACACATTGATCCTCGGGCGCGCCCACCCGAACGCAGCAGTGCACGGCCAGCGCGCACTCGGGAATGAGGTGCACCGCCGACGCTGAGGTCGTCGTGCTGGGCGGCGGCACCGCGGTCGCGACCGGAGCGGTCGTTGCGGGCGGAACGACGGCGAGTGAGGGCGGCGGCGGCGCGGACGATGGCGGCGGCGGCGGGACCCGCGATGCGAACGGTGCGGATCGCGGCGGCGCGGCAACGGAGGTCGTCACGGGAACGGCGAGCGCGACGGAAGTCGGCGGCGGTGGTGACGCCGAGGCGGGCGGCGGGGGCGCGGACGACGCGAGCGGTGGGGTCACCGTCTGTCCTCGTGGCTCGAGCTCGACGAACGCGAGCGCGAGCGCGAGCGCGACGACGAGCACGAGGCTGGCCGCGAGCGCGAGCACGAGTCCACGACCCGACGAGCGCGGCGCCGACGCGACCTCCGCGAGCGTGACCGCGGGCGCGAGCGCGGTGCTCGCATAGGCCGCCGGGCTCGTCACCGACGCAGTCGCCGCGCGCGCCTGCTCGAGCGCGGAGGCGAACGCCTGGGCCGACGCGAAGCGCTTCTCGGGCCGCTTCTGGATGGCCGTGTCGATCGCGGCAGCCACAGCCGGCGGAACGCCAGGCACGAACGTGTCGAGCCGCGGCGGCGACGCATCGAGGACCTGCGCGACGATGCCCGCGATGCTTTCCGAGTCGAAGGGAGCCCGGCCCGCGAGCGCCGCGTGCAGCACCAGGCCGACCGCATAGACGTCGGTGCGCGCGTCGCACGGCTCTCCACGCGCCTGCTCCGGCGACATGTAGCGAGGCGTGCCGAGGATCGCGCCCGTCTGCGTCAGCCGCGCGTACGCGGTGCCCGACTTGATCTGCGCGAGGCCGAAGTCGAGCAGCTTGGCGCGCGCCTGGCCGTCGGGGCCACGCGAGATCATCACGTTCTCGGGCTTGAGATCGCGGTGCACCACGCCCGCCGCATGCGCCGAGGCGAGCGCCGAGAGCACCTCGAGCCCGATCGCGATCGTCTCGTTCAGCGGCAGCGGCGCCCGATCGATCGCGCGCGCGAGCGTCAGGCCCTCGGCGAGCTCCATCACGAGGTAGCTCGCCATCCCGCGGCCCGAGGGAGCGGGCGTCACGCCGAAGTCGTGGATCTGCACGATGCCCGGGTGCGTGAGCCGCGCGGTCGCTCGCGCCTCGCGCTCGAAGCGGGCGATGGCTTCGGTGTCGCCGCCCAGCTCGGGCAAGAGGAGCTTCACCGCCACCGGGCGCCCGAGCCGCTCGTCGGTCGCGCGGTACACGGCGCCCATCCCACCCGCGCCGAGCGGCGCCTCGATGAGATAGCGGTCCCCGATGCGCGTCCCGATCATCGACGATGACAGTCGGAGAAACCGCTGGACCTCGTCAAGCGGCGCGCGGCGTATGCTGTCGAGGCATGAGCCGAGAGGTCGAGATCGCCTTCGACGTGGTGTGCCCCTACGCCTACCTCGCCTCGACGCGCATCGAAGCGATCGCAGCGCAGACGGGCGCGCGTGTGCGCTGGGAGCCCATCCTGCTCGGCGGCGTGTTCCGCGCGATCGGACAGTCCGACGATCCGAACCGCACGATGAGCGACGCCAAGCGGCGCCACACCGATCGAGACCTGCGACGCTGGGCCGAGCACTTCGAGGTGCCGCTGGTGCGGCGCGCCGATCATCCGCGGCGCACGGTGCTGGCGATGCGCGCGATCTGCGCCACGCCAGAGGCCGATCGCGTGCGAGCGATCCACGCGCTCTTCGCCGCCTACCACGTCCGCGGCGAGGACATCGCCGATGCGAGCGTCGTGCGAGCCTCGCTCGATACCGCAGGCCTCGAGGGAGAAGCGCTCGTCCAGCGCAGCGAGGACGCGAGCGTGAAAGACGAGCTCCGGGCCCGAACTGCGCGCGCCGTCGAGCGCGGCGTGTTCGGCGTGCCCGCGATGTTCGTGGACGGTGAGCTCTACTGGGGACAGGACCGCCTCGACTGGGTCGAGGACGCGCTGCGCGTCTAGTCCCTCGCCACAAGAAAGATGACCGGTTGCTCGAGCAGCCGCGTCGCGAGGCGGATGCCCCTCTGCGTCGCCCTTCGGGCACGAACAGCAGTGCCCTCGACGCTCGTCA
>JAYVCF010000498.1:0-14467 GCA_043750095.1 Deltaproteobacteria bacterium
CGCGCAACGCCGACGGCTCGCCCACGTTCGAGCCGGCCGTGTTCGCCGAGCTGAAGAAAGAGATCCGCGCGCGCTGCCCGATCATCTTGAACTTCTCCACGGGCACGATCCTCGACGACGTGTCGCAGCAGATTCGCTACCTCAAGGAGTCGCGCCCCGAGATCGGTGCCGAGAACATGGGCACGATGAACTACGCGAAGTACTCGAAGAAGAAGAAGAGCTTCGAGTTCGAGATGGTGTTCCCGAATCCGTACGGAAAGATTCTCAAGCTGCTGGAAGCGATGAAGGAAGCGGGCGTGAAGCCCGAGCTCGAGTGCTTCGACAGCGGGCACACGCAGGGCGTCGCGCCGCTCCTCGACATGGGCGCGCTGGTCGCGCCGTATCAGTTCTCGTTCATCGTGAACGTGCTCGGCGGCATCCCGCCCATGATCGAGTCGCTCCAGTTCCAGACCAAGATCATGCCGCCCGGGAGCGACTGGGAGGTGATCGGCATCTCGCACGGTCACTGGCGCATGCTCGCGAGCGCGCTCGTGCTCGGCGGAAACATCCGCACCGGGCTGGAAGACCACCTCTATCTGCCGAACGGTCAGATGGCGTCGTCGAACGGAGCGATGGTCGAGGTCGCGGCGCGCATGACGCGCGACATCGGCCGCGAGCCGGCCACCGTGGAAGAGGCGCGAGAGCTCCTCCATCTCTACGACGTGCCCGCCGGACGCCAGGCCGCGGCGGACGTCGGACACGCGAAGAAGACGGCGGTCGCCGCGACGGTCAACGCGTGACACGCGCGTTTCGCACCATCCTCGTCTCGACCGAGGGCCCGGTCGCGACGATCACGATGAACAAGCCCGAGCGAAAGAACCCGCTCGGGCCCGAGATGGTGAACGAGCTCTGCTGGGCGCTCGACGACGCGAAGGACGACGCCGGCGTGCGGGTGGTCGTGATCACGGGCGCGGGCGAGGCGTTCAGCGCCGGCGGCGATCTCAAGATGATGGGCAGCGGCCCCGACGATCAGGGACGCGAGGCGCTCCCACCGCGCGGCGACTACGTGGACCTGCTCCAGCGCTTCACCACCATCGGTAAGCCCACCCTCGCGCGGATCCGCGGCGTCGCGATGGGCGGTGGGCTCGGACTGGTGGCGGCGTGCGACTTCGCGATCGCAGGCGAGAGCGCGGTGCTCGGCACGCCCGAGATCAAGCGCGGCTTGTTTCCGATGATGATCATGGCCGTCCTCCGTCGCGTGGTGAGCAAGCGGCGCCTGATGGAGATGATGCTGCTCGGCGACAAGCTCGACGCGAAGACGGCGGAGCGGATCGAGCTGATCAACCGCGCCGTGCCCGATGCGTCGCTCGATGCGGAGATCGCCGCGCTCGCCGGAAAGCTCGCGGCGCAGTCGCCCACCGCGCTGAGGATGGGCCTGGCCGCCTGGCATGCGCAGGCGGATCGCGACCTCGCATCGTCGCTGCCATTCCTTCGTGATCAGCTCGGTCAGATCCTGATGACCGAGGACGCGAGGGAGGGCTTGATGGCGTTCGCGGAGAAGCGCGAGCCGAAGTGGACGGGGCGGTGAAGCGCCGCTGAGCGTCAGGGGCCCGCGTCGACCTCGGTCGCTTCCGCCGGCACTTCCGCCGGCACTTCCGCTGGCACGAGGGGCACGATGGTCGGGCCGAACGCGCGTCGCACGTAGGCGAGCACGGCCACGATCTCGTCGTCGGTGAGGATCTCGCGGTGGGCGGGCATCACGCCGATCGTGCCGCGCCGACCCTCACGGATCGAAGTGAGCAGCTCGGTATCGGTACGTAGGAGCGGTCCCTCGCTCGCCGACGTGAAGTCCGCGCCGGTTACCGCGCCCGCGCCCCGCCCGTCCACGCCGTGACAGGGCAAGCAGTGTCCGCGGTAGGTGAGCTCGGCCGGGTCGTCCGACGGAATCTCGCGCACCAGATCGATCCGCGAGAGCGGCCACTGATCCGGATCGTGCTCGGGGACTCTCGCGCAGCCGAGCATCGACACGAGCAGCAAGAGCGGCAGCGCGCGTTTCATCCGACGGCCTCGCGCACGTGCTCCGAGGCCCACGATGCGAGGCCGTAGATGGAGATCTGTGGGTTGACGGAGCACGAGGTGGGAAACACCGAGCCGTCGATCACGAACACGTCGTCGAGCGCGTGGTGTCGCATCGTGCGCGAGTCGACGACGCTCGTCGCGGCGTCCGTGCCCATGGCGCAGCCGCCCATGCAGTGCGCGACGAAGATGGGGACCTGGCAGGGGCCGTACGACTGGGCGGCGACGAGCGAGTCGATCTCGGCCTGCGTGCGCGCGTAGATCGGCTGCGCCGAAGACACCTGGCGTGCGCCCGCGGCGAGCTGCACGTCGAGGCATGCCTTGGTCGCCGCGCGCAGGCCTTCCATCAAGCGCTCGGTCCACTTGTAGTGGATCTCGGGGCGGCCTCCCTCGGCCAGCGCGATCGTCGCGCCCTCGTCGCGGTCGCTCACGTCGAAGCCGTCGTGCAAGAGCGCGCCCGTGAGCGCGCTGTAGGGCAAGAGCTCCATCGCGGCCTGACGCTCGGCGCCGAGCACGCGCCCGAAGCTGCCCGTCGTCATCGGGAACATGGGCGCGCCCTCGAGCAAGAAGCCCATGCGCTCGCTGCCGCGATCGACGAACTGATCGGAGTAGACGTACTGCGGCGAGCCGACGAAGGGATCGATGCGCTCGGCGAATACGCCGACGCCACCGACGGCCGGATGGAAGAAGGTGCGCTTGCCGGTGCGGCCGCTCGGGTCGATCCCCGAGCGCAAGAGGATCGCGGGCGTGTTGATGGCGCCGCCCGCGAGCACGGTCGCGCGCGCATGCACGGTGATCGTGCGCGACGTCGGTCGATCGCGCGTGTCGCGAACCCGAGCGACGACGGCCGAGCAGTGACGACCGCTCACCTCGATGCGCTCGACCCAGGCGTTCGCGTAGACCTCCGCGCCTGCTTGCACCGCCTCGGGGATGAACGTGACGAGCATGCTCTGCTTGGCGTCGATCACGCAGCCGACGCCGCAGTAGCCGGTGTGCGCGCAGTTCTTCACGTTTCGGCTGAGCAGATCCTTGTGCCAGCCGAGCGCGTCGAGGCCGTCCCAGGTCTTGCGGTTGTTGCGGTTCACTTGATCGAGCCGCATCTGAATCACGTTCAGCCGCTGCTCGATGCGCTCCCAGTGCGGGACCAGCGCCGCGTGCGTCAGGCCCTCGACGCCGTGGTGCTCGGCCCAGTGTTGCATCACGCGCTCGGGCGTTCGGAAGCACGTCGTCCAGTTGATGACGGTGGTGCCTCCGACGGCGCGTCCCTGCAGGATGGCCATGCTCTGATCGACCGTCGCGCGCGCGCCGCGCTCCTGGTAGAGGCGGCCGATCATGTTGCGCTCGGTGAGATCGAAGGTGTCGCTGGTGTGGAAGCCTCCGTCTTCCAGCACGATGACGCTCTTGCCCGCCGTCGCGAGACGCTGCGCGACGACGGCGCCGCCCGCGCCCGAGCCGACGATGCACACGTCGCACTCGAGCGTGAGGTCGCGGTCCACGTGCGCGCCGGTATGGATGCTCACGACTCGGGCTCCCAGGGACCGTCGCCCGCGGCCGCGAGCGCACGCTGATCGACGAGGTTGTCGGAGTACGCATCACGCAGGGCGTGTCGATCGGGCGGACCGGGATAGCCGATCCCCGGCCAGGTGCGCCCGTCCGAGTAATAGAGCGACGAGACCAGCGCCGAGAGGGCGCGGAACACGGTGCGACGCAGCGTCACCGACGAGTCACGCCACGCGAGCAGGATCGCGTCTTGTTCTTCTCCTGCGAGCTGCGTGAAGGGCCGAGCGCGCTCGAAGAACATCGCTCCGACGAGCCCGCTCTCGAAGAGCGCGAGCGCCGACTTCACGCCGGCCGTGGCCTCGGGCCCCGCGTTCTCGAACAGGCGATCGGCCTGGAGCGCGATCCCGAGCGCGTCGGCGCCCGGCACGTCGGGCCCCGCTCGAGGACACACGCGTGATGCGATCGCGGCGAGGATCGCGTGCTCGTCCTCGGTCAAGACGCGCAGCGGTTCCGAGGGCGCGGCTCCGCGTCGCGTGGGTTGAAGCGCGAGCCCGGCGGCACCGACGCCGAGCAACACGCCGCCCGCCAGACTGCCGCGCAAGAGCGTGCGCCGAGAGAAACCCCGTGCGGCGTCGATCGGCTTCGTCACGTGGCGAGTCTCGCCGGGAGCACGCCGCGCAGTCAAAGCCTGCCTACGCGGTGGGGCGCGCTCCGGTCGAGGCCCACCTCATTCATCCCCGGGCCCTTCGCGCCGGCTCTTCGGCTCGCGGCCCGCCGAGAACGGGGCGTGGCGCGCGATGAACGCGTCGAAGAGCGCGAGCGTCTGCGTCGCGATCTCGGGACCGCGCTCGCCCTCGAGGATGCGTAGCGCGTGGGCGATCGACTCGAGCGTGGACACTACGCCGGCGCGCTGCGTGTGCCTCAGCGTGTAGCCGCTCACGCGCTCGTCGCTCACGCGCACGGGGGTCACTCGATCGGCGGCCAGCGCGGCGACGCGTCGCGCGATCTTTCGTGCTTGGGGCCAGGTGCCATCGGGCACGACGAGGGTGGCGTCGCCCTCGCCATCGCGCGGCTCGAGCGCACGCGCGTCGTCCGAGGGGAAGAGAAGGAGAATGCGTCCCTCGGGCAGCGCAGGTCGCGGCACGCCGCGCTCTCCCCAGCGCAAGAAGCCGGCGCCCAGCGTGAGCGCCGCCAGCCGACCGGTGTTGGTCGTCTTGAACGCCTCGTTGCGGTGCACGAGCACGAGCAGCTTCGTGCGGATGGCGATCGGATGCAGCAGATCGCAGATGCACACGGGCAAGGGCTGCTGGCAGCGCTCACAGCGATCGAGCCGCCGCCCCCTCATCGCCGGAGGCCCAGGTGCGCTCACGTGGCCTCGTCGTCGCGGAGGCGGTGGACGCGACGAAGCATCGTGAGCACTGCACGGGCGTCGTCGAGCGGCAGCTGCACCGCGATCCCGATGCTCGGCGCCTCGAAGAGGTTGCCGCCGTGGTCGAGGTGGGCGATCACGTTGTGGCGATCGGGGAACACGGGCGGGCTCACGATCGCCAGACCGAAGATCTTGCGCATCGGGTAGCGACGCATCCCGACGCGCAGCCAGTCGCGATCGAGGCGGACGCGGCAGGGAAGGAATAGACGCACGAGACCGAGCGCGACGGGCCAGAGCACCGCGGCGCAGAGCGCGCTCCACACGGCGACGGAGCCGTCTCCGACGACCGCGAGCCACGCGCTGGCGCCGGCCAATGCGAAGAGGAACGCCGCCAGGGCGACGTGCTTCGGGATCGCGGCTGCCCGCGTCATCAGCTCGAGCCTGGGCGAGCTCTCGTTGCTCGATGGGTCCCCCTCGGTTCGCGCGCGCGGCTCGTAGACGATCACGCGCACGTGAGCGCTGGTGCGAGGCGGATCGCTCACGACTCCGCTTCCTCGAGCACGTGAAGCGCGGCGTCCATGGTGCTCGCGACCGCGAGGCGCTTCACGAGCAGACGAGCCTCCAGCAAGCGCGAGAGATAGCCGGGGTAGTAGCGGCGCATCGTGCGCACGGCGCGCCCCGGCGTGTGCTCGCGGGCCAGCAACGAGAGCTGCTCGCGGCAGAGCGCGATCCGTTCACCCACGGACGGCGGCGGCATCGCGGGCCGCCCATCGAGGCGCGCGCGCACCTCGCGGAAGATCCACGGATGCTCCATCGCTCGCCGACCGATCATCACGCCCGCGCAGCCCGTCTCGGTGAGCGCGCGCTTGGCGTCTTCGGCGCTGCGCACGTCGCCGTTGACGATCACCGGAATGCGCACGACCTCGCGCACCCTGCGGGCCCAGCTCCAGTCGGCGGAGCCCGAGTGGCCCATCTTCGCGGTCCGACAGTGGATGGTGATCGCACGAACGCCCGCGTCTTCGAGGCGCTGCGCGAGATCCACGATCGGCATCGTGTTCTCGTCGCCGAAGCCGATGCGCGTCTTGACGGTGACCGGCAGTGCGACGCGCGAGACCACCAACGTGGCCATCTCGACCATCGCGCGCGGATCGCGGAGCCAGCCTGCGCCTGCGCCACCGCGTGCGATCTTGGGGACCCAACATCCGCAGTTGATGTCGACGTACGCGGGGCCAGCGCGCTCGGCGATCGAGGCGGCCATCGCCAGGCTCTCGGCGTCGGCGCCGTAGATCTGGATCGCCGTCGGCGCATCGCCCGCGCGGAGCTGGATCTTGCGCACCGCGTCGGCCTGTCCGGCGAGCAGCGCCTCGGCGAGCGCGAACTCCGTCACGCATAGGTCCGCTCCGCGCGCGCGACAGACCGCACGGAACGCGGCGTCGGACACCTCTTCCATGGGCGCCAACATCACGGGCCGCGATGCGAAGAAGCTGTCGAAGTCGAACACGCGCGTCTCGCTCGCGACGAGCCTATCGCGACGTGCTCGGGGGCGCCGCTCGGCGCTACTTCTCGATCTGAATCGACTCCTTGCTGCCGCTCTTGGCGACGGCGAGGATGACGCCGAGCCCGATCGCCATCGTCAGGCCGATGAGCGTCCAGCCGGCTCCGATGCGATCGAGAACGCCGACCTTCCAGAGCGCGGCGAGCACACCTCCGAGGAGGATGACGTAGCCGACGAGATAGGCGCCCATCCATTTCATGACGAGGTCATCAGCACGCTGCGTACCAGCTCGGGGGCGGCCTCACGTCGGTCGGCATCGATGTTGCGTTGTCGGGTCCGAAGGATCTCCCATGACATTCACGCTCACCGGTCTCATCGTCTTCATCCTCATCGCGGGCATCTGTGGCGCCATCGGCAGAGCCCTCGCGGGCGGGACGCGAGGCGGTCTCGTCGTCTCGGTCGCGCTCGGGTTCATCGGCGCCATGCTCGGGCCCTGGATCGCGCATCTTCTCGGGCTCCCCGAGCCCCTCACGATCCAGATCGGCGGGGAGCCGTTCCCGATCCTGTGGTCGATCATCGGCGCGGCACTCTTCGTCGCGATCATCCACTTCATCTCGCGGCGCGGGCGATCGCTGAGCAGAGCCTAGCCCCCGAGGGTGTCGCAGCGTGCCCCAAGCGCGCGCTCGCGCTCACCCCACCACGAGGAGCCGAACACGGGCTCACATCCAGCGCTTGAGCGGCGCGAGGAGCGCGCGCTTCGTTCGGAGGCGCGCGGAGAGTTCGCGAAATAGCCGCGGCGTGACGCGCACGTTGGCTGGATCCTCGCGAAGCTCCGCGAATATGGCGCGCGCCGGATCGATCGCCCGGCGGTCGCGGCTCGCGAGCATCGCCTCGGCCATTCGATCGTGCGCCGCGTGCTCGAAGTTGTAGCTGCCGAACGCGACCCAGTCGTCGTCGACCAAGACGATCTTGGAGTGCTCACCGTGTCGGTTCTCGTACACGTCGACGCCCGCCTCGAAGATGCGGCCGTAGTGCGCGGTGGCCGCGATCCAGGGCAGCTCGGTGGTGGGGAGCGCATCCCGATGAGAGTGATGGACTTCGACGCGGACGCCGCGCTCGGCCGCGGCGACGAGCGCCACCGCGAGCGAGTCCTCGGGCTTGAAGTAGAAGCTCGTGATCGCGATCGACTCGCGCGCCGCCGCGATCATCTCGACCAGGCGCTCGGTGACGAGGTTGGGTCCGCGCCAGCCGAGCGGGCCCCGCATGCCCTGCAGCGCGTTGGGATTGCAGAGCCAGTAGGCCAGCTCGATGTCGCCGTCTCGCGCGTCGGTCGCCGAGTCGAGCTGCGCGAGGTGGTAAGCGTCCACAGAGCCGCCGATGGCCGCGTAGCTCTCGAGCAGCGTGCGCACCACGGGTCCGCGCAGCGACACCGAGTACTCGTTCCAGCCCTCGAACGACGCGCGCGCGATGTTGCTGCTCCCGAAGATCGCCTCGCCGGCGTCGGAGACCTGAATCTTCACGTGATGACCGCCACCGAGCCAGCGCTGAAGCCGGTGTGGCGGGTGATAGATCGTGACGAGCGCGCCCGCGCGACGCAGGTCGTCGAGCTTCGACGCCAGTGCGGCTTTGCTCTCTAGCGAGGTCACCACGCCACCGAGCCGCTGACCGAACCCATCGATCAGAAGGTTGACCGCGACGCCGCGCCGCCGCGCATCGACGAGTAGGTCCAGGAGCTCGATGCCGTACTCGTCGTGCTCGACGTAGTAGGTGGAGAGATAGAGAAACGATCTCGCCTCGCGGATCATCGCGATACGTCGCTTCCACTCGGTCGGCCGGTCCCAGAGCGGAATGAAAGCGCAGGCGGTGACCATCGACCGCCCGGTCTATAGCCGGTTGCCGCCGGCGGGGTGCGTCGCATCGACGGTTCGCCGCTGGCTCGCGCCGTGCTGAGGGAACGGCATGTCTCGATGCCACCACCTGTCCATCGTTCTCGCGTTCCTCCTCTCCTTCGCGGCGGCCGCACCTGCCCAAGCGCAGGACGTGCGCCTCCTCGCCGGGGTGGCGGCCGAAGGCGGTGGCTTCGTCGATCGCAGCGATGGGCTGATGGGAGGCGTCGGGGTCCACTTCGGGATCCACATCTTCGGTTTCGAGCTCTTCGGGCTGAGCCAAGGCTTCATCGGCAGCATCATGGGAGGCCCGAACAGCGGGTCGGTCGAGGGCGTGCTCTGGCACTCCGGGATGCTGGGCTTCGGTGTGGGCCCGTTCCATCTCGCCGTCGGCCCCTCGCTCGACTTCGCCTGGGGCTGCCGCGATCAGAACGCGGGCGCGCGCTGCTACAACGGCGACGCGCTCTTCGGTCTCGATGGACGCGCCGCGCTGGTGTTCGGCAGCTTCTCGGTGTCGGTCGACGTGCATCCGACGTTCTATGGCTCCAGCACCGTCACCGGCATCGTGCTCGGTCTCGGCTGGGAGTACTGAGCGCGGCGCTGCGTCACAGTTGGTGCGAACGTGCTTGGTCGTCGTTGATGGATCGACGCGTGCACCTGGAGTCGGTATGGCGGTCGTGATCTCGGCGGTGGAGCAAGGACGTTCACCTCATCTCATCCGCATCATCGAAGACGCCGCCGCCGATCGCATCCTGGCGCGGCTCACGCTGCGTCGCGGCGCGAGTCACGATCGCGAGGCAGAGCAGCGGTTTCCGCCCGTCAGCAAGGGCCTGCTTCTCCATGCCGTCCAGGCTGCGTTCGCGGCGAGCACCAAGGTCGAGGAGCGCCGCGCCTTGCGCTTCTCGATGTCGCTCGTCCCGCGCGCCCTCATGGGTCACCGCGCTCCGTGGACGCAGACGCTGGAGGTGCCCGTCGTCCTCGAGCCGGAGACGCTGACCAAGCTCGCGCTCGTGACCGACCTCTGGACGAGCTGCCTCTTGATCGACGAGCCCACGCCCGGGCGCTACGAGATCTGGGGCTTCTGGACGATCCCGACCGACGTCGATCCGAGCGGGCGCACCGTGCCGACCGAGCTGGTCGTGCGCGTGACGGCGCCCGCGAGCATCCACGTGGCGCTCTGGGGCGAGCGCGTCTGGTCGCTCGACTGCGCGGAGCCGGTGGAGGCCGCCGACACGGCGCTCGCGATCACCACGCTCTCCGACGCGCTCGGAGCCGCGCACGGTGATCCGCGCGTGCCCGCGGTCTGGGCCATCGTGCGCGACATCGAGCGACGCGGACACGGCGGCACGCTCGCGATCTCCGATCCCGACGACGGCGGCTGGTCCGACGGGCACATCGTGAACACCTTCGGTCCCACCATCAGCGCGGTCGTGGACACGCTCGGGCGACGCCGAAGCTTCGTCGACGTGGCCGAGCATCACGCATGTCCGCGAGAGCCGTTCGCTCTCGGCTGCCCGAACATGGGCGCGATGCTCGAGCATCACCGCCTCCGCAGCATGGCGCGGGCGATCGGCGGCATGGCCAACGTGGATGGCGCCGTCATCCTCGGGCGCGCCGACCTACGCCTCGTCGCGTTCGCAGCGCGTCTTCGCTGGGAGCGGGAGTGCGTCGAGGTTCAGATGATCGACACGGTCAACCGCACCGAGGGGCCGACGCCGGTCGCCCGGCTCGGTGGCATGCGGCACCGATCGGCCGCTCACTGGGTCAAGGGCAACCCCTCGCACCGAACCGCCGTGGTGGTCTCCACCGATGGGCTCGTCACGCTGCTCCACGGCAGCGGCGACGTCGTACACGCGTTTCGTCCGCTCACACAGGGAGTCGACGCGGATCTCGCTTAGGCGTGCCGTCCACGAGCTCGCGGATCGCGCGCACGAGGTCGTCGGTCTCCACGGGCTTCACGAAGAAGTGACGCACACCGAACTCCTTGAGCTCGCGCCACTCCGGTCCCGATCCGTGGCCGGTGCAGACGATGATGCGCAAGCCGGGTGCGATCGCGAGCGCCGCGCGCACCAGCTCCGCCCCCGCGATGCCAGGCATCTGGAGATCGACGATCATCACCGAGGGCGCTCGGCGCGCGATGGCCTCCAGCGCGGCGGCGCCCCGGTTCACCGTCTCGATCTCCACGCCGCGCAGCCGCGAGCCGAGCACGACCGTCAGCAACGTGCGCGCGCTGGGCTCGTCGTCGACCACGAGGATCCCCAGCGCGCGGCCTCGCGCGTCGACGGCCAGCGCGGCTCGCTCGAGCGCGTCGACGAACGCGCCCGCGGAAGCCGGCCGCGCCAGAGCGGTCCTCGAGAGCGCGCGCTCGAAGGGCTCGTCGAACACGCGTGCGAGCTCCGAGACCTCGCTCGGCACCGAGGGCGGGAGCGCGACGCGCGGTGTCGCGCCATCCCGTGGCGGCGGCGCGGCCTCGAGCGGCCGAGTCCCCGTCAGCAGCTCGAACGCGAGCACCGCGAACGAATAGACGTCGCTCCGTGGCCCCATGGCTCGCGCCACTACCGCGCCGAGCGCGCGCTCGGGAGCCATGTAGGCCGGCGTCCCGATTCCGAACGCCTCTTGCGACGACGCGCGCTCCAGCATGGGGACCAGGCCCACGTCGATGACGAAGAGTCGGCCGCTGCGATCGACGAGCACGTTCGAGGGCTTGATGTCGCCGTGCACGAGCCCGACTGCGTGAATGGCGTCGAGCCCGTCGGCGATCTGGCGCAGATAGCCGAGCGCCTCGTGCAGCGTCGGCCTCTTCTCCCTCGCCAGGACGTCGAGCGAGGTGCCGTCGATGTGATCCATGACCAGAAACGGCGGGTCGTTCGCCTCGTGGAAGGCGTGGACCGCGACCACGTTCGGGTGTCGCACCGCCGCGAGCACGCGTGCCTCTCGCACCAGCACGTCGTGCGGGACGTTCTGATTCACGTGCAGCATCTTGAGCGCGACCGGGCGCTCGAGGAGCGTGTCGTACGCGCCGTACACGGCGCTCATGCCGCCCTCGCCGAGGAGATCGATCAGGCGGTAGCGCCCTTCGAGGAGAGTCGCCGGCCCATCCGCGACGACGCCGACGAGATCCTCGGGCCGAAGGGGGGTCGAGCCGGTCTGCGATGGGTCGGTGGCGCTCTGCGATCGCATGCGGACGTAGGGCCGCGTGGGCGCGCTTGTCGACGGAGGCGTTCGCATCACGGCTCTCTCCCAGCACATCGTGGACCGCGGCGCTCGCGGCGCTCCGTGCATGCCCAGGCGGCGAGAACGCGCAGTGTACGCTCGCGCGCCGCGGCACCTCGCCTCAGGTGCGGCGCCCGTGCGGTTCGTCCGTTACGCCGAGGCGGGCGGCAGGAGCCTCACGGTTGATCGTCAGTCGGGCTCGTAGCGCGCGCCTGCTCCGACGAAGCGCGGGCAGTCCGGCGGCAGGAGCCCGTGGAGCGGCGCGTAGAGGTACACTCGGTGCTCGTCCGCGCCGACACAGGCGCCGACGCGAAGCGTCGTGGAGCAGTCGCCTTTGGAGAAGCTCTCGCTCCGCTCGCACGACGCCGACGAAGAGACCTCGTAGCAGAGGCCAGGGCGCCAGCAGTGACCCGAGGGCGGGGTGCTCGAGCATGCGCCGTTGAGCAGGCCCACCACGACGAGCGCGCTCGTCATCACGACGACCAGCGCCTTCGTCGCGCCGCTTCCGAGCTGTCCCGGCCAGAACACGCGCGCAAACGTACACCATCACCCTCTGGTGATATACCGAGCGCGTGCAGGATCCGATCGACGCGGGCGCGCGCGGCGTAGGTGCGGTCGACGCGGGCCAGGCGCCGCGCACGCAGATCGGCCTCGGCCTCGCCGTCCTCTGGGTCGCGCTCGGAACGCTCGCCGGCCTCTCGACCGTCGTCCTCTTGCTCTCGCCGGACGTGGCCGTGAACGTGGCGATCATCACCGTGCCGCTCTTCGTGAGCGGCTGGTGCAGCGTCGCCGCCGCCGCGTTCGCGCGAGCCCGCGACGCGCGCACCGCGATCCTCGCGCCGGTCGTCGGCGGAGCCGCCGGGTTCGCCGCGGCCCTCGTCGCGATGCTGATCGTCTACGCCCTCGTGTGGCCCGGCTACTGGTGACCGCCGCGCGACGCCCGCACCTCGGGCTCGCCGAAAACACGGGTCGGATCCGCGGCCGCGCTATACCTCTGGGGTGAGGCTCGGCATCGATCTCGGAACCACCCGCACCGTCGTCGCGGCGGCGCACGAGGGACGGCACCCGCTGGCGTCGTTCGACGTGGACGGCACCATCCGCGAGTGGATCCCAGGCGTCGCCGTCGAAGAGCGCGGCGTGCTCTTCTTCGGATGGGACGCCGTCGCGCGGCTCGGTACGGCCGGCGGCATCGTGCGCTCGATCAAGCGAACGATCGCCGACGTGGCGCCCGACGATCCGATCCTGCAGCTGCCCTCGCGGCCGACCGCGCTCGCGCTGCTCTCGGCCTATGTCGCGCACGTGGTCGATCGGGTTCGGCGCTCGAGCCTCGGCATCGAGGCGGACGAGCCGCTCAGCGCCGCCATCGCCGTGCCCGCGAACGCCACGAGCCGTCAGCGCTGGGCGACCATCGAAGCGTTTCGCCGCGCGGGCATCGACGTGCTGAGCGTGCTCAACGAGCCCACCGCTGCGGGCATCGAGTACGCGCATCGCCACCTCGGCACCGAGAACAAGCGCAGCCCCAAGCGCTACGTCGTGGTCTACGACCTCGGCGGCGGGACGTTCGACACCTCGGCGATCTCGCTCCGTGGCCGACGCTTCGATCTGCTCGCCACCGAGGGCATCGCGCGCCTCGGCGGCGACGACTTCGACGAGGCCATCCTCGATCTCGCGCTCCGGGAGGCGTCGATCGATCGCACCACGCTCTCCGCCTCGTCGCTCGCGCGGCTCGAAGACGCGGCGCGGGCGGGCAAGGAGGCGATGAGCTCGACGTCGCGCAACGTGATGATCGATCTCGCCATGGCGCTGCCGGATGCGGGCCCCGTGGTGCTGCCGGTTGCCGACGTGCTCGCGGCCTGCGAGCCGCTGGTCGAGCGCACCATCGCCATGATCGATCGCCTCTTCGCGTCGCTGCCCGCGCACGGCATCGATCCCGAAGACGGAAGGCAGCTCGGCGCGGTCTACGTCGTCGGTGGCGGTGCGTCGTTCGCGGGCGTTCTGCGTGCGCTCCGACTGCGCTTGGGCCGCAAGGTCCTCGTCGCGCCGATCCCACACGCGGCGACGGCGATCGGCCTCGCGGTGGCCGCCGATCCCGATGCCGACATCCTCGTGCACGAGGCGATGACGCGACACTTCGGCGTGTGGCGCGAGGGCGAGAGCGGGCGCGACAAGATCTTCGATCCGATCTTCGGCAAGGACGCGTCGAGCGACGAAGCCGCGCCGGGCGCCGAGCGCGTGGCGCGCCGCCGCTACCACCCGCGTCACACCGTGGGTCACCTCCGCTTCCTCGAGTGCTCGGCGCTCGACGCAGACGGCGGCCCCACCGGGGAGCTCACGCCCTGGCGCGAGGTCTGTTTTCCCTACGATCCCTCGCTCCGCGATCGCGACGATCTCGATCGCGCCGTGACGCCGAGCGCGGCGTTGAGCGGCGAAGAGATCGAAGAGACCTATCGCTACGAGCCCACGGGCGCGGTCACCGTGCACATCGAGAACCTCACGCGCGGCTACGGCCGAACGTACGAGCTCGGCCGACTGAGCTGAGCGCGTCTTCGCTCTCGGTCACGGGGCGTGGACGACGCGGAACGAGTCGATCGCGCTCTCGCACGCGCTCCGCCAGGATCGATAGCTCGCCGCCCCGCCGCCGCAGTGCACCGAGTAGAACGCGGAGCCGTCGAGCACCAAGAGCTGGAGCGTCCGCAGCGCCTCGCCGTCATCCGTGGTGCTGAGCGAGTCGAGGCGCACGCCGGGCGCGCCGGCCTGGGTCGTGGGCTCGTCGGACGTGATGTGAACGCCTGCGGCGGCGTACTGCGCGCGATCGACGGTGAGCGCCGTCGGAAGGTCCCGCTCGGCGAGCACCTCGAAGCGCAGTAGCAAGACCGCGTGCGCGTCGGTCCTGCCGTAGCCGCGCTCCGAGCGATAGGTCTCGAGGTTGCGGCCGCTCTCGGGGACGGG
>JAYVCF010000499.1:0-6498 GCA_043750095.1 Deltaproteobacteria bacterium
CGCCCTCGTGCAGCACGCGCACCGCCTCGCGCGCCCGCGCGAGCGTGACGCGCGTAACGTCGTCCGGAACTCCGGCCGGAACTCGTGTGATCTCGCGGGAAGTGCCGTCCCGCTCCGCCGACGCGTTTCCGCGATTTCCTCTACGATCCCGCGAACTGCCTGAAATTAAGGTGTTTTCGAATCCCTTCTCCTCCGACGTACCCAATTGATAAACGCTGGTTTTTACGACGCTGGTTTTGTGACGCGCGTCACGTGAACGCTCGTCGCGCTAAGGTGTTCGACAGCTCGTCGCGAGCACCCGTCACCCGGCATCACCCGACGGTTCTCACGCGGCGCGTTTCGATGCTCTGCGACGGGCGCGTGGGCGCGCGCTCGGGACGAACGCGTCGAGGGCGAGCGCCAACGCATTCAGGTCGGCTTTCGATGCGCCGCGATCGGCGAGAAGCACACGCGCCGCGCGTTGCGCACGATCGGACGGTGCCGCGCCCGCCAGCTGCACCCCCGGGTAGGCGAGCACGTTCGCACCCGGATCACCGACGGCGACGGCCCACGCGGCGAACGCGCGCTGCGGGGCATCGAGTCCCGGATCAGATTTTTTCGCGGGTGGCATCGAGGACCTTCTCCATAGCTTGAAGGACCGGCAGGTCGAAGCGCAAGGGAACGAGACCCTCCGGCACGCTCGCGCCCACGGCGAGCACGGCGCCGAGTCGGAGGTACCAGGAGACGCGCTCGGGGAGCGCGGCAAGGACGACCGACGAGTGAGCTGTCGCGATCGCGTGGTGCGCCAACAGGAGCATCGCGGTTGGGCCAGCGAGCTTGCGACCACGCGTGTCCGGCGCCACCTCGAGGTAATCGAGGACGTAGGCAGCGCGGCCGACCTCGCCCGTCGTTCGACCCGCCCAGAGCGCGATCACGTCCGCACCGTTGCGGATCACCATCACGGTCTCGTCGGCGAGCGCCGCGATGTCCGTCCATCGCCAGTGAGCCTCGGCGGCTCCACGTCCTGATCGCCAACTCGCTTCGATCGCGGCCAACTCCGCGGTAGTGGCGCGCTCGAGCGTGAGCCGCGTGCCCGGCCAAGAGCGCATCGTTGCGCAAGCCGTCGTGCGTTGATGCACGCGTAGGATCACGGCGGCCTCGTCAACCGATCGGCAGCTTCGGCAAGGTCGCGGTGCCCACCTTCACGCAGCAGCCGCACCGCCTGCACTCGTCGCGCCCGCGCAACGCCGCGGTGGCGGAGCGCGTGGGCCTCGTCGTATCGTTCGCGCTGACCGCGATGTTGGATCACCGAAATGCTTTCGCCTGCGCGTCCGCGGCGCTCACCCTCGTGCTCTCGGCGTCCGTCGCGTCTGCGCAGCCGCTCGCGCGGGAAGAAGCGAGACTGTCCCCGGTCAGCGGCTCGGCGACGCACGGCGGTGCCGCCGTCGCGATCGCCGGAGACATCGCGCTCGTCGGAGTGCCGGGCACCGGAACGGGCGCGACGCACGGCACCGTCTACGCGTACCACCGCACGGCGCCTGCCACGTGGATACTGGAGCAGACGATCACCGATCCCGAGCCCGTCGCGAGCGCGACGATGGACAAGTTCGGTTCGAGCATCGCGATCGCCGGATCGACCGCAATCGTCGGAGACCCGAACCACGGTTCGTTCGCCGGGCAGGCATGGATCCTGACGCGCGGCGGAGGCACGCCAGCCTGGACCAGCGCTCGGATTGCGGCGCCGAGCGGCGCACCGACGAGCTTCGGCGCGTCGGTCGCGATCTCGATGGACACGATCGTGATCGGGGCGCCCGACAGCGGTGGTGGTCGAGTCGGCGCGGTGTATGTGTTCCAATTGGCGGGCGCGTTGACGACCGCGCAGATCACCACGCCCGCTGCGATCGCTGCCAGCGCGCTCTTCGGCACGTCCGTCGCCGTGGGTGGAACGAGTGTGCTCGTCGGCGCGCCGGGCGCGAACCAAGTCTACACGTTCGAGACGGACGGATCGTCGTACACGCAAGGCACGACGCTCACCGGCCCATCGGCCGGCAGTTTCGGAGGCGCGGTGGCGATCTCACCGTCGGGCCTGTTCGCCGCGATCGGAGCGAGCGAAGAGAGTAGCCACGGCGCGGCGTACGTGATCACGCGCGCGAACAGCAGTGCCGCGTGGCCTGACGCCGGGATGCCGCTCGTGCCTGCGGGTCTATCCACGAGCGATCACTTCGGCTCGAGCATCGCAGCGACCGACGATGCGGTGGTGGTCGGCTCACCCAACCACGACGGTACGAGCGCCGACACGGGATCCGTCTACCTCTTCTCTCTCGATAGGACGGACGGTTCCTGGCACGAGGCCTCGAGCTATTACGTGTCGACCGGCATGGGCGGAGATCAGCTCGGCACGTCCGTCGCGGTGTCCGCCACGTCGCTTCTCGGCGGCGCGCCGAGGCCGATGGGCACGCTGGGCTTCGCGGCAGTGTTTCCGTTTCCGCTCGCCGTCGCGACAGGCTGCACGCTGGCCGAACGTTGCGCGTCCGGGTTCTGCGTGGACGGCGTGTGCTGCGCGTCGGCCTGTGGTGAGAGCGTCGCCGACGACTGCATGGCGTGCAGTACGGCCCACGGCGGAACCGCCGATGGCACCTGCACGGCGGCGCGCGAGACGATGTCGTGCACGGCATGCGGAACGCCGGGAATGTGCAGCGCGATGATGTGCATGACGTCCGGCGTGTGCGACGCGGGCACGGCCGATGTCGACACGGGGATGGTCGTCGGCACGGACGGTGGCCCCGGCACCGACGGCGGCGCGCCCGTCCATCACCACATCAGCGGATGCAAGTGCGAGGTGGGCCGCGCCGGTGGGGGGCTCTCGCCGATCTGGCTCTTCGCGGCCGTCCTCGGGCTCCTGGCACGTCGCCGCGCTCGCGGCTGAGAGCCAAGCAAGCATGGTAGTCTCGGGTCTTCTGACTGGATGGCGATGACGCGATGCCGCTCCTGACTTCAGCCGACCGTCTCGGGACGGTGATCGACGGGAAGTATCGCCTCGATCGCGTGCTCGGCGAGGGAGGCATGGGCGTCGTCTACGACGGCATGCACCTGCGTCTCGGTCGGCGCGTCGCGGTGAAGTTCCTTCACGCGCAGTTCTCGCAATCGACGGACGTCGTCGATCGGTTCTTGCGCGAGGCTCAGGCTACGTCTCGCCTACAGCATCCCAACGTGGTCGCCGTTCACGACATCGACGTGTCGGCCGATGGCTGCGTGTTCATGGTGCTCGAATTCCTCGAGGGCCGATCGTTCGCGCAGTTTCTCGAAGACAAGCGGACGATCGACAAAGAAGAGATGCTCGCGATCATCGGCCCGGTGTGCGATGCGCTCGCCACGGCGCACGCCGCGGGGATCGTCCATCGCGACATCAAGCCAGACAACGTCTACCTCAGCCTCGCTCCAGGCGGACGCATCGTCCCCAAGGTGCTCGACTTCGGTATCGCGAAGCTCACCGATGGCGCTGCGGGATCGGCGACGCAGACGGGCTCGGTGATGGGCACGCCGCTCTACATGTCGCCCGAGCAGGCGATGGGGAAGACGAAGGACATCGGGCCGCGCAGCGATCTCTGGTCGACGGCGGTGATGACCTACGAGGCACTCGCGGGACGCCCCCCGTTCGACATTCCGAGCGACGCCACGGCGACCACGGTCGTGCTGGCGGTCGTGATGGGCGATATCAAGCCGCTCCGCGACGTGAAGCCACAGCTCGGCGCGCTCAGCGATGTGCTCGGCAAAGCGCTCGATCGCGATCCTGCCGGCCGTCACGAATCGGTGGCCGCGTTCGCCGAGGCGCTGCGACGTGCGTGCGACCCCCCGAACCCCGAGGTGACTGCCACGCGCCCCGGCCACGCGGACCCGCAGGCGGTCATGGCTGCGACCATGATGGCGGCCGCGCCGCGCGTGAGCGCAGTCACCGCCACGCCGTTCGCGACGCCGAGCATGGCGCCGCCCGATCGGCCCGCTTCGAGGTCGAGCCGCGGTTGGGTGATGGCCGTCGGGATCGCGTTGGTCTTGGTGGTCGCGCTCAGCGGTGCGGCGTTCATGCTCGGTGGCTCTGGCGCGGGGACTCCGACGGCGGCGGCCTCCGGGATCGCTGCGACCGGGTCGAGCGCTGCTGTCGTTCCTCCGACCACCATCGTTGCCGCCGAGCTACCACCGCCGAGCGCCGCGCCGACTGTCACGCCGACTCTCACGCCGACGGCCACGGATGTTCCGCCACCCAGCGAGGCCGAGGTCCCTCCCTCGAGCGTGGCCGTCGCGCCCGACGCGCACCGGGACCCTCACCGACGTGATCACGCCGTCACGACGGTGCCCGCGACGACATCCGCGACGACGACGACGACGACGGCAGCTGCGGCGGCGGGCGTACGGACGCAAGCGTCGGCGACCGGCGCACCGACTCCCCCCGCGGGCGCAGTACACGATCCCGATCCGGCACCCACCCACCGCGCCGGTAGCGTGTCGGTGGACGACTTCTGACGCTGCGATCGTCTATTCTTCGCCCCATGCGCGTCACGCTCGCATTGCTCCTGCTCTCCTTGATCGTCGCGCCCGCACGCGTCGCCGCCCAAGACGACGTGCACGATCTTCTCGCTGCGGCCGTCGCCGAGTACGACGGCCACAACTACGAAGAAGCCTATGCGCTCTTTCTTCGCGTCCATGCGCTGCAGCCGTCCGCACGAAGCGAGCGAGCGCTGGGCAAGGCGGCCTTCGAGCTCCGTCGCTATCGCGAGTGCGTGCAGTGGCTCGATTCGTCGCTCGCGGATCAGCGCTCGCCACTCACGGACGAGATGCGAACGGAAGTGACGGGTCTCTTGGCGCGCGCGCGAGCGTTCGTGGGTCACTTCACCGTGCTCGCGAGCGTGGAGGGCGCGCTCATCGAGGTGGATGGCGTCCCCGCGGAGAGTGGATCGGTCGAGCTCGATCTCGGAGATCACGAGATCGTCGTGCGCGCCGAAGGCTACGACTCTGCGACGCGTCGCCTGAGCGTCCAGGGTGGCGAAGACCAGGCGATCGAGGTCACGCTGGTTCGCGCGACTTCGGGCGGTGGCGGCAGCGTCGCGCGCGTCGAAGATCCCGGAGGCGTCTATCGCGACTTCGGGTGGGCGAGTCTCATCACCGGCGTGGTGCTCGTGATCGGCGGCGCGGTCGCGACCGGTATCTGGGCCAGCACCGTCGGCACGCTGAACGCGAACATCGACAGTGGCGCGTGCACCGTCGACGCGGGGACCGACAACGTGTTGCCCGGCAACGCGCCCACCTGCTTCGATCTCCAGAACCGCTATCGACTCGCGCTCCCCTTCGTCTACGTCGGGTTCGTCGCGGGCGGCGCGCTGATGGCGACGGGGCTCGGCTTGATCCTCGGCGCTCCGAGCGCGCAGACCGAGCGGCGCGCGGGCGATGTTCGTTGCAGCTCGTTCGCCGACGTCGGCATGCGCTGCAGCGTCGCGTTCTGAGGCGTCGCGCAGAGCGGGTCAGGCCGCGGCGAGCTCCGTCCGCGCGAGGAGCGACTCGCAGATCGCGGCGCAGGCGCCGCACGCATCCGCGCACTCGTCGCAGCAGGCGACGGCCGACTGGCGCCGACACTGCTCGCCGGCGGCACGGCAGGCGAGGCGGCACGCGAGCAGCGCCTCGGCGACCGGCTCGACGTCGGGTCTGCGCAGCCGCGCGATGGAGGAGGCGGTCGCATCGCAGAGCAGGGCACAGACGCGGAGGGCAGTCGCGCCGCGCTCCCCCGCTTCGTGCTCGACGGTCGCCGCGACGTCCATCGCGATCGTGCAGTAGAGCTCACACGTACGGCACGCGTCGATTCAGCGCGAGAGCTCGCGCAGAACGACCTCGTCGGACGCGGTGGGTAATTCGTTCGAACTCATGAGGGGCTCCACGCGCGGGTGCCACGCAAATCACGCGCCAATCGAACGACGAGCAGAGACGGTCACGCGAGCGAGTCCTTGGGACGGCGACGTCACACCTGGGACCGACGCGACTGTGCGCTCGGCTGCCACGCGCGCAGTTCGTCCGCGCTCGACGATGCGGAGGCCGGGCACGGGGCTCGCTATGCATACTCGCGCATGACCAAGCCACATCAGCACCGTCGCGCTCGGACGCCCCCCGGCGTCGTGGAGCGTTGGTCTCACGCCTCGGCACGCTGGGCCGCATCACCTGGCGCGATCTTGCTCGCGACCGCGCTCTTGATCGTGACGGGCTGGGCGCTCGACTGGTCGCGCGACTGGGCGAGTGTCGCGGGGCTCGTCGCCACGTTTGCGACGCTCCTGCTCATGTTCGTGCTGCAGCGCGCGCAGAACAAGGACTTCCGGGCGGTGCACATCAAGCTCGACGAGCTCGTCGCAGCGATCGAGGGAGCGCGGCCTCACTTCATTCACGCCGAAGATCGCACCGAGGCCGAGCTGGAGCGCCTACGCAAGATGGTCGAGCCGGCCGTGGACCCCGAGGCGAGCAGCTCGACGTCGAGCGGCTCGC
>JAYVCF010000500.1:0-7790 GCA_043750095.1 Deltaproteobacteria bacterium
CTTGTACCGCCACATGCTGACTGGTTCCCACAGTCAGTAGAGGCGTGGAGAGCTGGGTCATCTCCGGAATACCCAGGTTCTGCATGGACATAGGAGCTCCTCTCAGAGCGGAGCAGCCTCGAAGCGCCATTGCTTCTTGCCGTCGTGCTCGGCTTATCGAGACCGGGAGGCGGGCGTTGCGTCGGTTTTCTGAAAAAAGAATTCTCCCGGGCCGCGACCGCGGCTGGGGGTGTGGGGCGAGCGAGAAGAAAGAGGTATCCGGCGAGGCCGCTGAGGGGAAAAGTGCGCGCGCGGACTTCCCGCCGAACGAATCGAGCCGAAATCTCCCGCCGCGGACTTTTCGGCTCAGTCGGATTGGCCGGAAGGGCGCGCGCGCGGATCTTTCGTCACCGCGAAGCGCCGCAGCCCCGCGCGCGCACTCTCGCGCCCGCCCGGAATCTCGAACAGGTGTGCGCGCGCAGTCGTCGCGATTCGGGGAACGCGGAGAAGTCCGCGCGCGGGGATCCCGGCGAACCGTGAAGCTCGCGAGGTGCGCGCGCGCAGTCTTCGCCCTGCCGCGTTTCTTCCAGACTGCGCCCGCGGACTTCGCGGCTCGGCACGAACGGCAGAAATGCGAGCGTGAAGATCTCGCGCGAATCGGGTTCGCCGCGAGTGCGCGCGCCGAGTTTTCGCGCGTCGGAGGAACGCGGAGAAGTCGGCGCGCGGAGTTTCCGGCTCGCGGCGTGAGCTCCGACGTACGTCGCCGCGTCTCCTCGCCCGCGCGCGTGGGAGAGGACCAAGGTGAGGGCCGACGAGCCTTAGTACCCGAGCGGATACCAGAAGGCGAGGTGCTCGAGCGTGAACGGGTCCAGCGCGGCTCCGCACAGGACCTCTTCTACGCAGTCGAGCGCTTCATCGCTGACGAGCTCCGCGACCGAGCTGCGGCTCTGCGTGCCGACCTCGATCGGCACGCCGTTCGAAGCAATGTCAAACATCAGCCGCAGCTCGCCGTGACCCTCGCCGCTCATGCACGCCAGCGCCGCCGCGCGGATCGCGTTGATGGCGTCCATCACTGCTACGCGCGAAGGAACCCGCGGCACCGCGGCCGAAGTCGTGGCGCCGACGAGACGCGGCGGACAGGTGCGCCTTCGCTCGACGCCCAGCTCCGGCGCAGACACGAGGACGGGGATCACAGGTCGCGTCGCGGACACGCTCGTCGCCGCTGCTTCGGCGCAGCCAGCCGCACCGAGGAGCGAGAGCACGACGAGCGCTGCGGATCTCCACATTGCGAGGGAGACACGCGAGCCGGGCCGTCCTTGGGTGCCTCGCGCGGCGCCGTTCGACGCGCAGCGTTCCGAATGCACACACCCCAACGGGGTGATGTGCGCAAGGAAGACCTGGGAGATACTGCATGCGTGGAGGGAACGTACGCTGGCGTCGAGCTCGACCTCGACGCGCTGAGGCAGACGCTCGACGACGTGCGCGACGCGCTCTCCCGTCCTTCGATCGTCAGCGCGTCCGGCGCGGGTCTCGGGCACGACCGCGCGAGCGTTCTCCGCGGCCTCGAAGAGATCGCGAACGCCGCATCTCGCACCGACCTCGCCGCGCGCTCGGCCGTCGCCGCGGTCGCGGACGCGTACCAACCCGAGGCTGCTCTCGCTTCTGCGCGCACGGTGATGGCGGACCTCGACGTCGCTCTCGCGCGTAGCGTGGAGCACCGGCTCGGGCGAGAACGATGCACGCGGCTCGCGCGACTGCTCCGCTACCCGTCGCCGAATCTCCTCGGGATCTTCCGCAAGGAGCGCGACGAGAACGCGCACACGGATCTCATCGCGTGGCTGCTCGATCCAAAGCGGGCGCCGCACGTCGCGCCCGCGGCGCTGCATCATCTCTGCTCGCACATTCCATCCCCCGCCATCGGCCCACGCGCTGGTGCAGAGGCGATCGAAGAGTGGCGTCGCCGGATCGCTGCGGCGGTCCGATCCGGAGTCCTGTCCGTACGCCGTGAGTACGTCTTTGGTCGTGAGTGGGAGGGCTCGAACAGCCTCGATCGCATCGACCTCGTGATCCTCGGGCACGGGTTCACGATCGCGATCGAGAACAAGGTGCGGGCCGGCGAGCACAACGAGCAGACCCGCGCGTACTGGGCCTGGCTCGAAGCGCATCGCAACAAGCGGCACTTCAACGACGAGCAAGAGACGCGCGCGGTCGCGTCGAGCGACCACCTGATCGCCGGCCTGTTCCTGTCCCCGAACGGCGTGCCCGCATCGTGCACGTCGTTCCAGTCGATCTCCGCCCTCGATCTCGTCGCGGCGCTCCTCGCTGCGCCCGACGAGGGACGCACGGAGACCGAGACCGTAGTGCTGTCCGCCTACTTGAGGACGGCAGCGTCCGTGATGCTCCGAGCCGAGGCTCGAGCCGCTACCCGAATAGGAGAGTCCGCATGAGCCGGGGAACACGCAGCGGGCATATCGTCCAGCCGATCCTCTCGCCGACCTCGATCCCCACCGCTATCGAAAAATTGAGCGCCGCGCACGATTACCTGGCCTCGGCCGCTCGAGCGCAATCAACCGAACTCGGACGCGGAGACCTCGATGATTGGGGCTCGCGTGCCAAGCGCGTGGTGGTGGACATCGTTGCCCCCTGCCCCGAGCTTGTGAGCGCACGCGAGCACAACTTCGTGGAGGTGGTGAACCAGTGCGCGACGCTCGAGCGGCTGCTCGATGCATTGGCTTGGGCGAACGTGAATCTGCGCAGTTACGAGGTGCGCGTCTGCCATCCCACTACGAGCAGCGGCAGCAAGGCCTCGCACAATGATCTGGTCGTGGCCGACGCCTCGACTGGCGCTGAAGGGCACTTCGAGGTCTCCGACGTGCTGACCGGCATCCAGAAGGAACTGAAGGACCACGCGTCGCTTCGCGTATTCACGAAGGGACAAGTTGCAGTGCCGTGGCCGACGGCACGCGTCTTCTTGGTGCTGTCGCGTGAGCTCGGTGAACGCCTGCAGTCACCGACACGCCATGGCCTTCGTAGGGGTCTCTTTCGCTACGAGACAAGAGAACATCCCAACCGCCAACGCACCTGCATCTTCGAGATTCTTCCCGGCCCCACAGGAGCAACAGCATGAGCAGCCTGAGCGAAGTGAGCCTCGTGATCGCGCAACGCGCAGGCGACCTGGAGAAGGCGAGAGAGATCTTCACGGCTGAGACGCGCGCGTTCGTCACCGGCATCGTCGGAGCCGCACATCGCGCGCGCTCCGACTCCTGGGCCACGGCGCGAGTGCGCCTGGATCTGCCTCGCGAGATCGAGAACGAGTCGAAGTCGACCGGCTACCTCAGCGGTCAGTTCGCGATCGGTCGCGCGCAGGTGCGCTTCAAGAAGGGGACGAACTTCCAGGTCGTCGCCGACGTCCGCTTCGGCATCGAGTTCGACGAAGCCGCCGAGCGCTTCGTCTGGCAGATGATCTTGGTTCCCGCCGCGCGCTACCAGCGCATCGACGATCTTCTCTGGCGCGACTGGAAGAGCCACAAGGACGGGCCGCTGCCGGGAGCGGAGCACAAGGAGAAGGACAACACCGTGCGCTTCGTGATGCGCGAGCTGAACGCGGAGCTGACGGCAGACATCGCGTTCAGCGACACCAAGCGGGTGCTGGAGTTCGTGGTGCAGGCGGACGCGGCGCTGGCGGATGCGATCGGGGTGGACGCCGGGCCAGCTGAGGAATCGAGCGCAAGCTAGGACAAGAACCAGCGCCTCCGACCGGTGTCAGGCACCGATCACACGCCACGGTGCCGATCACGCACGCCTGGCTTGGCGTTGATCCCGAGCTCCTTCACGACAGCATCGAGCGCCTTGTCCTGGCACAGCGCGTCCAGGATCAACCCGAAGCGTGCGAACGCGCGGCCGCTCGGTCTCGGAGACCGATGCGAAGTGCCTTCTCAGTCTCTGCGTCACGAGTCCGCTTCGGCTCCGTCGTCAGCCATTGTTCCTGACGAAGTACGAGAGGCCGGCCGCGCCTATCGGTAGCGTGCCGGGGACGATCGTGAACGCGCTCGTTCCGCCCCGGACGAGGTGGACAATCGTCCCGTCGCTGCCGGGCACGCTCACGAGGTCGTCGATGCCATCGCCATCGAAGTCACCGGCGCTCGTGATGATGCTCTCACCCACCGCACGGTTGAGCATCGGGATGCCTCGTGCCGCTCCGAAGATGACGTTGTCCGAGTCGCCGATGTCGCTGAGACCGTCGCCGTTGAGATCGACTCCCGACAGGAACCAGATAGGCGAGAGCGATGAGTCAAGAGCCACCGGAGGGTCCATCGGGAACAACGCGCCTCCGTATCGCACGGTCGATGGGCCAACAGCGTCGGGATAGCCGTCACCATCGATGTCGCCCACTGGGGTCTCCATGATGCTCACGGTGATCTCGACCGCGGTCGTCAGCGCCGCGCTCCCGGGCACCCAGAAGTCGATGCGTCCTGGACGGTCGGTGAACTGGCAATTCGCGTACATGTCCGACACGCCATCGGCGTTCGAGTCGCCGAAGCGACCCCACGCACAGTTCGAGAGCGTCGCGCCGCCCGGGCGGGGCAAGGGCATCGACGTCGTCATTCCCGTGGGAGAGCCTGTCGCGAGGATCATCGAGCCGACGCCCATCCCAGCGCTGCCGCAGAAGGCATCCGCATATCCGTCGCCGTTCACATCGCCGCCGCCCGGACGCAGATATTCCGGGCACGACACGGTCGACTCCTGCACTCGGCTCGCGTCGAACACACCGGCGGTTCCGTAGACGACCATCAGGTTGCGCCCTGAGCTGCTGGTCGGTGCAAAACCGATGTCGGTGAATCCGTCGCCGTCGAGGTCACCCATGTGCGACCAGTATCCGCTGAGCCCGTGAGCGTCCGGGAGCATCAGGTCGACATCGGGCGCCGATGGCAGCGCACCTGTCCGGCCGAACACTATCCAGATCGAGTTATCGCTGCCTGTGCCAAAGCCCGTCTGGTTGCCTCGCGCGACGTCGGCCAGGCCGTCCCCATTGACGTCCACCACGGATCCGGTCGTCGAGTCCGTAGAGAGACCGGCCGGCGCGCGCACGTGCACGGCCCACGTATGGCTTCGTAGCGTGACCGCATCGCGCCGCTCCACGCGCCAGAAGTAGACGCGGGGGGCGAGGTCCGTTGCGTGGCGCCAAGAGGTTCCGGCGACCACCTGCTCGTCGATGACTCGCGAGCACGCGCGGTCTTCGCAGAGCATCAGGACGGTCGAGGCGGTTGGAGCGCCGTCGAAAGTCCACGCGAACGTGGGCCGCCGCGAGGTCGCGTACGTCGAGGACAGCGGGCGAATCAGCCGAGGAGGGGCAGGCCGCACGACCGTCCCGGCATCGTCGGCGGCAGCGTCGGTCCCTGCGTCGCTCGAGCCGGCGTCCCTCGCCGAGCCGTCGCCCAACGTCGCGGCGTCACTCGGTCCGGCGTCGCTCGACCCGGTGTCGTTCGACGCAGCGTCGCTCGCTCCGCCGTCGTCTATGGTTGCGGCGTCGTTCATACCGACGTCGCTGGTGCTCGCACCGCCGTCGGCGATCGTCGCGGCGTCGTCGATGCCGACGTCGCGCGTGCTCGTACCGCCGTCGTCCATCGTTGCGGCGTCGTTCATGCCGACGTCGCTCGCGCGCGCATCGACCGCGCTGGCGTCGCGCGTGTGGCCATCGATCGTTCCGGTATCGAACGTCGCTCCATCCCCGAACGCGGCGTCATTTCCCGCATCGGCGGGAGGGACCGGCGACGAACAGGCCGCCACGAGGCACGCGAGCATCGCGAGCGCCGCAGTCGCCCGCGTCGATGTTCCTGTGGACAAGGATGAAATGGTACTCGGGTTACTCGAGCTCCGCGGCGCTTTCGCGTGTCGCAGTCGTGACGGCCGTCGTGGCTTCGCGGGGCCGATCGCGACGAAGGGGCGGCTCTCCGTTTGGGAGCTCACGGCTTCGCATCGGCGTGCGGTCGCAGCGCGCGAGGTCATTGCACGGCGTTGAGGAATCGCGACGCCCCCAAGGGCCGACTCGGTTGGGCTAAGGGGGCGCCGCCCGGGCGCTCAGGCTCGCCGGGCACCTCCGCGCATCGTGATGACGGCGCATTCAACGTGTGCGCGTGGAGCCTATTCAATACGGCGGGTCGGGATCGCCACGAGCGCCCACGGCGTGACAGCGACCCCGAGGCCGCCCATGATTCACGCGTGGATACTACGTTCGCCGGTGTGGACGTGCAGCTCCTTGCGGTCGCTGCGGCGCAGCGCGTGCGCGTCGATCGGCCGACGGTAACGGGTGCGGAAGCGCAGATCGTGGCGGCGCTCGAGCACGTCGCCGGGTGGATGCTAGCCGTGCTCGCGGACGCGGACGACGCCGAGGCGGCACGGGCTACCATCGACGAGTTGCTCGAGTCGGGCCGCTATCACGCGCTCAGGCCCCAGGTCGATCGTGCGATAGCCCGGCTCGCGCATGAACATCCGGAGGTGCTGGAGCGCGGACCGGTCCCTGCGGACCCGGGCGCGACCGCGGAGATCATCGAGCACCGACGACTTCAAGGTCTGTTGCGCGAGTGCTTCGAACGGTCCCTCGGCCGCACGATCTCGGAGGCTGCGCGCGACCTACCGACCCAACCGCCTCCGCACGTACCGCCGAGCGAGTATCTCAGCCGGATGCCAGCCGTGCTCGGCGCGACCTTGCTCGCGAGCGAGCGCGGGCACGTCGCCGGCGCGGCCCTCTGGGGCATCCGTGATGGTGCAGGCGTCGCGGCGTGGCTTTCGAAGCTGCTGGCGGGGATCCAGCTCGACGGTGTGCGGGCTGAACTACTGTTGCTCGCGTTCGCGCATCCGGATGCCGTTCCGCCAGAGCTCGTGCCGACTGCAGACCGCGAGAAGCTGGCCGTGGCCCGCGAGACGTACGCGCGTTCGGAAGCTCGGCTCGGAGCGCTTGCGGAACGTGCTCGCGCGACTGGGCACGCCGAGTTCCTCGGCGACCCCGTGCTCGATGACTGACGCGTCCTGGCCGCCGAGGGCGGGCGATGTCGTCGAGGTCGAGCACGGGGGCAAGCCTCGACGCGCGATCGTTCTTCGCGCCTTCGACGACGGCGCCCGAGTGATCGCGATGACCAGCACGCACCGCGAAAGCTATCGGCACGTGACCGTCGAGGTCGGTTCTCGTGACGGTCGTGCGATCGGGCTCACGAGCACGAGCTACTTCTACTTCGCAAACGTTGCGCTCGCCCCATTCGCGAAACTGCGAGCGGTCGATCGGCGCCTCCGCTGTCCACCCGACCTGCTCGTCCGGTTGATCGCGTTCGTCGAGCAGGAGAGCGCCCGAGCGGTAGGTCCGGTGCCTCGAGGGCCAGGCGACCGAGCGCGGGCCTCGTCACCGGCAAGGACGAAGACTCAAGGGCAACGACAGCCCCAGCTCGCAGGCAAGCTCGGGCACACGAGCTCCGCGAGACGCCGATGGCCCTGACGGTTCGGATGCACGTCGTCGAAGCTGCGGTAGTCGGGGCGCAAGAACCACCGGCTCATCTCCGAGAGCCGCGTCGCGTCCGCGTCGAGCCGCGCTGCCCGCTCCGCGTCGGGCAGCGCGGAGAACGCGTGGCGCCATCGACCATCGCGCGAGACGATGCGACGCATGTCGGCCAGGTCGCGCGCGCGTGCGGTCCGATCGCGCAGATCCGAGTCGTAGAGATCGACGCGGACGTCGGCCGACTCGTCGGGCTGATACGCCGCCGGCGCCGTCGCACGATCGCTCGCGAACGCTCCGAGGAGCGCCGAGGGCGAGCCGCGCCCCA
>JAYVCF010000501.1:0-5320 GCA_043750095.1 Deltaproteobacteria bacterium
TCGGCCATTTGTACGGCCAGGCGGTACGCGGGGTCCGTGTGCTGGCACTGCGTGCCGCCTACGAAAAGGTTGCCACGCAGGCGCCACGGCCGTGCAACGGCAACGACGACGACTGCGATGGCATGGTGGACGAGGCGCTCATGGCCTGCGCGTGCACGATGTGCGGCGCGAGCGGCGTCGAGGTCTGCAACGCGCTCGACGACGACTGCAACGGCATGGCCGACGACGGCCTCGATCCGATGCTCTGTGCATGCGCGCCCGGCGGACCGGGCAGGTCGATGGAGATCTGCAACGGCCGCGACGACGACTGCGACACGCACGTCGACGAGTCGAGCGTGACGGGGCGGGCGTGCGCGGGCTTCGGAGATCCCTGCACGGCGAACACCGACTGCTCGTCCACGCTCTGCACCGGCGATGCGTTCGACATGTACTGCACGCACGGGTGCACGACGGTCGGTGATCCGGGCGACTGCCCGAGTGGGTACCGCTGCTGGCACGATCCATCCGTCGGCGGAACCAATCGCTGTCGACGCGACTATCCGCGCTGCGGCGGCAACCGCGACTGTGCCTCAGGCTACGTCTGCGCGCCGACCTGCGACGACGTCGGCACGGCGGTCGTCACCGAGTGTCGGCCGGCGATCCCCGCTGGCGTTCCGGCGCCGTCGGCGTGCACACGTGATCGCGAGTGCGCGAGCAACACGTGCCTCTCGACGGGCATCTGCACCGCCGTCTGCGCGAGCGACCTCGACTGCAGCACGGGCTATCGATGTGTGCTCCAGGGCTATCCGGACTGCGGCGGCCGCGGATACGTCGGCCACTGCCTCGATGCGTGCGACTGCGACACCGAGTGTCCCTCGAGCCAGCTCTGCCAACCCTACGTGCACGCAGTGTTGCCACCGGCGACCGCGACGACCGTGGGCGCGTGCGACACCTCGTACGGTCCGCTCGCGCCAGGCGCAGCGTGCAACAACGCGATGGGCATGTACTGCGCGCACGCGATCTGCTCGCGCAGCGGCGCGGGCTTCTGCACGCAGGTCTGCTCCGCGACGTGCGGCTGCCCGACGGGCATCGGGCCTTGCGGTCCATCGACGGTGACGTTCCCGAACCTCGGCAGCTACGCCGCGATGACGTGCGGCACGATGTGAGTCGCGCGCGCCTTCGTCACTCGCGCGGTGCGAGGTCGGCGAAGGTCAGCGTCGTGGGGTCACTGCAGATCGGACACAGTCCGATCGGCCCTCCGCCATAGGCGACGAACACGCGCGTCGACCCATTCGGCGACGGGCGTGGCGCGATCGCCGTCGCCTCGACGTGCCCCTCGTCGAGGCGGCCGACCACGCCGCTCGGCACGACGATCGGCGCGGCGAGCGGAGCCCAGTGCGCGTCGAGGCGAACGAAGGTCTCGACCCCGCGCCGCGTCGCCAGCGTCGCGAGCTCGTTGCCGACCACGCCCTGGATGTGGATGCCCGCGGCCAGCGAGTCGAGGAAGGCGCCGCTGAGATCGACCGGTGGTTCATTGAGCCAAGGCGCGCCGGCCGCGGCTCGGACGTAGAGCAACGATGCGGGCGGGTCGCGCTGGATGAGCGTGACCCGTGTGGCGTCGCCGTCGCGCACGAGCCCGAGCGAGTTCGGCGCGAGCCGCGACGGCAAGAGCCGCCCCAGGCCGGTGTCCTCGACGGTCCAGTGAACGCAATCTGTGCTGGAGGCGAGCTGCACGTCGAGGACGTCCGCGTCGGCGCCCGTGCGCGCCACGACCAGCGCAGCGAGCGCGCGCCCATCGGGCTCGAGGAGCGCCGACACCGCGGTGACCGGCTGTCGCGCCGCGATCGCGCCGCCGGCCGACCACGTCGCGCCGTCGTCGGTCGATCGACGCGACCCTGCCGCGCCGATCGCGCAGAGGCTCGCGTCCGGCATCGCGACCAGCCCGAGGATGCGGGGCTCCGACGGGCTGGGGATCTCGACGCCGCACGGATCGTAGCGCGAGCGCATCACGCTGATGTTGCCCACGGCCACGCGCTCGTCGGCTGCGCCTCCCGTCATCTCGACGATGAAGCGGAGCGGCTCCCCCGCTGGCAGCGCGGCGATGTCGGCCTGCAACTGGCTGCCCGTCGGCCCGAACCTCGCGGGCGAGCTGTCGAGCGCAACGTGGATCTCCCCCATGAAGATGCTCAGCGATACGCGGAGCCGTCGCGACCAGCGCGCCCACAGCGTCAGGCTCTGTCGCCCCATCCGGATGGACACGTCACCGGAGGGCTCGATCACGAAGAAGAGGCCGCCCGCCGTCGGCGTCCGTGGGTCGGTGGTCGGTCCAGCGGGCGCGATGCCGATGCGCACCGTCGTCGTGGGCGCCGCCGTCAGATCGAGCAACGCCTCGAACGAACTCGCCTCCACGGCTCCCGAGAGCAGCTCGCGCGACGAGAGGAGCCCCGATCCCGTCACGACGAACGCGTCGCCGATGCCCGCGGCCCCGAAGTCCACGCGCGCGACCTGCACGGGCGCGGTGCTCGAGATGCGATCGAGCGCGGCTGCGGGTTGGTAGGTGGTACCGGCCACGCTCACGCAGGCGTCGGGCGAGAGCGTCACGCTGTGGCCGGGCCAGCACTGCGGATCTCGCGCATCGACCAGCCCATCGCCGTCCTGATCCCGTCCGTCGGCGCAAGCGACGGCGTCCTGTTCTGGGCACTGGCCGTCGCAGTCCGGATCCGCGCAGTCGACGAGTCCGTCGAGGTCCTGGTCCATCCCATCGGCGCAGGCGAGACGCTCCTCACCGCCGTGCGGATAGGTCAGCGCGAGCGAGCACGATGCGAGGAGCGCCATCGACGAGAGCGATGCGACGCGAGCGCGCGTCGCGAGCGAAGACCGCGCTCGGGTGCGGTGCGCCACGCTCACGGCCCGAGGCCAGGGCAGCGAGGTCCGTCGGCGCGCACCAGGCTCGTACTGTAGAGCTCGGTCACTCCATCTGGCAGCACGCGTCCGGCCTCGCAGGCGAGCAACGTCGGCGCCGCGCCAGCCGTGATGCGGCCCCAGAGCTCGAAGAAGAGCGGCCGCCCGTCCGCAGGCGGCTCGATGTTGACGGCGAGCGCGACCGAGTCGACGTGGGTCCAGCGCCCGGTGGATGAAGGAAGGCTGCGCCCGGTGCCATACAGGACCCGGAAGTCGGTGCGGTCGGGTCCGGACCTCAAGTAGTGCCCGTCCGGGTCGGCCACGCGCAGCACCGCGCCATAGATGAAGTGCGACGCGCAGTCGATGAGGAACGTGCCGATCGTGCCGCTGCCGTCGCGCAGCGTCCCGCCGATGGCGGCGGGGAGGAGGTTGCGCGTGGCCTGCGTCACGCTCTGCACGCGGAGATCGGGATAGACCGGAACGTTGTAGACGATGGTCGCGACGTACGCGAAGGCGGGATCGGGATCGGGGATGGGATAGATCTCGATCGCCGCCCAGCCCATGTCCGGTAGGACGAGGCTCGCGACGCCCATCGCGTCACCCATCGACGCAGTCCCGTCGCAGACCGTGTCGGGTACGACGGAGAGCGCGCCGTCGACGAGCGGGAACGCCCGCACGCACGGGTTCGGCACCGGCGCGGCGTTCAGAAAGTCGACGATGTGCAGGGTCGAGGTCCGCGGCGCTCCGGGGTGGAGCGGGCTCGTGCGCGTCCCCAGACACGAGAGCTCGGGCGCGCGGGCCGTGGCGGGATCGATGAGGCCGACGTGAGCCGGATCGATCATGCCCCACGCGATGACGGGAAGGTCGTCGGGATACCAGGGGCCGTCGCGCGCGGCATCGACGGGCGCGTCCATGGGCACGGCGGCCGTCTCGCACCCCATCAAGGCGGCGACCAGACACCCGAAGACAGCCCGATCGAGCGCGTGCGACCGACCCCGAAGGCACATGCCGCGAGCGTCGAGGAACGCGCACGCGGCGTCAAGCTCAGCACCGCCGTCACGCGAGCCGTCCCACGCCACGCAAACTGCGCGTCGTCGACACTGAGAGTTCGTCGTAAGCGCGAGCTAGGATGCGCATCATGGTCCCGCACCCGACTCGCCTCGCACGCGCGCTCGCCCTCGCGCTCAGCCTCACTTCGGCGGGCTGCTACCAGGCGCACTTGCGTGAAGGGTCGAGCGGCGCGAGCGACGCCGCTTCGAGCGACGCGTTCCGAGCGGACACGGGCACGACGAGGACCGACGACGCGAGCGCAGCGCGCGACGACGCGTTCTCGATCCCGGAGATCACCTACACGCTGACGACGGGCCAGTGCTTCACGCTGGCCACGCGCACGATCATGGACGGCGGCGGAATGCGCTGCGGCGACTTCACTCTCGAGGGAGCGTTCGTCTCGTTCATCACGGGCGTCGACGGAACGCTCTGCGAGGTCGCCGGAACCTTCACGACGCTCGCCTCCATGCCGACGTCGGTCGTCGGGGCCTGTGGCCGCGTGGTCAACCTCCAGATCGGGGACGGAACCAACCTGGGGTTCCTCGTGCGAATCGGTCCGCATCTCTTCCGCGTGCACGTGCTGACGAGCACACCGCCCACGCTCGTGTTCTCGTTCGACCAGGTCGCATGAGGGAGCTCGGGGGCACTCCGACTGCGTCTCCGACCCCCAAGAAAAGCAAGAAGCGATGACCACGATCCACTCGAGCCTGTCTCTCGGCCACGGCCCGGCGCTCTCGAACCGCATCGCCAAGAGCGCGATGAGCGAGCGGCTCGCCGCCGTCGACGGACGCGTGAGCGCCGAGCTCGTCCGTCTCTACACGCGCTGGGGAACGAGCGGCGCGGGGCTGCTCGTGACGGGCAACGTGATGATCGACCGCCACGCGATCGGCGAGTCGGGCAACGTCGTGGTCGACGACGAGCGCGATCTCGAGGCGCTACGGGCCTGGGCCGGCGCTGCGAAGGCGGGCGGCGCGCGCGTCTGGATGCAGATCAATCATCCGGGCCGCCAGTCGCCGCGAACGCTCTCGAAGAAGCCCGTGGCGCCCTCTGCGATCCGACTGCGCGGCGCAGGCCCGATGTTCGCGAGGCCACACGCGCTCGCGCCGAGCGAGATCGAGGAGATCATCGCGCGCTTCGCCACGACGGCGCGCATCGCCGAGAAGGCCGGCTTCGACGGCGTGCAGATCCACGGAGCGCACGGCTACCTCGTGAGCCAGTTCCTCTCGCCCTACACCAACCAGCGCGACGATGCTTGGGGCGGCGACGCAGTGCGGCGTCGGCGCTTCCTCCTCGAGGTCGTCAGCGCGGTGCGCAACGCAGTGAGCGAGCGCTTCTCGGTCGGTCTGAAGCTCAACTCGGCAGACTTCCAGAAGGGCGGCTTCGACGAGGC
>JAYVCF010000502.1:0-12852 GCA_043750095.1 Deltaproteobacteria bacterium
GATCCGGGCGCGACGGGATTGCCGCAGCCGACGAGCGCGGGGAAGAGGGCGAGAGCGGCGAAGAGCCGGGCAGTGCGCATCGGTCGAGCCTAGCAGCCCGAGCCCGAACAAGTTTCGGAGCGGAAACCGATCGGAAACAGAGTCCGCCTAGGGTCCGCGCCATGGACGAGATCAACGGCGCCGATACCGCGTGGGTCCTCATCAGCACAGCGCTCGTCATGGTGATGACGCCCGCGCTCGCGCTCTTCTATGGCGGGCTCGTGAGGCAGAAGAACGTGCTCTCCACGTTCATGCACTGCTTCTTCGCGCTCGGGATCATCACGATCCAGTGGGTCGTGATCGGGTACTCGCTGAGCTTCGGTCCCTCGCAAGGCGGGATCATCGGCAACCTCGACTTCGCGATGCTGCGCGGCGTGGGCCTCGAGGCGCGCGGGACGATCCCGCACCTTCTCTTCTGCGGCTACCAGCTGATGTTCGCGATCATCACGCCCGCGCTGATCGCCGGCGCGTTCGCCGAGCGCATGAAGTTCTCTGCGTACGTGCTCTTCACGCTGCTCTGGTCGACGTTCGTCTACGACCCGCTCTGCCACTGGGTCTGGAACCCGGGCGGCTGGCTCTTCGAGCGCGGGGCTCTCGACTTCGCCGGCGGCACCGTCGTCCACGCGTCGTCCGGGATCAGCGCGCTCGTCTGCGCGATCCTCGTGGGTAAGCGCCTCGGCTATCCGCAGCGCCGCATCCTTCCGCACGATCTCACCATGACCATGCTGGGCGCGGGCCTGCTCTGGTTCGGCTGGTTCGGCTTCAACGCGGGCAGCGCGCTCGCGGCGAACGGGCTCGCGGCTCTCGCGTTGGTGAACACGCACGTCGCTGCCGCGGCAGGCGCGGTCGCCTGGGCCAGCATCGAGTGGATGCGTCACGGCAAGCCCTCGGCGCTCGGCGCGGCCTCGGGCCTGGTCGCCGGTCTCGTCGCGATCACACCGGCGGCGGGCTACGTCGGCCCCGTGGAGTCGATCGCCATCGGCTTGCTCGCGGGCGGTGTCTGCTACGGCGGCTGCCAGATCAAGAGCCGCTTCGGCTACGACGACGCGCTCGACGCGTTCGGCGTGCACGGCATCGGCGGCGCGCTCGGCGCGATCCTCACCGGCGTGCTCGCGTCGGTGGCGTGGAACCCAGCCGGCGCGGACGGGCTCGTCCACGGCGGCGTGCATCTCTTCGTCGAGAACCTCATCGCCATCGGCGTCACGCTCGCGTACGCGGGCGTGATGAGCTTCGGCCTGCTCAAGCTCGTCGACAAGGTCGTGGGCCTGCGCGCCGCCGGCGAGGCCGAGCACGAGGGCCTCGACGTGAACCTGCACGGCGAAGAGGCGTACGGCGCGCTCGACGGATCGATCCTGCGCCCGCCCACGGTCGAAGAGCGCGAGGCCGTGCGCGAGGCGAGCCCGGCGGCGAGCTGATCGCCGTACGTCGCGATGTCCCCTCTCCCGCGCACGTGCTCATGCTCCGGACATGTTGAGTGCGCACACAGATGTTCGACGATAGAGTCCCGCCAGTGCGCGAACCCACCCTACGACCGCTGGCGATCGCGCTCTTGTTCCCTGCCCTCGCGGCCTGCGGCGGCTCCCCGCCTGTCGAGCCCGACGACATCGACCTCTCCACCGTGCGCGCCGGCTTCCATTGCGGTCAGGGTCCCTCCGCCGACGCGGCGGACGCGTGCCGCGTGCTCGACGCCTTCGCCAGCGGCGGCCCACTGACCGCGTGGCCGGCTCCCGGTGAGGTGCAGATCTGGCTCGGCGTCGACCACTGCGTGCAGGCAACCGCCACGAGCGACTATGCGACGTACCAGCTGGTCTACCTGAGGGCCGGCGCGGCTTCCCCGCCGCTCGGCGCGATCGCTCCCGCTCGCGTGCTCGCCTACGCGGGCGCCTTCGGCTCGGACCAGATCCGATTCGCCCAGATGCCCGACGCGGCGGCGGCGCTTCGGGCGCTCGCGACCGGGCAGCCAGCGGATCGCTCGGTGGCTGGCTTGGAGCTGGACGCGGAGGGCGCGTATCGAACGCTCGTTCGCACCCGCTCTGGCCGCACGATCGGCGACGGCCCCGCCGACAACGGCGTCTGGTTCCTGCGTAGCGACGGCACCCACCTCCTCCTCGTCGGCCCGACAATCCAAGGCGGCTGCGCGAGCGAACTCTATCGCGTCCCGGGCTGAGCACACGTGATCAGTGACGGTGGCGGTGCCCTCTTCCTGTGCTTCCTTGCGTCGGCGATCCCGACGATCGGCGCGGTCATCCTCACCGTGATCCTCTGGGCGCGTCGTGTTCCGCGTGGCAGCGTCGTCGACCTGCTCGTGGCCATGAGCGGGATGGCCGTCGCGGGCACGCTGACGTGGCAAGCAGCGCCGTGGGTCGCGTTCTCCCCGCTCGTGGGTGTGCCCGGCGTGCTGGTCGGCGTCGCGTGGATGGTCACATCCATTCTGCTCGCACGAGGTTCGCCACACTTCGTGCGCGCGGGAGTCGGCGTCGCGAGCGCGGTGGCGCTCTTCCACGTCGCGCTCGTCGTCCTGTTTGCGATGGGCGCGCCGAGCCTGCTGCACACGCAGCCGGACCAGCTCCTGCTGGCCACTGCGTACCTAGTGGTCGCCATCCCAGCCGTGGCGGCGCTCGCCATCGTGGCCGTCCGCGCCCGACGCGGCGCCACCGGCACGAGCTAAGGGCGTCACGACGAGTGCACCACGGCCTATTCCGTGAACTACGTCGTTACCGCTTCGACGCTCACCTCTCGACGACGGCACGCCGACGCCGACTGTGTTCATGCGCCGCTGAGCGAGGTCACCGCCTCGCGAGCGCTTCGGTCCACCTCGGCACTCTGATCGTCCTCTCGATGGGGTGAGCGTCACCACACGCCCGGCACGAGCCGCGCCGGGGTCGCCGACGTGTATGCGTCGTAGCCCTCGAGCTGCGCCCAGAGGAAGCGCTCCTCGTGCCGGATGCGCACCACGAGCGCCGCGAACATCGGGACGATCATCGCCGCCGCCCACCACGATCCGAGCACCATCGGCGTGCCCACGCCCATCACGAGCACGCCGACATACATCGGGTGGCGCACCCAGCGATAGGGCCCGGTCGTCACCACGCGCTGCCCGGATACGACCTCGATGATGCTGGATGTGTATGTGCTCTCGCGGAACACGCGGAACACGATGCCGGCGCCCAGCAGCAGCAGCGCCGCTCCGAGGATCACGATCCCGATCGGCGCGCGCGTGCCGAGCCGCCACTGCACCCCGGCGGCCACGAGCATCGCGAGCGACGCGACGCGCATGAAGACGAGCACGCGGCGCTGAACGGGATCTCGCTCGCCCGACTCCTCGGACGCCAGGCGCCGCTCGAGCAGCTGCGGGTCGTGGCGCAGCAAGTACGCGTTCGTCGCGCCCATCGTGACGGCCTGGAGCGCGAGGTAGAGCCACGCGCTCCAGAACTCGAGGTGGCCGGCGGCCGAGAAGAGCGCGATGGCCTGAGCGGCGAGCAGCAGCGTCGTCACACGCAGGACGCGTCGTAGAAGCCCCGGGATCGGTGTCGCCACGGTCATGGAGCGCCCGACGCCGCGGCGCGGCCGAAGTTCCTCCCGAACGCGCGAGATATGTCGCGTGAGCCTGACTACGGTGCGCGCCGGTCCACGTCCAAGCCCAGAGCCGATGATCCGCACCACGTGAGCCGACCCTCGACGTAGGGCAGCGACGATTCGAGCACCGCGCGCGCGACCGTGAGCGCACCGAACAGCGCTTGGAGCGCGTCGATACCGTAGATCTGGCAGGGCGCGGCGAACCGAGGTTCGATCCCCGTGATGGTGAAGCACACCTGCCAGTCGCGGCCGCTTTCGCACGGCCGAGAGTCGAAGAGGCGCAGCGTGCACTCGCTCGTGGTGCCGCCATCCTGGCTTACGATCTCAAACCGTCTCGTGATGTCGATCATGGCCTCTCCTTCTGCGTCATCGCCGCGATCATGCCGAGCGCGACGATGACGTTGCGCGCCGCGGGACCGCCACCAAACAGCGGCTGCGCTCGCGCCGCGCGCTATCGCGCCCAGAACGGCGCGAGCGCGAGCTCGATCGCATCGAAGGGCTCCGCGCGCACCCGCGCGTCCGCCTCGTACGTGTCGACGTGCGCGTAGAGTCCGCCATCGAGTCGGTAGACCTCGAGCGTCATCAGCTCGGGTGAGAGCAGCCACACGTGTCCGACGCCCTCCCGACGGAAGATGCGCATCTTCTTTCCGCGGTCGAGAGCCTCGGTCGAAGGCGAGAGCACCTCGCACACCCAGTCGGGCGCGAGCGTGACGGCGGCCTCGGCGGGGATGCTCGGCATCCGGGCACGTCGCCACCCCGCGAGATCAGGGTCGATGATGTCCGGTGTGGGACCCAGGTGGAGCTCAGGCTCGGGCAGGATCACCCAACCGCCGGGCGTCCCGTCGTCATCGTCGAAGGGACCGAGCGCGCGAGAGAGCCGCGCTGCGGACCGTGCATGGCGGGGCCGCGGGCGCGGCATGGTGTGCAGCTCACCATCGACGATCTGCACGACCACGTGCTCGGGCGCGTGGAGATAGGCTTCGATGACCTCGGGTGAGAGGCCCGGGAATCGCGGATCGGAGCGAGCGGGTCGAGTCGGCACCCGATCGCACTCTACCACGCGGCGGCGCAGCACCGGCCGGGAGGCGCGGGCGAAGATGACCTCCTCGCCCATCATCGCCTCTCGACCAGCTCGGGGAACCGACCGAGGGCTCAGTGCCGCTGCTGCGTCCCCAGGTCGGGCACCAGGTTCGCTCTCACCGAGCGGCTGCTCGTCCCCTCGATCTCGAAGTGCCGATCGACGTACCCAGGCGCGGACAGATCGACGACGTGATGGCTGCCACGCCGAACGCGCAAGGGAAGCGTGGCGCCCGGCAGTCCGTCGAGGCGAACGTGCGCGTCGGGCGGCAGACCGTCGATGTCGATCAACACCCACTCGGGGCCCGTCGGTGCGTCCACCACGGGCTCCTCGACCACCGTCGTGGGTAGCGCTTCCACGTCGTCGTCGCCGCCACGCACGAGCCATCGAAGGCCGAACACGAGCGCCAAGAAGATCGCGAGCGAGACGCCCCCGCGGATCACCCAGGCTCGCCACCACGGTGGCGGGATCGGCGCGGCGGGTGCGGTCTCTTCCTCGACCGGAGGTGGCGGCGCGAGCGACTGCGAGCTCGCGACGTGGCGGCCCGTATTGCCCGTGGGTGCGGGCGTCGGCGCGACGACGACGCCGGGGCTCGACCTCGGCGGCGGCTCGCTCCGGGCGCGCGCATAGGGGCTCGGCAAGCGATGGTGCGACGTCGATGCCGGTGCGCGCGGGGCGATCGCGCTCTCGTCGAATTCGAGCACGCCCGACCCGGCGCCCCCCTCGTCGTCGTCGAAGCCGCCGATGCTGCGCGGCACCGTGCCGCTGTTGGCGAGCGAGCGCTTCGCCCCGCCCTCCGCGGCAGGCGGTCGCTCCGAAGAGATACGCTTCTCCGAGCTCGGCGTGACGCGTCGCGTGCCCGTGCTCGCTCCGGCCGATGACTCGAGGGCCGAGGCATCCCAGCGCGCGACGACGCTGTCGTCCGTGCCCGACGCCGCGCTCGCCAGCCGCACCACCGTTCGCCCCGCGACCGCGTCCTTCCACGCCGCGAGAAACTCGACCGCCGTGGTGAACCGCTGATCGCGATCCTTCGCCATCCCCTTGAGGATCACCTGCTCGAGCGCCTCGCTGATGTCGGCGCCGCGCTTTCGCGGAGGCACGGCGGGGTCGTCGAGGATCACGCGCAGCAGCTTGTTGTAGTTCGCCGCGTCGAACGGCACGTCGCCGACCGCGCACTCGTAGAACACGATCGCCGCGCCGTAGATGTCCACGCGCTGATCGAGCTCGGGATCGCCGAGCGCTTGCTCAGGAGACATGTAGTGCGGCGTCCCGAGCACCGAGCCGGTGACGGTGAGCTTGGCCTGCGTCTCGTCGTGCTTGGACGAGATGCCGAAGTCGAGGATCTTCACGATCTCTCCGCGGCGTCCCGCGGGCACGAGGAAGATGTTGTCGGGCTTGAGGTCGCGATGGACCACGCCTGCCAAGTGCGCGGCCACCAGCGCGTCGAGCAGCAGCGTGCCGAACTTCGCGACCTCGTCATGCGGGAGCTTTCCGCGGCGGCTGATCCGGCGCGAGAGGAGCTCGCCCTCCAGGAACTCCATGACGAGAAAGGGAATCCCTTCTTCCGTCTGATCGAGGTCGAGCACCTCCACGATGCCATCGTGGTGGATGGCGCTGGCCGCGCGCGCCTCGCGACCGAAGCGCTGCACGACGTTGAGGTTCGAGAGGAACCGATCGTCGAGCACCTTGATGGCAATCTTGCGGCCCGTCAGGACGTGGACGCCCTGCCAGACCGAGCCCATCCCGCCCTGACCGAGCAGGCGCTCGATCCGGTACTTCGACAACAGGGTTCGGCCGGCCAGTTCGACCATCGGGGAGCCGCGAAAAGCGGTCGCCGTCAGCCTACTACGGCATGCGTCGGACCGTCACGCTCGCGGCGGAATCGACGCGCGCGGGGTCCAGCGTGCGAGCAGGAGGTCCCGGCGGTCGCCGAGCGCGGAGCAGGCGATGATCGTGACGCTCACGGGGCGACCGCCTGCGTCGATCAGCGACGTCCTCAAGAGCGCGGCCGTGAGCCCGATGACTTCCAGCGGCATCGTCGCGTCCTCGATCGCGAGCTTGGCCTCGCCGGAGGTGCGATCGACCACGATGCCTGCACCATCTCGAGAGATGCGGGACCAGAGATAAGGAAACCCGTCCACGAGCGCCCCCGGCGTCACGGTCGCGGGCAGGTCGGGGCAGAGCCGACGCAGCGAGCGCTGGGCGATCGAGGCGCCGATCTCGGAGACCAGCGCGAGATCGCCCTTTCCCACGATCGAGTCGGCGCGCTCGAGGATCTCGCCGATCAGGGCCGCAGGCACACCGGTGCGAATGTTCGAAGTCGTGTTGCCCGAGCCCGGGAGCAGGTCCTCGACGAGCGGCACGGCCTCGACCAGCCGCGGCCAGTCCTCCGTACCGAGGCGCCGATAGATCGCTTCGATCGTGACGAGCGTCGCCATCAGATGCATCCGCCCGCCGTCCGCCGGCCCCTCCTGCATCGTGCCGTGCCGCGTGCGGCGACGGAGCACGAGCCAGTGCATGTCGGCCGCGAGCGGGTCCTTCGGGAGCTCCATCTCATCGCGCGAGGGTCGCTCGGCCGTGGGCAAGAGCAGCGCCACGCAGCTCATCAAGACCTCGACGCTCGCGAATCGCTCTTCGGGATCTTCCTCGGTCGCCCGCTCGATGGCGCGCGCGGCGGTGTCGGGGAGCGGGCGTCCGGGCCCGGGGTGTCCGGTGAGCAAGTGCCGGAGCATCACGCCGGCCGAGTACACGTCCGCCTCGGGGCCGATGGCGGCGCCCGTTCGTCGCGCCTCAGGTGAGGCCCAGGTCGAGAAGCGCACGGGCTCGAGCGGCATCGGATCGCCGAGGAACGCAGCGCGCTCCAGCGACGCGATCTTCGCGACCTCGCCGGACTTCGTCGTGGTGAGCACCACCGACTCGGGCGAGAGGCCTCGCGCCACGACCTGGGTGCGATGCAGCGCACGAAGCGCCTCCAGGATCTGCATGGCGATCATGGCCGCCGTCTCGCTGTCGAGGCCGTCGGGGTGCTTGGCCATCCGCTCGGCGAGGGTCTCGCCGGGAAGCGACTCGTAGACGACGAAGGGTCGGCCGTGATCGTCCTGCCCCGAGTCGAGCACGCTGCGCATCGAGGCGTGCGGCACCTGCCCGAGCGCGCGCGCCTCACGAAACAGGCGAGCTTTCCCCTCCTCGCTGGGCTCGACGAGGATCTTCACCTCGACCTCGCGCTGGATGCTCGCGTGCTCCGCGAAGAGGCGCGCCACGCCCTCGCGCACGGGGCCCTCGGACCCCCAGCTGATGGGGCCGATCACCCGGTACTTGCCGGCGAGCACGGCGGATCCGAGATCGGGCGGGAGCTTCAACGCGCCGACCGTACCATTCCGGGAACCGAAGCGTCTCTCCGCGGTCGGTGGTGGTGCACCTCGGATGAGGTGCCGCGAGGCGGCGCTTGAGCGCGCCTGCGGCGAAGGAGTAGCGTGACCGCATGCAGCCTCGAACGCCCCGAACCCTGTTGCTCAGCTCCTGCCTCGCGCTGATGCTCGGCGCGTGCGGCGATGACAGCGCCCACCACGCCTGCGAGGTCATCGTGCGCGAGCACGCGCCACGCGTTCGCGAGCTGGTCGACGAAGACTTGCGGCGCGCGATGTCGGGCGTCACGCAGGCAGCCGAGCTGACGGCGCCGGGATTTCTCGTCGCCGATCCCGCGCAGCGTGAGCGCGAGGTGCGCTGGGCGATCCAGCACCGGATCCGTGAGCCTCCGCGCGGGATCCCCGAGCTGATGATCTCGCCCATCTCGTTCGTCGCCGCCGTCGATGCCGATGGCCGCGTGATCTGCCGCGACATCGAGCCCGATCCGATGCGCGGCCTCGACGTGGGCGCGCTCTTTCCGCACGTGCACGCCGCGCTGACCGAGGGGACGGCGAGCTATCGGCTCGTCGAGTTCCAGCCGGCCACGCCGCCGCCACCCGCCGAAGCAGAGGGCGCGAGCGACGTGGACGCAGGCCCGCCCGAGTCTCCCTCGGTCACCGTCGTCTACGTCGCGCCGGCGCGCGTGGACGGTCGCATCGTGGGCGCCATCATCGCCGGCACTCCGCTCTGGAGCACCGCGCGCCGGCTCACGCGACAGATCCAGGCCGAGGGCGAGACGACCGCGGGCGCGATCTTCTGGGTCTATCTCTTTCGCGGCAACGACCTCTACCACCACGGCACGCCCTCGACGCTCGACGAGATCGTCCCCGATGGCGCGGCGCGCGCGGCCGGTTTCGCGCGGAGCGAGGGCGGCTTCTGCGGCGAAGAGAACCAGTTCGGGCGCTGGTACTGCTACGGCGTCATCCATCTTCCGCAGCTCGGCGACGACGTGGGCGCGGTGATCTACCGATCGGATCCCATCCAGTAGAGCGGGGTCGGGGCAGGGCGCCGCGCGTGCAGGTGGTCGCGAGGCATTTCGACGCGCCGAATGTGCGACGCCCGCCTGTTTTCTCGCACAAAAGCGGCTGGCATCGAGGATGCAACCGCCTTCGGGATGACCGTCGACGCTCACGGCACGATCCTCGTCGCCGACGACTCCGAGGAGATGCGCGATCTCGTCCGCACGTGGATCGCGCGGCGCAACCACGACGTCACGATCATCACCGCCAAGAGCGGCCACGAGGTGCTCGCGATGATCGAGACGCTCTTCGCGCGCGGCCCGGTCCACGCGGGGCCCGTGCTCGTGATCACCGACTATCGGATGCCGGGCGTGGACGGGCTCTCGCTCCTCGATGCGCTCGCAGCGTCACCCTACGACGTGCCCTGCATCGTGATGACGGGCTTCGGCGACGCGGCGATGCACGAGCGGTTCCTGCAGCACGGCGCGCTCGCGAGCTTCGACAAGCCCGTCGATCTCGATCGACTCGCCGACGTGGCAACGGACGTTCTGCGCACGCTGGGACCGCGCGCGCGACGCTGAGCGCGGTACGAGGCGCCGCAGACGATGCGCGACTACTCGGCCCACCACGCGCGCAGGCGCATGCCCAGCGTGGTCGTGTAGCCGACCTCGGCGGTGCGGATCGCGCCGTCGCTCCCGACGTAGAACGTGGTCGGAAACGCGTGGACGCCGAAGCGCTGGGCGATGGATCCGTCGGGGTCGAGCGCCACGTTCGCGGGATCGAGCCCGGCGCCCACGACGTACTCGCGGACCGGGCCCACGCCGCCCGACTGGGTCGCGATGGCGATCAGGTCGTGGTCGCGCGCGAGCGCAGAGATGTTTCCTTCTTCGGCGCGGCAGACGCCGCACCAGGTGGCGAAGAAGTGAACGACGTAGCCGTGCTCGCGCGCGCCGAGCGCGATGGGTGCGCCCTCGAGCGAGGTCAGCGCGACGGAAGGCAGCGGGCCGCTCGGCAGCCCGCGCGTCTGCCCGTAGCGAACGGCGGCGAGGATCGCGAGCACGACACCGACCTCGACGAGAAAGCGCCAGCGTGATCTCGGCTTGGCCTCTGTCGCGCTGCTCATACGTCGGAACGTATTAGCTCGCGGCCCACTCGGCGCACACCGTCTGAAGCGTCAGGGAGCGAGCGCCTCGAGGATCGCCGCCGAGAGATCGGCCGCGCGGTCCGGTCGATACTCGGGGGCTTGCTCGACGTGCACGAAGCGATCGCTCGCGCTCGCGGCGGCCGCCGTGCACTCCATCGCGCTACCGTTGAGCAGCCGACCCTGCACGTCCTCCGTGCCGCAGACCCTCGCGAGGGTGGTGATCGTCGCGTCACCGAAGTCGTTGCAGGTGGTGACGTCGGCGCCGAAGCGCGTGTGGAGCGCGATGGCCAGCCGTGCGCTGCGAGACGTTGCGAGGGTGGGGCTCGCGGTGCCGTTCGACACGCTCGCGCCCGGCCCGACGAACCCGTGCACACCGACGAACCAGGCCGCGGGGTAGGCCGCGACGAGCGACGTGTGCACGGCATGGAACACGGAGTCGATCGCGTGCGCCATGTCCGACTCTCGTACGGGCGCTGCGGGGCCGCACGCGTCGGCGGTGCCGTTGCACCCCGACGCGCGGTCGCTCGCGCAGCGGTGGGTGCCCGAGATGACGACGGCTTGCGCGGATGTCGTCGCGAAGATCGTGACGCTCTCTGCCAACGTGCCCGCGTCGTAGACCGGGTGCGGTGCTTCGATGACGAGCGCGCGCGTCGCACCGCGTACGCGAACGGCGACCCAAGCGTGTCCGGTGGCGGACGCCGCGGGACGAAGCAGCACGAGGCCTGCGTCGGCGTCGGTGCCGCGGCAGAGGATGTAGCCAGCGCTCGTCGCGTGCCCGCGCGCTGCGTCGAAGCGATCGGCGGCGATCGCCGCGACCGCCGCTTCGATCTCGGTCCGCGTGGCGAGAAGTGGCGGCCGATACGTGTCCGTGTCCCGCGCGAGCGGCGCGATGCGTGCGAGGGTGAGAGAAGCGAGGACGCCCTCGGCGCATGGGTCGAGCGCGAAGAGGGCGTCGATGCTCGCGTCCTCTCCACCGTCGTGCGCGCTCGCGTCGGCGCCGGTGTCCGCTCGCGGGGCATCGGGTACGAAGGCGTCGACGCGAGTCGCGGCGTCGGGCGCTGCGGGCACGGACGCGCACGCCGACGCGAGCGCCGCGCAGCAGAGGAAGCGGACCCCCGAGGCGTGCATGACGCGATCGTACGTGAGACGGCCCGCCCGCACGATCGCTTCCACCTCGATCGCCCGGGCGTGTACGCTCCAGCGGGTGACCACGTCCGGCCCACGCGACAACGCGAACACCGGGCCGGGCGCGGCCGAGCCGGGCCCTCGCATGCGTGCGGACCAGCTCGCGCGCATGTGGGCGGACTTCGTTCCGGGGCTGGGCGCGATCCCGCCGCGTGATCCGCGCGCGCCCGCGTTTCGCCTCTTCTGGACGCGGGCCAACGAGAACGGCTTCCGCGATTTTCCGTTGGGCGCGGGTCAGCACCTCATCGTGGGGCGGCACACGCGCTGCGACGTCGTGCTTCCCTCCGATCCGGATCTCTCGCTTCGGCATCTCCTCGTGGTGCCCGAGGGCTCGGGCGAACCGTGCCTTCGACTCGTCGATCTCCGCGCGACGCTTCCGATGTACGGCTCGACGGACCGCCCGGCGCGCTCGCTCACCGTCGATGGTCCGTTCGCAGTGCGCCTCGGCACGTACCTGCTGGGCGGTTTTCGCGTGGGCCCCGGAAGCGAGTTGCCTCCGGCCGCGCTGCCCTCGATGGAGAGCGTCGAAGCGGCGAGCGCGTCGGAGGCGGCCTCGCGCGTCAACAAGTCCACCCAGATCGGTCACGAGGCGGGGCCGTATCGATCGGCGCGACGGAGCACGCTCATCACGAGCCTGCCGAGGCCGATCACGCTGGTCGAGGCATCCGACGCGCCGTCCTCGGGTCCGGTGATGGCGACGCTGGTCGGTCGACGCGCGGGGCAAGTGGCGCGGGTCGCGCTGCGCGAAGAGGATCTGCGACGCGGCGTGCTCGTGGGCCGCGCCGAGAAGTGCATGGACCAAGGGCTCAAGCTGGTGATGACGATGCAGATCTCGCGCGTGCACGCGGTGCTGCTCTTGGACGATCGCAACACCATCTGGCTCTACGACGCCGGCTCGACGAACGGCACGCTGGTCGCGGGCACCAAGGTGCGCAGCGCGACCCTCGCCGAGCTCGGGCCCTTCACCGCGCGATCGCAGGCCGTCCTCGGAGACGGGATCGAGGTCGAGCTCGAGAGGCCCTCGTGAGCGTGCGCGTGGAGGTCGATGGAGCGATCGCCACGATCATCCTCGATCGCCAGAAGGTCCGAAACGCGATCGATCGGGACACCGCCGATGCTCTCGCGAACGCGGTTCGTGAGTTCGAGGCGAGCCCCGCGCTGCGCGTCGCGGTCATCCACGGCGATCACGGAACGTTCTGCGCGGGCGCCGACCTCGGTGCGATGGCGAAGGGAACGCCGAACCGCGTCGAGCGAGGAGGCGATGCGCCGCTCGGCCCGACGCGCATGCAGCCGACCAAGCCCACCATCGCGTCCATCGCCGGCCACGCCGTCGCTGGCGGCCTCGAGCTCGCTCTCTTCTGCGATCTGCGCGTCGTCGAAGAGAGCGCCGTGCTCGGTGTGTTCTGTCGCCGCTGGGGCGTTCCGCTGATCGACGGCGGGACGGTGCGACTCCCTCGCGTCATCGG
>JAYVCF010000503.1:0-5947 GCA_043750095.1 Deltaproteobacteria bacterium
GATCATCGCGTCTTCGACGCCTCCTGTCGGGATCATCGCGTCTTCGACGCCTCCTGTCGGGATCATCGCGTCTTCGACGCCTCCTGTCGGGATCGCCACGATCGCGTTGCTTGGTGCCCTGAGTGCCGTCGCCGGCTGCGACGTGCAGCCCTACTGCTTCGACTGTCGCGACGGTGGCCGCGACGCGTCCATGGACGCGACGCTCGACGGGCACAGCCTGGATGTCGGCCCTCGCGACACCGCCCGTCCCGACGCGGTCGTTCCCGAGGACACGGGCCCGCTCCCCGACGCGTGCGTCGACGGCGGCGTCGAGACCTGCAACCACCTCGACGACGACTGCGACGGCATGATCGACGAGGGCGTCGACACGCAGCGCGACCCCGACAACTGCGGCGCGTGTGGCTCGCGCTGCACGCCCGCCCATGCGTTCGCCCACTGCACGGCCGGCACGTGCGGGTTCTCTACCTGTGACACCGGGTACTACGATCTCGATCACGATCCGGCGAACGGGTGCGAGTACCGGTGCGCGATGACGGCGGCCGACGACACGCGCTGTGATCTACGGGACAACGACTGCGACGGAATCGTCGACGAGGACGTCCACTTCGACACCGATCCGGTCAACTGCGGCTCGTGTGGTCGCGCCTGCCGCTTCTCGCACGCGAGCGGGGCGTGCACGGGCAGCGTGTGCGTACTCGGTACGTGCGACGTGGGCTTCCACGACGCGGACGGCAGCCCGCTCAACGGGTGCGAGCTCTCGTGCGTCGAGGCCGTGCCCGCGGTCGAGGTCTGCAACCTTCGCGACGACGACTGTGACTCCCGCATCGACGAGGGCGATCCCGGCTCGGGTGCCTCGTGCGGGTCGAGCGCCGGCCAGTGTCGCCAGGGTGTCGAGCACTGCATCGGTGGCGCGATCTCCTGCACGGGCGGCGTCTCGCCCATCCCCGAGCGCTGCAACGGGCTCGACGACAACTGCGATGGCGTCACCGACGAAGGCAACCCGGGGGCAGGCCGCACGTGCGGCACGGGCACGGGCGCGTGCGTGCCGGGGCGCGAGCAGTGCACGAGCGGAGCGCTCGTCTGCACGGGTGCGATCGGTCCCGCCGTCGAGAGCTGCAACGGACTCGACGACGACTGCGACGGCACGATCGACAACGGCGATCCGGGCGGTGGCGGCTCCTGCGGAAGCGCGGTCGGTCACTGCATCGCCGGCGTGCAGCACTGCCGCGGCGGCGTCATCGCCTGCGAGGGCGCGACGGGGCCCGCGATGGAGACGTGCAACGCCATCGACGACGACTGCGATGGCGTCGTGGATCAAGGCAACCCCGGAGGCGGCGGCGCGTGCGGCAGCAGCGTCGGGACTTGCCGGCCGGGCATCAACACGTGCACCAGCGGAGCGCTGATCTGCACGGGATCCAGCGGCGCGACGCCCGAGGTCTGTGACGCGCTCGACAACAATTGCGACGGGCGCGTCGACGAGGGCAACCCCGGCGGCGGCGCGGCGTGTGGCTCGGCGATCGGCGCGTGTCGGCCCGGCATGCAGGTCTGCACCGCGGGCGCGTTCGTGTGCACGGGTGCGCTCGGACCGAGGGCGGAGACGTGTAACGGAGTCGACGACGACTGCGACGGCACGATCGACCAGGGCAATCCGGGCGGCGGCGGTCTCTGTGGCAGTGGCGTCGGACGCTGCGTCCCGGGGTCGCAGGTCTGTAGCGGCGGAACGCTCGTCTGCACGGGCGGCACGGGGCCCATCGCGGAGGCGTGCAACGGCCTCGATGACAACTGCGACGGCAGCGTGGACGAGGGAAATCCAGGCGGCGGCGGCACGTGCGGGAGCAACGTCGGCGCGTGCCGCTTCGGAGCCGTCGTCTGTGCCGGCGGCGCGCTCACGTGCTCCGGCGGGACGGGGCCGAGCCCCGAGATCTGCGACGGCATCGACAACAACTGCGACGGTCGCATCGACGAGGGCAACCCGGGTGGCGGTGGGACCTGCGGCTCCGCCATCGGCAGCTGTCGGCCTGGCATGACGGTGTGCACGGCGGGTGCGCTGGTCTGCATGGGCGGCACCGGGCCCGCGGCCGAGGTGTGCGACTCGCTCGACAACAACTGCAACGGCAGCGTCGACGAGGGCAACCCCGGTGGCGGGGGAACCTGCGGTAGCAACGTCGGTGCTTGCCGCTTCGGCGCGCTGACCTGCTCGGGCGGCGCCATCACGTGCGTCGGTGGCACGGGGCCGAGCGCCGAGACCTGCAACGGCATCGACGACGACTGCGACGGTGCGATCGATCAAGGCAACCCGGGCGGCGGCAGCGCGTGTGGCTCGGACGTCGGGACGTGTCGCACGGGTGCACGCACCTGCTCGGGCGGCGCGTTGACGTGCGTGGGCGGAACGGGGCCGGTCGCCGAGGTCTGCGACGCGCTCGACAACAACTGCAACGGCAGCATCGACGAAGGAAACCCCGGCGGTGGTGCGGCGTGCGGCAGCGCCGTGGGCACGTGTCGGCAAGGCTCGACGGTGTGCGGCGGCGGCTCGTTCTCGTGCAGCGGGGCCACCGGCCCGACCGCCGAGGTCTGCGACGGCCTCGACAACGACTGCAACGGCGTCGTCGACAACGGCTTCAGCCTGGCGACGGACGTGAACAACTGCGGCATGTGCGGCCGCGTCTGCGTGGTGCCCCACGCCGTGCCCCGATGCTCGGGCGGCGCGTGCGGCGTCCTGGTCTGCCAGGCCGGCTTCGTCGACCTCGACGGAAACCCGGTCAACGGCTGCGAGTACGCGTGCAGCGTGACGGGCCCCGAGGCCTGCAACGGGGCCGACGACAACTGCAACGGCATGATCGACGAAGGCCTCACGGCGCCCTCGATGTTCTGCAACCCGAACGGCGTCTGCGCGGGCACCACGCCCACGTGCGCGGGCGCGGGCGGCTGGGTGTGTAACTACCCGCCCGCCACCTATCAGGCGGTCGAGACGCGCTGCGACGGGCTCGACAACAACTGCAACGGCGCGGTCGACGAGCCGTATCCGCTGAAAGGCACGGCCTGCAACAACGGCCTGCTCGGCGCGTGTCGCACGGTGGGCATGTACATCTGCAACGGCGCGCAGAACGGCGTCACGTGCAACGCGCCTGCGGGCCCCGCGCCCACGGCGGAGCTGTGCAACGGCATCGACGACGACTGCAACGGCACGCTCGACAACGGCGCGCCGGTGAACTGGATCAACTTCGTGTCGGGCGGTGCGGCGACGCAGGTGATGCAGTACGAGGTGTCGCGGCCCGACGCCACGTCACTCGTGACCGGCGTGATGTCGCACCGTGCGTGCTCGGAGCCCAACCGCGTGCCCTGGACGCAGGTCACGTATCCCCAAGCGCAGGCCGCGTGTGCGACCGTCGGTGCGCGTCTGTGCACCGAGACGGAGTGGCAGAGCGCGTGTCGCTCGTCGACGGCGGCGTGCACCTGGTCGTACTCGGCGGCGTGCTCGACCTACGCGCCCAACACGTGCAACGGAAACGACTTCGACACCGATCCGGTCACGGCGGGCGACCAAGACGCGGTGCGCGCGACGATGTCGATGCCCATGTGCTACTCGAGCTGGCCGGGCGGTCGCGTGTTCGACATGTCGGGCAACGTTCGCGAGTGGGCGCAGGCGCGCGCGGCCGGCGTGAACCCGCTGCGTGGCGGCTCGACGCTCGACACCGCGGGCGGCATCGCCTGCACGTTCTCGTTCAGCGTCGCGAGCGACGTGTTCCAGGAAAACATTCTCGGCTTCCGCTGCTGCCGCTGAGCCAGCTCCCCAACGACGGAGATACGGTGTGACCTTCTCACTACGCTCGCTCCCTCTGACGATCCTCGGGCTCGCGTCGCTCTCGGGCCTCGCGATCGGTGGGTGCCAGGGTCCCGTCCCGGAACGCTCGCCGGCAACGGCCGATCCCGCGCTCGCCGCCGCGCCTGCGCACCCGGTGGCGCATGCGGCGCAGGTGCTGCCTGCTGCGCGGACGATCGAGTACGTCACCGAGGACGGAGTCCACATCTCGGCAACGCTCCAGCCCGCTGCGGCGCCGGACGCGCCGGCGGTGATCCTCGTTCATCAGCTGGGGTCCGACCGCGCCGAGTGGGCGCCGCTGCTCGAGCGCCTGCGCATCGAGCCCGGCTTCACGACGCTCGCGATCGACATGCGTGGTCACGGGCAGAGCACGCGCGGCCCGAACGGCGTCATCGGCTGGAGCTCGTTCGACGCGAGCGAGTGGGCGGCGACCCACTTCGACGTGGAGGGCGCGATCACCTTCTTGCGTGGGAGTGGCTCGGGTGTCGTGCCCTCGGAGATCGCGGCGGTGGGCTCGAGCATGGGCAGCTCGGCGGTGATCGCGGCGGCGGCCCACGAGCCGAGCCTCACGACCATCGTCACGCTCTCGCCGGGGCGCGCCTACCACGGGTTCGACGCGATCACGCCGGCGATCGGGCTCGGCGATCGCGCGATCTTCGCCATCGTGGCGCACGACGAGGCCGACGGCGTGGAGACGGCCGCAGTCTACGGTCGCATCGCGCACGTGCCGCCGAGGGTGGTCGACGGAAACGCCCACGGCGTAGCGCTCTTCGCGCTCGATCCGACCACGCTCGACGGCGTCGAGGACTTCCTGCGTCAGCACCTGTCCCAGCCCCGAGCCGTCGCGCGCGTCGCCCCGACCTCGCTCTGACGTCGATCCGCGCCGCGGCATCAACGAGAGGCGCGTCCGTCGCGTGATGCTCAGAAGCGCGCGCCCTCGGCCCAGATCGGGACGCCGAGGAACATCGCGATGTACGTCGCGATCGGCACCATCGCACCGCCGGCGCTGACGAACGCCCTGCTGAGCTGATCGTCGGCGGGGCCTTGGGAGCTCGTGCTCAGACCGTAGGCCGCCGCGAGCAGGGCGCCGCCGACGAGGCAGGCGCCGATGCTGCTGAGTGTGATGACGATCCCGGCGAGCTCGTAGCTCCAGCCGACGCGGCCTCGCTCGCTCTCCGGATGCGAGAGCACGTCGGAGCGCACGCCGCCGACGATCCAGGTCGGGACGCCGACGACGCCGAGCAGGCCGCCGATGCCCGCGAACACGCCGCCCGTGATCGAGCCGCTCACGTCACGGAGGCCGAGCATCAGGCCGACACCGAGCCCCGTCGTGGCGATGCCGCCGAGCGTCAGCCCGGCCCCGACGTCACGAACGTAGTGCGCGTCTTCGTCGGTCTGAGCGGAGCCGATGTCGGGAACCGCGGCGAGCGTCACGAGCATCGCGCCGACGAAGAAGATGCGTCTCATGCCCGCGATGGAGCAGCGCGCGTGCCAGTCGTGGTTGTGTCAGCGCGTGCCCAGCAGCGCCGGGCCGCCGCGGTTCGTGGGGGCTCAGACCGGGGCGCCGCACGCGGGGCACTTGCCCAGCTCGAGCGGGAACGGGCCGCGGCAGTACGCGCACTGCTTGGCGCCGACGCCTTCCGAGATCCGCTGCAGCTCGGGATAGAGCTTCTCGAGCTCGTAGCTGCTCATCCGATCGTTCTCGGCGGCCGGTGACCACACGACCTCGAGCGCTTGCGTCTGTCCCGCCGGCCGGCTCAGCGCGGCCGTGATCGCGGCCGAGAGCGAGCGCACGTCGAACGCCGCCGTCGGCGCCGTGATGGGCGTCTTGCCCGCGACGACGAGGCTCACCACGACGAGGCCCTGGCCCTCTTGCTCGCGCGCGGTGAACGTCGGCGATGCCATCGCGCTCTCGTTCCGCACGAGCTCGGCGCGGAAGCGCGCGCGCAGATCGTTCGCCCGCATCTGGAACCACGAGCGCGTGTCGCCGGAAGCGAGCTCCCAGCTCACGTAGCGCGACGCGCCTGCGTGCTGCAGCAGCAAGGTCGCGATCGCGCGTGACGCATCGCTCAGGCCCTGCCGGTTGCGCATGTCGAAGCGCGTGGCCATCGCCGCGAGCTCGGCCTG
>JAYVCF010000504.1:0-5804 GCA_043750095.1 Deltaproteobacteria bacterium
CATCATCGCGGCGATGCCGGTGTCGCTGAGCGCCGCAGCGTTGGTGCAGCGCTACGAGGGCGACAGCGCGCTGATCTCGCGCGCGATCTTGATCACCACGCTCCTCGCGGTCGTCACGGCGCCGCTCTGGGTCATGCTCGTCGAGCAGCTCGGCTAGAGCGGGCGCGCGTGCTGCGCGTCGAGCACGTAGCCGCGCGCGTCTTCCCAGTGCCCGGGTGTCGCCGTCGCGCTGCCCGACGCGTCGATGTCGAGCACCCAGAGGCCCTCGCGGCCTTCCTGCGTCGTACTTCCCGCACAGAGGATCGAGGGCCGCACGCCCGGCAGATCGAGCCGATAGCGCCTGTGGATGTGGCCGTGCACGAGGCAGCCGTGATCGAGCCCGGACATGGCATCGAGCAACGCATCGGCGTTCTCGAGCCCGTGCAGCGCCGAGTCCGGCTGACCACTCTCTCGTCGCGGCGCGTAGTGCGTCGCCACGATCACGAAGCGCTCGCGCAGGCGCGGATCGATCAGCGCGCGTCGCAACCCCGCGAGCTGCGCGTCGGGAACACGTCCGCTCGATCGCCAGGGCTCGGGGTTCGGTCGCGCGCTGGCCACCGAGACGATCGCGCAGCCTTCGAAGAGCCGAACGCGCGGCCACCCGTCGTCCGTCGCGAGGTCGGTGCAGTCGCTGGTCATCCAGGCGTCGAAGTGCCTTCCGAAACGGTGCTCGCGCACACCGTCGGCCAGGTAGAGGTCGTGGTTGCCCGGAAGGACCACCAGGCCGAGCGGGCACGATGCGAGCGGGCCGACCGCGCGCGCCGCCGCCTCGAGCTCGGGCTCCGTTCCGAGGATGGTGAAGTCACCCGTGCCGAGCGCGAGGTCGACCTTCTCTTCGGCGGCGAAGCGCGCGAGCGCGGCCAGCTTCTCTCGGGACCGCGCGAAGTGGGGGCGTCGTCGAAGCAGGTGGTTGAGGCCGCCGACCAGGCGCTTGCCGAGCCAGTCGCGCATCGGGACGGCCGACGCGGGAACATCCACGTGCACGTCACTGAAGTGCAGGATGCGCATCACGGTTCCGGGCTAGGGCCACATCGCGGGGAGGGTGAGGCCGGCGCCCTCGGGAAGCCCGAAGCGCAGGTTGAAGCACTGGATCGCCTGCCCGCTCGCGCCCTTGATCAAGTTGTCGATCGCACCCTGCGCCACCAGCCAGCCCGTGCGCTGGTCGAGCGTGTACGAGACGTGCGCGCGGTTGCTGCCGCGCACCCAGAGCGTGTCGGGACACGCGCCGACGTCGTGCACGAACACGCTGGGCGATCCCGCGTACATCGCGCGCGCTGCGTCCGTGACGGCCTCCGCGCTCACGCCGCTCGGGAGTCGTACGTACGACGTCGACAAGATCCCGCGCGTCATCGGCACCAGGTGCGGTGTGAACGCGATCCGCACGCTCTTTCCTGCGAGCTGGCTGATCTCCTGCTCGATCTCGGGCGTGTGTCGGTGGCCACCGGCGATCTTGTAGGCACGGATGCCCTCGCTCGTCTCTGCGAAGTGCGTGCGCTCGCCGGGCGTACGGCCGGCGCCGGACACGCCGCTCTTGGCATCGACGACGATGGGCGCGCCGTCGAGCCAGCCCTGCCTGGCCAGCGGCGCGAGCGGCAGGATCGACGCGGTGGGAAAGCATCCGGGCACCGCGATCAGATCGGCCTTGGCGATCGCGTCGCGGTGAAGCTCGGGCAAGCCGTAGACGGCGGAGCGCGCGAGGCTCGGTGCGCCGTGCGACCCGTACCAGCGCTCGTGCTCGGCGAGATCGTGAAGGCGGAAGTCGGCCGAGAGATCGAAGACGATCGTACCCTTCGCGCGCAGCTCCGCGCAGAGAGTGGCACTGGCGCCGTGCGGCAGACACGAGAACACCGCGTCGGCCGATCGCGCGGTGCGATCCGCGTCGTAGCTGAGCACGTCGCCGCTCAGGATCCCCGCCAGCGCTGGCAGCACGCTCGCGATCGGCTGCCCGGCCTTCGCGTATCCGACGAGCTCCGCGATCGAGGCGCTGGGATGCCCGAGCAGCAGGCGCGCGAGCTCCGCACCGGTGTATCCGGTGGCTCCGAGGATCGCGACGCGAATGCGCTCCGTCATCTACGTGCTCCCACCCGCCGCATCCTGCCCTGAAACGAAAGAAGCCGCGGAGCTCTCGCGCCGCGGCCTCGTCGCGCTCTCGCGTTGGGATCAGCGCTTGCTGAACTGGAACTTCTTGCGGGCGCCCGGCTGACCGGGCTTCTTGCGCTCGGTCTCGCGCGAGTCACGCGTGAGCAGGCCCGCACGCTTGAGCGGCGGCCGAAGCCCCGGATCGACGACGAGGAGCGCGCGCGAGATGCCGTGACGGATCGCCTCGGCCTGCGCCGCGATGCCCCCGCCGGCCGCCGTCGCGTACACGTCGAACTGGCCGACCTTCTCGGAAACCTCGAACGCCTGCCGCACGATCATCCGCGAGGTCTCGCGCGGGAAGTAATCCTCGAGCGTGCGCCCGTTGACCGTGATCGTTCCCTCGCCCTTGCTGAGGAACACACGAGCGACCGCGCGCTTGCGCTTGCCCGTTCCGTACTGCTTCCCGTGCATCATCGGCTGCGGCATGTCTTCTTCTTGTTCTCTCGAGCTCTGGTCTGGTCGGAATCAGCGGCTGTCGGATCCAGCGGGTCGGAATCAGAACGTGAACGCAGCGGGCTTCTGCGCGGCGTGCGGGTGCTCGGAGCCGGCGTACACCTTGAGCTTGGCGTGCATGCGCTTTCCGAGCGGCGTCTTCGGGAGCATGCCCTTGACGGCCTTCTCGACGGCGAACTCGGGCTTGCGCGCGAGCAGCTGGCGGTAGGGCTCGGCGCGGAAGCCACCGGGGATGGCCGAGTGCTTGTAGTAGTTCTTGCCGTCGAGCTTGTTGCCGGTCAGGCGAATCTTCTCGGCGTTGATCACCACGACGAAATCGCCGGTGTCGTTGTGCTTGGTGTACGCGGGCGTGTGCTTGCCGCGAAGCACGCTCGCGATTCGCGAGCTGAGGCGCCCGAGGGGCTGGTCGGTTGCATCGACCACCCACCACTTGCGGGTAACTTCACTGTCGTGCACCGACGCGGTGCTCGTGCTGAGCGCGGACATGTTTATCTCGTTGGCAGGAGTGCCCGCGTAGCGGGCCGATATCTCGTCAGGTCTGCTGAAAAAGGGCCGAACGAATAGCTGCGCGCGCAGAACGTGTCAAGGCGCGGCGGCTCGCGTCCGGTCGGGTGGTGGGGCCCGGGACTGTACACCCGAGGGGTGGAATGCCCAGGCGCGGGTTTCCGAGCGCATGCGATGCTGCCGCGGTGGCGTCGAAGTGTCGGCTCTACGCGATCCTGGCGCGTGACGCGCCGCGGGCGGTGATCTTCCGCCGTGGCCCGAGCGCGTCGGTATTGCTCGCGCTCTGGCACACGGACACCGACCAGATCGAAGAGGGCCAGTGGCTCAAGGGCCGCCTCTACGAGCGGCGCGCCGACCTCTCGCCCGATGGGACGAAGCTGCTCTATTTCGCCGCGCAGCACCGCCGCAAGACCACGCCGACGTGGACCGCGATCTCGACCCCGCCCTGGCTCACCGCGCACGTGCTCTGGCCCAAGGGCGACTCGTACGGCGGCGGTGGGCTCTGGGAGTCGAACAAGAGCATCGTGCTCAACCACCCGTATGGCGACCTGTCGCTCGACCCCGCGACCTCGCTCCCCAAGAAGCTCAGCGTTCGCGAGATGGGGCTCTTCGGCGGCGGCGGCGAGGACTTCCCGCTGCTCCACATGCGGCTCGAGCGCGACGGATGGCGCCTGGTCTCGCGAAGCAAGTCCGAGCCGCGCTTCGAGTACGCGCGGCCGCGGCCGACCGATGGTGACCTCGAACTGCGCATGCGCATCGTCTCCGTGAACGAGACGGGCGGCGACTGGTACGTCGTCGAGCATCGCGTCGTGCGGGTCGGCGACGAGGAGGTCGTGCTGGATCTCGGGCGGACCGAGTGGGCCGACTGGGATCGCAGCGGTGATCTGCTCTTCGCGCGTGACGGCGTGCTCTTCCGCATCCGTCGCAATCCGTTGACGCTCACGCGCGCGAGAGAGGTCGTCGACCTCCGCGATCGGGAGTTCGTGGCGCGCCCCGCACCGCCCCGGGCACGAATCTGGAAGATGAGGACATGAGGTACGTCGCGCTGCTTCGTGCGGTGAACGTGGGCGGCACTGGCAAGCTGCCGATGGCGGAGCTGCGCGAGCTCGTCGAGTCGCTCGGATACACCAACGTTCAGACGTACATCGCGAGCGGCAACGTCGTCTTCGATGGGCGTGGGTCTGCCGAGTCGATCGCGAAGAAGATCGCGGACGCGCTGCGCACGAAGCGGTGTCTCGACACGGACGTGTTGTTGCGCACCGCGGACGAGCTCGCGCCGCTGGTCGACGATCACGCATTCAAGGATCGCGGTGCGTCGGGATCGCGCCTTCACGTGGTGTTCTTGTCGGGTGCGCCCACGAAGGCGGCGATCGCCAAGCTCGATCCCACGCGCTCGCCCGGTGACGAGCTCGAGGTCCGCGGTCGCGAGATCCACTGGCACACGCCCGAGGGCGCAGGCCAGTCGAAGTTCTCGATCGCGTACTTCGAGCGCACGCTCGGCGTGGCGGGGACGACGCGCAATCACAACACCGTCACGACGCTGCTCGAGCTCCTGCGGCGAGGATGAAGCACGCACCTCGCGTGTTAGCCTGACGAGGGATGAACGAGCCGGAGCTAGCGAGCGCAGCGGCGTCGGCGGCGAAGTCCGTCGAGGAGCCTGCGCGCGTGCGGCCCTCGCCCGACGAGACCGGTGGATATCGCCCCATCGTCTACGAGCCGAGCCCGATGTGGCGCGGGATCTACCGCCGCTTCTTCTCGAGCGTGCAGATCGATGCGACCTGGGCGAGCCGCGTGCGCGACGCCGCGAAGGACGGGCAGGTCGTCTACATCGGGCGCGCCGTCTCGTTCCTCGACTTCCTCGCCATCGATTTTCTCACCAAGGAGCACGCGCTCCCGCCGATCCAGTTCACCAACGATCTCGGCATGTCGATCGTCGAGCCCTTCGGACGCGGCTCGCGGCGTCTGCGACTGAAGAAGCCGATCCCCGAAGACCGTGCGCTCGCGGAGTGTCTCCATGGCGGGCACTCGGCGCTCTTGTTCCTTCGTCGGCCGCCGCAGTTCGCGAGTGGAAATCGCCGCGGCGAAGAGCTCGAGCTCGATCTCATCCGCTCGCTCGTCGAGCTGCAGCGCAAGATCGAGCGGCCCATCCGGCTCGTTCCGCAGACCATCGTGTGGACCAAGCGGCCGCCCAACAGCAAGAAGGGGCTCGTCGATCTGCTCTTCGGGCCGAGCGAGTGGCCGGGGCGCCTGCGCACGTTCCTTCAGTTCGTGTTCAATTTCCGGAACGCGCTGCTGCGGGCAGGTGAGCCTTTCGATCTCGCCGAGCTGCTGCGCGAGAACCAGGACCTGACGGACGCCGAGGCGGCGGATCGCGTTCGCTACGCGCTCTTGCGGCGCCTCGAGCGTGAGCGTGCGGTCGTGCTCGGTCCCGCCGCGAAGACGGCCACGCGCATTCGCGAGGAGATCCTCCGCAGCCCGCGCGTGCAGCGACAGATGGCCGAGGCCGCAGCGGAGAACAAGCGACCGATCGAGGCCGTGCGCGCCGAAGCGGATCGCGAGCTCTCGCAGCTCTGCGCGACGCCCGACATGGCGACCGTCGATCTCTTTCATCGAGGCCTCAAGCCGCTCTGGAATCGAATCTACGATGGGCTCGTCGTCGACGAAGACGG
>JAYVCF010000505.1:0-6337 GCA_043750095.1 Deltaproteobacteria bacterium
CGAACACCTCGTCGATCGTGCCGAAGACCAGAGCGCGACCCGCGCGAAGCGATCCCTCGGCGCGCGCGAGCTCGGTCTGCACGGTCTCTCGTTCCGCGAGCGTACGCGCGGAGCCCGCTTGCTTCTTGGTCTTCACGAGCTCGGCAAACGCATCGAGGGCGGCGCGCCCGATGCCGAGCGTGACGGCGGCGATCGCGAGCGAGAGGAGCCCGAACACCGGAAATCGGTAGAGCGCTCCGTCCTCACGTGGCTTGCCCGAGAGCGAGAGCGTGAAGCGCTCGGGAATGAGCACATCCTCGATCACGAGATCGTGGCTACCCGTTCCGCGCAGGCCCGACGCGTTCCAGGTGTCCACGATGCGTGTGTCCTTCGCGCGAACGATCCCTTGGAGCATCTCGCCTCCCTCGAGCACGAAGCCCACGAGGCGCCACTCGCTGTGATCGCAACCGCTCGCGAACGACCAGCGTCCCTTCACGCGCACACCGCCCGGCTCGCGCACGCCCTTGCCCATCGGCGCGAAGACGCCGCACGCGGCGTGCATCGGGTCCGCGAACATCTCGCGCGCGCTCTCGATGGGCAGGTAGCCCGCCACGAGGCTCGTCGTGGCCCCGATGCCGACACACCATCCCGCGGCGGCGTCGGCGGACGAGATCGCCTCGATGGCCTCGATCATCTCGCGCGGGGTGCGCTCGGGCCCGCCGACGGAGCGCGGCACGCCCATCCGGAACAAGCCCGCGCGCGCGAGGGCGGAGGACACCTCGTCGCCGAGTCGACGCTCAGCCTCGACGCGCGGTCCGTTCGTCTTGAGCAGTGGAGCGAGCTCGCGAGCGCGAGCCACGAGATCGTTCGTCATGCGCGAGACGATCGAGCGCCCGGCGAGCGAGGTCAAGCGCTACGCTGCCGCGGATGACGCGCGGACGCAGGCTCGGGATCGGCTGTCTCCTCTCACTGGCGCTCGCCGCCAGCTCGCTCGGCGGCGCCTTCTTCTACGTCTCACGGCCCGATCCGCGATTCGTCCATGCGATCTCCATCGAGTCGGACCCCGCGTACCACGATGCGGCGCTGCTCGAGCGTGCCTGGGCGCTGCCGACCGCGAGCCTCTACCGGGCGCACTTCGAGTCGCAGGGCAACGGCAGCTTCTGCGGCCCCACGAGCGTAGTGGACGTGCTGCGATCGACCGGCGCCGACGCGGACCAGGCGCACGTGCTCGACGGAAGCGGCATCACCACGGTTTTCGGCATTCTTCCGGGCGGCATCACGCTCGAACAGGTCGCGGCGCTCGTCCATAGACGCCTGCCGGATCGCAACGTCACCGTGCATCGCGATCTCGATCTCGAGGCGCTGCGAGGGCTCGCGCTCCGCGCCAACGATCCCGCCGTGCGCATGATCGCCAACTTCCATCGCGGTCCGCTCTTCGCGCGCGGCGGTGGTCATCACTCACCGATCGGCGGCTACCTCGAGGACGAGGACCTCGTGTTCGTGCTCGACGTGAACCACGACTACCAGCCCTGGCTCGCGCACACGGCGCGGCTGCTCGAAGCGATGAGCGTCGTCGATCCCGCGAGCGGAAGTACACGCGGCGTCGTGTCCATCGAGTAGATGGCATAGACTCTGTCTCCGTGGCGTCGATCACCTACCGCGTGCGTGTCCTCGAGCGATCCGATCGTGAGCTTCTCGTGGAGCTCACCGAGACCGCGGCGGGAGTGCCCGTCACGAAGGTCCGCTCGCTCTTGTTCGCCTTCGCGTTGATCCACGAGGCGCCCGGCGCACCCGAGGCGGTCTCGGATGTGGACAGCGACTCGACCGAGCGCATCCACGCGGAGCGCATCGCCGGTGACATCGAGGTCTTCGAGCGCACGGCACTTCACGCGGGCCCGCCAGCGCGCGCCGAATTTCGGATTCGCGTGCGCAGCCGCGAGATGATCGCGCACCTCCCGGGCGAGCTTCGCTGGGGCTCCTCGCTCGAAGACCTCTTCGTTCGCTGACGGCCGAGATCTACGCAACGATTGCGGAGACGCGAACTCGATTGCGCGCGCGATGCGGCGCGGCGGGCAGATCCCTCGGCGAAAGAGCTTGGATCGTCCCTTGCGTGGCGGACGCGACTTGCCACTTCACATGGGGGAGAGATCCATGAACGCACGCTCGCTCGCGCGGCTCGCACCGCACGCCACACTCACGCTCGTCTGCTCGGCACTCGCGCTCCTTCTTCCCGCGTGCGACTGCGCCGGGAACACGATGCGGCCGACGAGCGACGCCGGAGACACCGGCGTGACAGGCGACTCCGGACCCCCGCGCGACACGGGTCCCGACACAGGTGTGCACCTCGATGGCGGGCGCGACACGGGCACGATGACCGACGGCGGCGCGTGCGCGAACCCCGAGACGTGCAACGGCACCGACGACGACTGCGACGGCCTGATCGACGAGAACATCGTCGTGAGCTGCGGGAGCGACGTGGGCATCTGTCGCTCGGGAACGCAGACGTGCGCGGCGGGAACGTTGGGCGCGTGCATGGGCGGAATGAGCGCGGCTGCGGCCGAGGTCTGCGGCAACGGCCTCGACGACAACTGCGACGGCACGACCGACGAGGGCTGCGGCTGCACCAACGGCGCGACGCAGGCCTGCGGCAGCGGCGTGGGGACGTGCGTCCGCGGCACGCAGACGTGCGCGAGCGGCGCGTGGGGCGCTTGCGTCGGGGAGACGACCCCGACGGCCGAGCTCTGCGATGGCCTCGACAACAACTGCGACGGCCAGACGGACGAGATCTTCGGCGGCCTCGGCGGCACCTGCGACGGCCCCGACACCGACCTGTGCATGGAGGGCGTGACCGCGTGCTCCGCGGATCACCTCAGCACGACGTGCACCGACATGACGAGCGACAACGTGGAGGCGTGCAACGGGCTCGACGACAACTGCAACGGCACGGTCGACGAGGGATGCACCTGCGTCGACGGTACGACGCAGATGTGCGGCGTGAGCACCGGCGCCTGCACCACCGGCACGCAGACCTGCGGCGGCGGCGTGTGGGGAAGCTGCGTTGGCGGCGTCGGGCCGATGGCCGAGATCTGCAACGGCGTCGACGACAACTGCAACGGGACCACCGACGAGGGCTTCACGCTCGGCGGCATGTGCGACGGGCCGGACACGGACTTCTGCACCGAGGGCGCGTGGGTCTGCGACGTGAGCGGCGGCATGATCTGCAGCGACATGACCGGAAACAACGTCGAGACCTGCAACGCCATCGACGACAACTGCGACGGCGTGATCGACGAAGGCTTCATGCTCGGCGTCGCCTGCGACGGGCCCGACACGGACATGTGCAACGAGGGCACGAACATGTGCAACGTGGCCGGAGGCAGCACCTGCAGCGACATGACCGGAAACAGCGTCGAGATCTGCAACGGCGTGGACGACGACTGCGACGGAACGATCGACGAGGGCAATCCGGGTGGCGGCGTCACGTGCCCTGGCGGCATGAACGTCGGTACCTGCGCCTCGCAGACGGCCTGCGTCGCCGGAACACTCGTCTGTCGCGGCACGTTCGTGTCGGCTGCGGGCCTCGCGACGAACTCGGGCGCGAGCAACGCGCCGCTCTCGAGCATCACCGCCGCGATCGCCAACGCGGTCATCATCGGCGGCGGCGTGGATGTCTGCGTCTGCGATCCGCCCGGCGGTGCCACGAGCACGTTCACGGAGGACGTGACGATGGTCGAGGGCGTGAGCGTGCTCGGCGGTCTCGACTGCAACGCCTGGCTGCTCAACGGCACGTCCGTCACGTCGGTGCAGGACGTGGACGTCGACGGCCTCGCGTTCCCGGCGGCCATCACCGCGGTCACCGCGCTCGATCACATGACGGTCGTGGGCTTCGACGACGCGACGGCGGGCGCGACCACCTCGGCGATCACCGTGACCGACTCGTCACCGACGCTCTCGACCGACACGGTCCGCGCAGGGCGGGCGAGCACCGCGATCGGTCTGCGCATCGTCCACGCGGGCGCGGCGACATCCCCCGCGGTCACGAACGGCAACTACAGCGCCGCCGGCATCGTCGGTGGCACGTCGATCGCCGTCTCGATCGAGAGCGCCTCGCCTTCGTTCAACGCAGTCACCATCGGCGGCGGCGCACCTTCCGGGATCGCCGGAAGCCCGACGCTGGCCTACGGCGTCGACTGCAGCGGCTGCGCGGGCACGACCTTCACAGCCGGCTCCATCGGCACGGGCGGCGCGACGATGACGGGCTACGGCTTCTTCGGCTCGGGCAACCTCGCCGGGATGACCATGACGAACACCTTCGTCAACGGCGGCCTCACCTCCGCGAACAGCTCGACGTCGGCGGGCGTGGACCTCGTCGCCTGCGTGGGCGCACCCACGTTCACGGGCGTGAGCGCGTTCGGCGGTGGATTCGCGGGCGCCGTGTCTCCGACCATGACGACGCGCTTCGGCTTCGCCACCAGCGGTGCCACGTGCGCGCCGGTGATCGACGGCGGTCACTACCGTGGCTGCGAGCTCGGCATCAACTGCGTCGGCGTCGACGCCAGCGGGAGCTCGCCCTTGGTCATGCGCAACGTGAACCCCACGCCGGGCGGCTCGATGGTCGGCGTGACGGGCTCGACGGGCGCCGCCGAGACCGCCATCGGCCTGCGCTGTGCGACGGGCGGCTGCGCGAGCATCACCAACTCGACCATCACGGCAGGGCAGCTCTCGCAGACCGGCGCAATCGGCATCGGCGTCTCGATCGACGGCGCGTCGCCGAGCGTCGACAGCTGCCGCATCACGGGACCGAACGGCGGCCTCGTCGCGCCGTCCGTGCTCACCTACTACGGCCTGTACCTGCACACGACGCGCTCGACGATCTCGAACAACGTGATCCACGACGGCACGCTGCGCCTCCGCGTGTTCGACATCCTCTACGACATGACGCCAACGGCCGGCGGGGCGGGCTCACCCACGGTCGTGAACAACACCCTCGATTACAACGCGTGCGCCACCTGCGGATCGCGCGTGGGCCTGGTGTTCTTCTCGAACGCCGTGACGCAGCCCAGCGGCGTCTTCCGGAACAACTTCATCCACAACCTCGCTGCGACCGGCACGACCAACCCGGTGATCGAGGCGAACGTGAACAGCGATCCGCTGGTGTTCGAGAACAACGCGCTCTTCGACGCCACGGCGGCTTCCGGCACGATCTATCTCGACGAGGCGTCGAATCCGCTCATGAGCGCGATGGCGATCAACATGCTCAATGGCATGCCGGCCGCGTCGACGTACTCGGGCAACCGCGTGGTCGACTGCATGGTCAACGCCACGTTCCACCTACCGGCAGGATCGATGTGCATCGACGTCGGGACCAACATGAGCTGCCCCGCGGCCGACTTCGAAGGAACCGTGCGACCGGTCAACGTGACCTGCGACATCGGCGCGGACGAGTTCCACCCCTAGAGAGAACGGCGCTCGTTCAAGGAGCGTCGTGGATGCACACGCGCCGATCGTCCGCGCTGGCGACGGCGCGGAGAATGTCGCGAAAGGCAGCGTCGTAGTCGTCGTCGCAGATCGACGCGAGGGCGAAGTTGCCACCCTGACACTCGACGGCCCGTGCGGCCTCGACGAGGCGGCGCGCAGGCTCTGCGCCGGCGGGCATCGAGGGCATGCCAGGCATGTCGTGTGTGAGGTACGAGCACGCCGGCATGAGCCGATTCGGGTGGCTCGGATCGGGCCCGATCTGCATGGCAGGCAGCGCGAGGATCTCGGCCGGTGTCATCGAGCCGGCGCCGCTGGGGATCCCGGCGATCGCCGCGAAGAACACGTGCCCCGGATCGCGGCGCAGCGAGAGGAGATGATCGACGGCCGTCGCGATCGACTCGAGCGCGTCGGGGAACGTGCTGCAACGCAGGTTCAGATGGACGTCCCGGTAGAGGGGATCGTCGGGCGAGTAGAGCCCGATGTCGGACGCCGAGCAGTCGTCCGAGTCCGTCACGAGCACGACCGCGAGGGTCGAGTCCGGCCGCAAGAAGAGCTCGTTGGTCGCGCTGTCACCCTGTCCGTGCGTGCCGTCGTGGAAGGTCGGAGCGACGTAGCCCGGGCGGGTCCCGGCCGTCGGGGTCGAGGTGGACAGCGCGAGCAGCGCGGCGTCGAGCGGCTGGGAGAACCCGCAGCCCACCGCCGGGACGCTCAGCGCGCAGGTGACGTTCCTCGCGAGCATCATCGGCGCGTCGCGGAACGTCTCGAAGTAGAAGACGCGCATCCCCTCGCACTCGGTACCGTTCGAGAGGATCCCGTCGTCGCCGTTCCGGCTACATCCGGGCACGGCGAGGTCGGCCCCGACGCCGAGATCGGTCGTCAC
>JAYVCF010000506.1:0-10076 GCA_043750095.1 Deltaproteobacteria bacterium
TCATCATCATCTGCAGCATCGAGAACTTCGACCCAATGGGCGTCCATACCGGCGACTCCATCACGGTGGCGCCGGCGCAGACGCTGACGGACAAGGAATACCAGATCATGCGCAACGCGTCGATCGCCGTGCTGCGCGAGATCGGCGTGGACACTGGCGGCTCGAACGTGCAGTTCGCGATCAATCCGGCTGACGGCCGCATGCTCGTCATCGAGATGAATCCGCGGGTGTCGCGGTCGTCGGCGCTTGCGTCGAAGGCCACCGGCTACCCGATTGCAAAGATCGCGTCGAAGCTTGCCGTTGGCTATCGCCTCGACGAGCTCAAGAACGACATCACCGGAACCAGCGCCGCGTTCGAGCCCGTTATCGACTACGTGGTGGTGAAGTGGCCGCGCTTCGCTTTCGAGAAGTTCCGCGGCGCCGATCCGCGCCTCACCACGCAGATGAAGTCCGTGGGCGAAGTGATGAGCATGGGGCGCACCTTCAAAGAAGCGTTCCAGAAGGCGGCGCGCAGCCTGGAGATCAACCGCGACGGCTTGGTCTCGTTGCTCTCGAGAGTGGATTATCGCGCGCTCGCGTCGGCCGTCGCCGCGCTGCGAGGTCAGCTCCCGGGCATCGGTGTCCCGCACGACCTGTTCACCAAGACCACCGAGGGCATGCCGCCTGCGACGCGCGAGGAGCTTCGCGAGGCGGTGCTGGACGTGATCGCGACGCCGCTCGCGGATCGCGCTTGGTACGTAGCCGACGCCCTGCGCCTCGGGGCCACCATCGCCGAGGTCGAGAAGCGAACGGCGATCGACCCTTGGTTCCTCGCTCAGCTCATGGAGCTCGTCGACGCCGAGCATGCGCTCGAGGCGGAGACGGGGCAGCCCATCCCCGCCGCCGAGCTCGCGCGCTTGAAGTCGTTCGGCTTCTCGGACGCGCGGATCGCCGCGCTGCGTGGGATCGATCGCGTGGCCGTTCGCGAAGCGCGTCGTGTGGCGGGGGTCGAGCCGGCGTACGCGCGCGTCGACAGCTGCGCGGCCGAATTCGAGGCGAAGACGCCGTACCTCTACTCGACCTGGCGCCGCTACGGCGCGAGCCTTCCCGCATCGGAAGCGGCGCCCAGCACTCGCGACAAGGTGATGATCCTCGGCGGCGGCCCGAACCGCATCGGGCAGGGGATCGAGTTCGATTACTGCTGCGTGCACGCGTCGTACGCGCTCAAAGAGCTCGGGCTCGAGACCATCATGGTCAACTGCAACCCCGAGACGGTCTCGACCGACTTCGACACCTCCGATCGGCTCTACTTCGAGCCGCTCACCCTCGAGGACGTGCTCGCCATCGTGGAGGTCGAGAAGCCCATCGGCGTGATCGTGCAGTACGGCGGGCAGACCCCGCTGAAGCTCGCGCTCGGCCTCGCCCGCGCGGGCGTGCCGATCCTCGGGACGTCGGCGGACGCGATCGATCGCGCCGAGGATCGCGAGCGCTTCGAAGAGCTCCTCACCAAGCTCGGCCTGCGACGTCCACAAGGCGGGATCGCGCGCGGCATGCAGGAGGCGTTCGAGATCGCCGAGCGCATCGGGTTTCCCGCGGTGGTTCGCCCGAGCTACGTCCTCGGCGGTCGCGCGATGGAGGTCGTCCACTCGCGCACCGACCTCGCGCAGTACTTCGCGGTCGCGCTCGCCGCCGTCGAGGACGCAGAGAAGCAGACGATCCTCGTCGATCACTTCCTCAAGGACGCGATCGAGGTCGACGTCGACTGCATCAGCGACGGCAAGACGACGGTCATCGGTGGCCTCTTGCAGCACATCGAAGAGGCGGGCGTGCACTCGGGCGACTCGTCCATGGTGCTGCCGGCGCACGCGCTGCCGCCCGAGGTGCTCGCCTCGATCCGATCGAGCACGCGCGCGCTCGCGCTCGAGCTCGGCGTGAAGGGCCTGATGAACGTGCAGTTCGCGGTGCGCGGCAGCGCCGTGTACGTGCTCGAGGTGAACCCGCGCGCGTCGCGGACCATCCCGTTCGTGAGCAAGGCCATCGGGGTGCCGCTCGCGAAGCTCGGCGCGAAGGTGATGGCGGGAAAGACGCTTCAGGAGCTGGGCTTCACGCGTGAGATCGTCCCGACGCACACCGCGGTGAAGGAGTCGGTCTTCCCGTTCACCAAGTTCCCGGGCGTCGACACGATCCTCGGGCCCGAGATGCGCTCGACGGGCGAGGTGATGGGGATCTCGCACAACGTCGCGACGGCGTTCCTCAAGGCGCAGCTCGCGGCCGGCACGCGCCTCCCGGATCGCGGGCGCGTGTTCATCAGCGTGCGCGACGACGACAAGCAGGCCGCTTGCGAGATCGCGCTGCGCCTCTGTGATCTCGGGTTCAACATCCTCGCCACGGGCGGCACCGCGTCGGCGCTCGAGCGCGCGGGCGTGAAGGTCGAGCGCGTGAACAAGGTGCGCGAAGGGCGGCCTCACATCGTCGACAGGCTCGCGAACCGCGAGGTCGACATCGTCGTGAACACGACGGAGGGCGCGGTCGCGATCCGGGACAGCTACTCGCTCCGCCGTCAGACACTGCTCGCTGGGATTCCCTACTTCACGACCATCGCGGCCGCAGCGGCGGCGGTCGCGGCGCTCGAGGCCCGACGCGAAGCTCCACTCACCGTCTGCTCGCTTCAGGAGTACCACGCGGCTCTGAAGCGCTCGAGCAGCGTGCGCCCGCCCTCGTGAAGCGGAGTCTCGCGGCCCTCGCGGCGATCACGTGCGTGCTCGCGGGGCTCGCGACCAGCGTCGCGCAGGCGCCGAGCGACGTCGTTCACTTTCGCCAGATCCACGTGCGCGGGCCTGATGGAACCGACCGGCGAGTCCTGATCACGTTCCCGCGTCGTGCGGACGGGCGAGAGCATCCACCCCACGAGCGGCTTCCACTGCTCATCGCCTTGCACGGGCAGGGCGAAGCGCGCCGCGGGCCGGAGCGCGGGTACCTGGGCTGGGTGACCGACTATCATCTGCCCGACGCGTTTGCCGCGCTCGGTCGCGGGACGCTCACCACCGACGACTACCAGGGCTTCGTGCGCGCGGAGCATCTCGCGGCGCGCAACGCGGCGCTCAGCGCCCAGCCGTTCCGCGGGCTCGTCGTGGTCACGCCGTACACGCCCGATCTGATGAGCGACCCGCCTGGTGGCGACGATCTACGCGTGTTCGGCGACTGGCTGGTCGGTCCGGTGCTCGATGCGGTTCGCGCGGAGCTCCCCTTCGCCGCGCAGACGCGCGAGGGCACCGGCATCGACGGTGTCTCGTTGGGCGGCATGGTCGCGCTCGAGGTAGGCCTTCGGCACGCCACGCAGCTCGCGAGCGTGGGCGCGATCCAGCCTGCCATCCGCGACCGCGTCGCCGCGCTCGGGCCGCTCGCCGACGGCACACAGCGCATTCGGCTCGTTTCGAGCGACGAGGACCCGTTCCTCGGCGTCACGCGCGAGCTCTCGGCGGCGCTCCTCGCCCGCCGGATCGACCACGACCTCGTCGTGACCCCCGGCCCGCACGGGTACGACTTCAATCGCGGTCCGGGCGGAATCGAGCTGCTCTACTTCCACGACCGTGTGCTCGCGCGCGAGCCGATGTAGGCGTTCTGGGAACGAAACCGCGGGAATAGCGCGGCCTGCCCCGCGTGCTCGTTGACCCGCTGCCTCCAATCGGCATATGTACTTGCTGCTCCATGGAGAAGGTCCCGATGACGCCGGAGGGGCACGCAGCCCTTCACGCAGAGCTGATTCAGCTCAAGAACCACGAGCGCCTGAAGATCTCGCGCGAGATCGGCGTCGCTCGTGAGCACGGAGACCTGCGCGAGAACGCCGAGTATCACGCAGCCAAAGAGAAACAGGGCATGATCGAGGCCCGCATCGCCGAGATCGAAGACCACATCTCGCGCGCGGATGTCATCGATCCGAAGAACAACGTCGGCGACACCGTGAAGTTCGGAGCCTCCGTCACGTTGGAGGACACCGACAGCGGCGAGGTCAAGAAGTACCGAATCATCGGTCCCGACGAGGCCGACATCAAGAAGGGCACCATCTCGGCCACGTCGCCCGTAGCCCGTGCGCTCGTAGGCCGTCGCGCTGGTGACGAAGTGACCGTGAAGGCTCCTGGCGGCGAGCGCGTGTACGAGATCAAGAAGGTCGCCTGGGAGTAGGGCGTTGTCCGTCCACCAGGCCACGCTGCAGCTCGACTTCGCGGTCCCGCCCGAGCGCCTCTGGGAGGCGATCACAGACCACGAGGGCATGACCAAGTGGGCGGGCGCGCGCGTGCGGCTCATCGGGCGTGGAGACGCCGACGGTGTGGGCGCCGTGCGGCGAATCCGCATGGGCGCGATGACGGTCGACGAGGAAGTGATCTACGCGGACGCGCCGCGACGCCTCGTGTACCGGATCGTTCGCGGCGTACCCGTGACCTTCCATCGTGGTGAGATGCTCGTGCTCCCTACGGACGGCGGCTCTGCGCTGACGTGGAAGATCCTACTCGCCTCCGACATTCCCGGCTTCGCGCGACTCACCGCGCGCGCGCTCGAGACGGGCCTCGGCCGCGGACTGCGGGAGCTCCGCGGTCTGATCGGCGGATAGTCGTCGCGCCTTCGGCGCCTCCTGCCTGGATCTCGACCGGAGTCGTCCGCGGAGCGGACGCGACACATTGTGTCGGCCCGGCGAGCCGGGCACTCCTGTCGAGATCAACGAAAGGGCCCCGTCATCGGGCGCAGCGCCGCGGCCAGTCGAAGTGACGCTTCGACGATCTCGCGTCCGCGGGCGGCCGGCATCGTCGGACCGAGCGGCGCGGCCATCGTCACGCGGATCTCGAGCGCGTCCACGCTCACGCGACCGAAGCGCGCCACGCGCTCGAGCGCTGCTCGCGCCTCGGCCGAGATGCCGAGCGAGGTCGGAAGCGCGTTCTCGTCCACGAGCGTGATCGGTGCATCGATCCGCAGCTCGCGGGTGGGCTTCGTCGAGACCGCCGTTCCGCACGGAGCTCCGTCCTCGTCGAACAGCGTCGCGATGTCGATCGCGGCCTCGCTCGTCGACGCGACGACTCGCGCATGTCCGGGCTCGAGCTCGCCTGCGAGCGCGCGCGCCAGCTCGGTCCATTCGGCGCTCGCGCCCGCGAGCACGGTGGGCAAGGGTGGCGGTGCGGCGAGCGCATCCACGAGCGCGCGCATCTCGCGCACCACGCGCCCGACACTCACGCGGTCGTTCGCAGAGCTCGGCACCGCGTAGCGAAGCTCCGTGTCGCCCATGTCGATGGACCGCGCGCGCGTGAGCTGAAGCGCGAGCGGCGCGAGGAAGGCTGCGGCCTGCGCCTCGTCGCGCGCGGACACGACGCAGCGTGGGCTGAGCCCGGCACGCTTGGCCGTGCGGCGGCCCTTGCGTGCGAACGCCACCAGCGCGGGCTCGTGGACCTCGAGGCGGAGATGGAGCGGTGCATACGTGATGCGGACCGCGAGGCGCGTCCCGTCGCTCCGGAGCTCGCGTGTGGCCCGCGCGACCACGGCGCCGCGCCGAATGACGAGCGTGGGCCCGGGCTCGACCGTCGCTCCCTCTTCCGCACCGACCGCCGTGAACAGCTCCTCGAGCCGCGCGTCACCGACGTGGGGCGCGACGACGCGCTCGCTCGAGCCGGCCATGCCCTTCGGCACGATGCGAACGCGCACGGGCGCGGAGATGAGCTCGCGGAGCGAGTTGCTCGCAGCGGCGACGAGCCAGTACTCGATCATGAACGAGCCCGCCGTGAGCGTGGGAGTGACGTCGGGCGGCACTCCGAAGGCGAAGGTGATCGGTTGGCCGGGAGTCGGCGCGCCGAGCGGGATCGTCCATCGACCCACGCGCTGCGAGGCGCCCGTGCTGCGGGACTTCTCGTACGCGACGAGTGAGATCGTCGTGCGCGCGCTGCCGACGTCGCGCATGGCGACGCTGCCGTCGATCACGCCGCCCACCTCGACGACATCGGACCCGATCGAGAGCTCGGCGTAGGGCGTTCCATCGAGCGGCCCTTCGAGGCGCGAGACGCAGATGCGCGGCACGCCCTCGATCGACTCGGCCGGCTGCGCGGGTGCGCGCACGTTCAGCGCGAAGTGCGCGCGCGCGTCCGGCCACCACGGGACCGACGCATGCACGATGACCTCGTAGACGATTCGCGAGCCCGGCCCAGAGTGCGAGCTCGAGAGGTGGCTCGGCAGCTCGATCTGGCAAGGGAGCGTGGTCGTGCCGACCGGGAGCGTGCGCGCATCGCAGACCCGCGCCGCGAGCGGAACCATCAGCGGGTTCCGGGCTTCGCCGAAGGACTCGAACCCGTGGACGGTCACGTCGCACCACTCGATCTCGACCTCGACCTTGGCGTCGAGGAGCACTCCGATCTCGAACGGCTCGCCGGGGACGACTGCCTGCGGCGTGCGCAGTCGTAGGGTTGGGCGCGTTCGAAGCAGCGGCACGGGCGCATGCTACCGGCTTCCGGCGAGCGCGGCCCGCGTGCGATGCTCCGCGCGCCATGACGAATCGATTGGGGCCGCTCGTCGTCTTCTTCGCCATTCTCTCTGCGCTCGGATGCGCCGGCACACCGCACACGCGGACCGTCGCGCACCGCGAAGCGCCACCCGAGCCACCGCTGCCGCGCCTTCCGTGGGAGACCGTGAGGCCCGTCTCGCCGACGATCGAGTCGCCGCTCGTCGCCATCACCGGCGGCACCGTGATGACGGCGAACGGCCAGGTGATCCACAACGGCGTTCTGGTGATCGAGGACGGCCACATCCGCGCCGTCGGCACGGCGAGCGACGTGAGCGTCCCGGAGGGTGCGACGGTCATCGACGCGACGGGACGCTTCGTGACGCCGGGCGTGATCGACACGCACTCGCACATGGGCGTCTACCCCGAGCCCGAGGTGAGCGCGCACGACGACGGCAACGAGGCGACCTCGCCCGTCACCGCGCAGGTGCGCGCCATCGATTCCTTCTGGCCGCAGGACCCCGCGCTCGCGCGCGCGCTCGCCTCGGGAATCACCACGATTCAGGTGCTCCCTGGCTCAGCCAACCTGATCGGCGGAGCGGGCGAGACGATCCACATGCACCTCGGCCGCAGCGCGACCGAGATGGAGTTCCCCGAGGCGCCCGACACGATGAAGATGGCGTGCGGCGAGAACCCCAAGCGCGTGTACGGCGAGCAGCACCTGTTCCCTTCGACGCGGATGGGGAACGTCGCCGGCTATCGCGAGGCGTTCCAGCACGCGGTCGAGTACGGCCTCGCGTGGGCGCACTGGCAAGAAGAGCAGCAGCAGTGGCAGCAGGGCCAAGACGCTTGGGCGCGTCATCAGTCGTCGGAGATGGAGGCAGTCGATGCGGCCGCGAGCGAGTCGCGCGTCGAGGAGGCGACGGAGTCCGCCGACGACGACGACGACGATGCGGACGCAGAAGATCCCGGTCCCTCACCCACGCCGCCCGATCGTGACTTCGGCCTCGAGCTCCTGCTCGGCGCGATCGAGGGACGCGTTCTCGTGCAGATGCACTGCTATCGCGCCGACGAGATGGCGCGGATGATCGAGATCAGCCACGAGTTCGGCTTCCGCATCCAGTCGTTCCATCACGCCGTCGAGGCCTACAAGATTCGTGATCTGCTCGCGGCCGAGGACATCGCGATCAGCACGTGGGCCGACTGGTGGGGCTTCAAGGTCGAGGCGTTCGACGCGATCCCCGAGAACCTCGCGCTCCTCACGCAGGCAGGCGTGCGCGGCATCGTGCACTCCGACAGCCCGATGCTGACGCAGCGCCTCGCGCAGGAAGCGGCCAAAGCGATGACGGCGGGCCGCGAGGAGGGAATCCCCATCACCGACGATCAGGCGCTGCGCTGGATCACCGCGAATCCCGCTTGGGCCCTGGGGATCGACGAGCGCGTAGGAACGCTCGAAGAGGGCCGCATGGCCGACGTCGTCGTCTGGTCCGGCAGCCCGTTCAGCGTCTACACGCACGCTGACCTCGTCTACGTGGACGGGATCCTCGAGTACGACCGCGTGCGCGACGGCGCCGCGCCGATCACCGACTTCGAGGTGGGCATGGATCTCGAAGAACCAGGCATCCCGCCTGCGACGAGCGGAGGTGCGCGATGAGCCGCACACTCTTGCTCGCGACGCTCGGCGCGCTCGCGTTCGTCTCGGTCGCCTCCGCACAGCCGGCTCACCCGCCCGCGACCCACCATCCGGAGATCGCATCGTCGTTCGTGACGGAGCTCGCCATCACGGGCGGCCGGCTGCGGCAGGGCGATGGCCACGACCTCGAGAACGCCACCATCGTGATCCGCGGCGACCGCATCGTGAGCGTCAGCGCCGGCGGAGCTGCGCCGCACGACGCGAGGGTCATCGACGCGACCGGGATGAACATCACGGCCGGCTTCGTCTCGCTCATGACCTCGATCGGCCTCGGGGAGATCGAGCTCGAGACGTCCACGATGGACATCGGACAGGAAGGCGATGACACCGACCCGATCCGCGCGGCGTTCTCGGCATCCGACGGATACAACCCTCTCTCGACGCTGATCCCCGTCGCGCGCTTGGGCGGCATCACCTCGGCGCTCTCCGTTCCCGAAGGCGGCCTCGTTCCGGGCACGAGCGCGTGGGTCGATCTCGCGGGGCGAACGCTGGAATCGGTGGTGCGCGACGACACGGCGGCGCTCCACATCAGCTTCGACGATGGCGGATTCACGGCCGCACACGGCGCGCGCTCGCAGGCGGTGCAGGATCTGCGCGAGCTCTTCGACGACGCGCGCCTCTACGCGCGCTCGCACGCCGGGTACGACCGGGGCCAGTTCCGCGACACGGATATCTCGCGCCTCGATCTCGAGCGCGTGGCCGCCGCGCTCAGTGGCCAGATGCCCATCGTGATCCGCACCGCGCGCGCGAGCGACATCCTGCGCGTGCTCGCGCTCGCGAGCGAGTACGGGATGCACATCGTGCTCGCCGGCGTCGAAGAAGGCTGGATGGTCGCGCAAGAGATCGAGGCGGCGCACGTGCCCGTCATCGTCGAGCCGCTCGCGAACCTACCGACGCGGTTCTCCGCGCTGCACACGCGCTACGACAACGCGGCGCTGCTCTCCCAAGCGGGCGTCGAGGTCATGCTCATGTCGCCCGGCGCGTGGGACGTGCACAACCTGCGACAGGAGGCGGGCAACGCCGTCGCGAACGGCATGAACTGGGACGCGGCCCTGCGCGGGGTCACCTCGCTTCCCGCGCGCGTGTTCGGAATGGACGGCCAGTACGGCACGGTCGCCGCCAATCACATCGCGAACATCGTCGTGTGGAGCGGCGATCCCTTCGAGCTCACCACGGCCGTGCGTCACGTGATCATTCGCGGGCACGACGTCCCGCTGGTCTCGCGACAGTCGGAGCTCTTCGAGCGCTATCGCTCGCTCGACACCGTTCGCCGCGGCTATCGCGAGAGCTGGTCGGTGCCGGTGGTGCCGCCGGACGAGGATGTCGAAGATGCGACCGACCAGCGCGCTGCGGAGAGCGACGACAGCGCCGACGCCGACGCCGATGCCGATGTCGACGCAGACGATTGAGCCACACGTCCTCCCTGGTTTTTTGGGGATTCACGACATGTAGGATAACGTCCTACCCACGCATTGAGTTGATGCGATCTGGGAGGACTCCACATGTCGAGCTCACGCGTTCCGATCCGCAAGACGACTCGCCACCTCGTTCGCACGCGCGGCCAGATCGTCGACGTCGAGAGCTTCGCGCTCGTCGGGGATCGCTTCCTCGACGTGAGCGCGCTCGGGGCGCTCATCGCTTGCGACCGCGGCGTCATCAGCGGGCAGCGACTCGTGATGTCGTTCCGGCTTCCGTCGACGGGCCTCTGGTTCGACGCCGAGGGTGAGATCGTCCGCGTCGTCGAGGGTTGGCGTGACGGGGATCCCGGCTACGCAGCCGGCGTTCGCTTCATCGACTTCGATCGACGTGCCCGTCTCGAGCTCGGCCTCGATCTGCGCGAGCTGCCGCAGGCGCCGATGACGCGCTCGCCGACGCAGCGCCTCCGCCAGCTCGCGGCGTAGCGGTCTCACTCCGTGGCGGCGCCTCCTC
>JAYVCF010000507.1:0-5164 GCA_043750095.1 Deltaproteobacteria bacterium
CGTCGGCAGCGTCACGCGCGCCAGCGCGCCGCCACCCTCGCGCTTCTCGAGCACGAGCTCTCCGCCGTGCTGTCGCACGAGCCCACGCGAGAGCGGCAGGCCGATGCCGTTGCCCTTGGGCTTGGTGGTCGCTCCCACCGTGAACAGGCGCGCGGCCACGTTCGGATCGATCCCCGCGCCGCGATCGAGCACGCGGAGCTCCACGCCGTCCGTGCGCGCCTCGACCTCGATGCGGACCTCGCTGCCGGGTCGGCTCGCATCCAACGCGTTCTGAACGAGGTTCACGACGACCGCACGGAGCTTGCGCGGATCGCAGCGCGCGAACACGGGGTCGCCCTCGACCACGAGGCGCACGTCGCGCTCGGCCGCCACACCTTCGTGCATCGCGATCACCTCACGCGCGATCTCCACCAGATCGAGCCGCTGCGCGTCGAGCGGCACGAGCGGGCGCGAGTATGCGAGGAACTCGTCGAGCACCGTCTGCATCCGATCGACCTCACGCCGCATGACACCGACGCGCTCGGCCACCTGTCCGGTCACGTCCTTCTGCACCAGCGCGCCGAGGCCTTTCACGCTGGCGAGCGGGTTCTTCAGCTCGTGCGCGATCTCGGACGAGAGCGCCGACAGCGTGCGACTCTGCTCGGCGTGCATCTCGAGCGCGCGCTCGCGATCCTCGGCCTGCTGCTCGACGAGCTCGCCGATCGTGCGCCGAAGGAAGCGCCCGAGGCCCGAGCCACCGACGAACATGATCGTGTAGAGCCCCGCGCAGATCCAGGGACCGTTTCCCGGGTGGCCGCTGTCCGTGAACAGCCCGGCGTACGCGTGCGGCACGAGGCCCGGAACGAGCCCCGACACCTGCAGGTAGGCGTAGGCCCATACGGCGGGGATGAAGACGAGCGTCAGCACGGCGATCGACACGGCCGGAGGCGCGAAGATCGCCGCGATGATCGCGAAGAGCACCTGCGCCGCGATGAACGGGCTCGCCATCCCTCCGGTGCCCAGCACCACGAGCGCCTGTCCGATCGCGGTGAGCCAGACGTTCATCGCGAGCCGTCGCGCCGTCGTCTCGGCGTTGGCCCGCGCGAACTCGACGAACGTGAGCGTCACGACGAGGCCGAGGCCCGCGCCGAACGTGATGATGCGCGCGCGTGTGGGCTCGAACGCGGTGAGCGTCGCGGCGAGCGCGCCGATGACGAAGACGCCCGCGACACGGATCCGGATGAGCGTGATGAGCACGCGATTGCGGAGGAGCACCTCGAACGAAGCGCGGCGATGCGCGGGAGCGGCCACGGCCATGGACGGAGCAAACCGCGGGCCGCGCTCCGACGCAACGTAGGCGCGCGCAATCGTAGGTAGAGGGCCAGATACGCGCGCGCGCGCGACCGGAGACCCGGACACGTGCGTTCGGAACACCGGACGGATTGGGCCCGCGATCGCGCGTGAAGTGACGTCGTCGGCCGCGATCCGGGACGGCATGCGGGTTGCGATGCGCGGGTCATGCAGCGACCCCTAATCCTCGTGGCCGTGCTGTCCGGCCTTCTGGTCTTCGCGCTCTACGCGCGCATCTCCGCGCAGCGCGCCTCCGAGGCCGGTCCCTCGGGCGGCTCCGGCGTGATCGAGGGCACGAGCTACGACCTCGCCTCGCGGATCGGCGGTCGCATTCGCTCCGTCGCCGTGCGCGAAGGGCAGGAGGTCCACGCGGGCGACGTGGTCGCAGAGCTCGACTGCGCCGAGCCGCAAGCACACGTCGACGAGGCCGATGCGCGCATCTCGGTCGCCGAGGCACAGGTCGAGGCGGCGCGCGCCCAGGTCGAGGCCGCCCGCGCGCAGATCGAGGTCGCGCGTCGATCGGGTGGGGCCGCTCGCGCGCTGACGGGCGCCGCAGATGCACAGGCCGCCGTCCTCTCGACGCACGAGGCGACGGCCGAGCGTGAGCTCGCCCGCATCGGATCTCTGGGCGAGTACGCGCCGACACAGCGTCGCGACACCGCGCAAGACACCGTCGACTCGCTCCGTCACCAGCAGGAGGCGGCCGACGCGCAGCGCCGCGCGTCTCGCGCGCAGGCATCGGTCTCGACGGCGCAAGCTTCGGTCTCGACCGCGCAGGCCGGCGCGGCGACGGCCGCGGTCGATGCCGCGGAGCGAAACCTCGCCGCGTTTCGCGCCGTTCGCGCGATCGCGCAGCTCGCCGTGGACGAGTGCCGCGTGGTCGCCTCGCACGACGGGACCGTGGACGAGGTGCTCTACCAGATGGGTGAGGTCGTCGCGCCGGGCACCGCGCTCGTCCGCGTGATCGATCTGACCCAGCTCACGGCCACGTTCTACCTGCCGAACGCCGAGCTCTCGGCTGCGACCATCGGCGGCACGGCGCACGTCGTCGCCGATGCGTGGCCAGGCCGCACGTTCGACGGAACGATCGACACCGTCGCCAACGAGGCCGAGTTCACGCCGCGCACGGTGCAGACGCGCACCGATCGCGATCGGCTCGTCTATCCCATCGAGATCCAGATCCCGAACCCCGAGCGCCTCTTGCGCCCCGGAATGCCGGTGCAGGTCACGCTGGTGCCGCAGTGACGGAGGCGAACGAGCCTGCGCTCGTCGCCGATGCGCTCTGGCGTCGCTACGAGAAGAACGAGGCCGTCCGCGGCGTGTCGTTCTCGATCGCGCGCGGCGAGCTCTACGGACTGGTCGGCCCCGACGGCGCCGGCAAGACCACCACGCTGCGAATGCTCGCGGGCCTCGTGCGCCCGACGTCGGGCACCGTGCGCGTGCTCGGCGTGGATCCCTTCGGAAAGGGAAGCGCGAAGGTGCGCGACGTGCTGGGCCTCGTGCCTCAAGAGCACAGCCTCTACGGCGATCTCTCGATCCAAGAGAACCTCGACTTCTTCCGCAGCCTCTACGGGCTCTCGGCGAAGGACTACGCGACGCGACGCGATCGCTTGCTCGAGATCACGCGCCTCGGTCCCTTCCTCTCGCGCCGCGCCGCGCAGCTCTCTGGCGGCATGTACAAGAAGCTCGCGCTCAGCTGTGCGCTCCTCCATCAGCCGGAGGTCCTCTTGCTCGACGAGCCGACCAACGGCGTCGACCCCGTGAGCCGTCGCGAGCTCTGGGAGCTGATCTACGAGTTCGTCGATCAGGGCATGTGCGTGGTCGTGTCGACGCCCTACATGGACGAGGCGGCGCGCTGTCATCGCGTCGCGCTCATGCACGCCGGTCGCTTTCTGCGCGAGGGCGAGCCGAGCGCGCTCGTGCGCGGCTTCGCGGGGACCACGGCCGAGATCGAGGGTGGTGATCGCGAGGCGCTGCACCAGCTCGTCACGACACTGCCCGAGATCGTCGCGGCGTCGCCGGCCGGCGCGAAGCTCCGCGTGGTGATCGTGCCGAACGGCCAGGCCGCCGTCGCCCAGAGGGTCGCCGCGCTCGGCGCGCACCTCGTTCCTTCGCCGCCCGACTTCGAGGATCTCTTCCTGTTCGAGATCAACGCCGCGACGCACGCGGAAGCGGTCCGAGCCGCATGAGCGAACACGAGCACAGCATCGAGGTCACGCACCTGCAGAAGAACTTCGGTGCGTTCAAGGCGGTGAACGACGTCTCGTTCCACGTCGAGAAGGGCGAGATCTTCGGCTACCTGGGCGCGAACGGCGCGGGCAAGTCCACCACGATCCGCATGCTCTGCGGCCTGCTCGCGCCGAGCAGCGGCGTCGCCATCGTGGCCGGCAGCGACGTGGGCAAGCGCCCCGACCTCGTGAAGAAGTCGATCGGGTACATGTCGCAGAAGTTCTCGCTCTATCTCGATCTCACGGTCCAGCAGAACCTCGAATTCTTCGGCGGCATCTACGGCGCGTGGGGCAAGGAGCTCTGCGCTCGGATCGATCGCGCGCTCACCGAGGTCTCGATGACGGACCTGCGGAACGAGATGACCGGCGCGCTGCCCGGCGGTCTTCGTCAGCGGCTCGCGCTCGGGAGTGCGCTCCTGCATCGACCGGCCATCGTGTTCCTCGACGAGCCGACCGCCGGCGTCGATCCCGCATCGCGTCGCGACTTCTGGCGCTTGATCCGCACGCTCGCGAGCGGCGGCACCACCGTCTTCGTCACGACGCACTACATGGACGAGGCCGAGTACTGCGCGCGCATCGGCCTGATGGTGGCGGGCAAGCTCGTCGCGCTCGACACGCCCGCGGAGCTGAAGCGCACGCTGGTGCCCGGTCGGATGATCCGCATCGAGGGCCTCGGCGTGCTGAAGGCGCTGCCCAAGCTGCGCGCGAGAGACGGCGTGATCGCCGCGCAGGGATTCGGCACGGGGCTGCACGTTCGGATCGATCCCAAGCGACTGGAAGAGGGAGTGCTCGGCGAGATCTGCGCGGCCGCGGGCGCGCAGGTGTCGCGCGTGGAGACCGTCGAGCCGACGCTGGAAGACGTATTCCTCGCCGCGGCCGACGGGGGCGCGGAAGCCGCGATTCGCGGGGCGGAGAAGGCCGCGTGATCACCATCCAAAGGCGCCGCTAGATGATCTCGCCCCGTCGAATCCTCGCCATCGCGAAGAAGGAGGTGCTGCACGTCGCGCGCGATCCGCGCTCGCTCTACCTCGCGCTCGGCATGCCGGTGGTGCTGCTCATCCTCTTCGGCTTCGGCGTCAGCTTCGACATGGATCATCTTCCCGTCGCCGTGATCGACGACGACGGCTCCGCGACGAGCCGCGCCATCACCGAACGCATGTTCGCCTCGGGCGAGTTCGAGCGCATCGACAGCGAGGGCCTCACGCCCGAGCAGGCGCACACCTTGTTCGAGACGCGCGTCGCCGCAGCCGTCCTCGTGATCCCGCACGGCTTCGGCGACGACCTCGCGCGCGGCGAGCACGTGTCGGTGCAGATCCTGGTGGACGGAGTCGAGGCCAACACCGCGACACAGATCGTCGGCAAGACGGACGCCGTGCTGCGGCAGAGCGCGGCGGCCGCGATCGGCGGGCATGGCGCGCAGATCTCGCCGCCTTACGACGTGCGCGTCACCACCTGGTTCAACCCCGGCTCGCGCTCGGCGCTCTACCTCGTTCCTGGGCTCGTCGCGTACGTGCTCGCCATCGTCTGCGTGCTCCTCACCGCGCTCACGATGGCGCGCGAGTACGAGCGCGGCTCCATGCAGCAGCTCTTCGTCACGCCCGTCGGGA
>JAYVCF010000508.1:0-9458 GCA_043750095.1 Deltaproteobacteria bacterium
TGGCAGTGATCGACGGCCAAGCGCCGCACGCGCTTCGTGCGGTGATCGAGCCGTGTCTCGGGCCGTCGACAGATCGCGCACAGGCCATCCTGCGCGGTCACCATCGCGTCGTACTGCGCGACGGTGAGTCCGAACTGACGTCGAAGCTGGGCAGCCCGGACCTTCCGTTCGTACATGAGATGCTCTCTCGGGACACCTTCGCCACGATCGCGTTCGACTCGCCTTCTTCTGGCCACACGTTGCTTCGTTCGCGCCACTACAGGGTCCGCCCGGTATGCGCCGCGAACCGATTCGCGAATGCGTTCTGGTGATTCCGCATACGCGGCTCGCCGCTTCGCCAGATGCGCTAGCCGCTCGTCATCCGGCACCTCGGCGCGTCGTCGCGCGGCCTCCGCACGCAGACGGTCGCCATGCTTCACGCGGTACCGGCAGTTCGCGGCAGAGCGCAGCGCACGCGCGTGTGCGACACAGTCGCGCTTCGGCTCCTGCGGCCTACTCATCACGCGAGCGGCTCCAACGAGACTTCACCCGCGCGCTCGACCTCGCGGTGCACATCAAGCAACTGGTCCTCCGCGAGATCGAATCCGCGGATGACGAGGCCCCAGGTGAACGCGCGAAGGTCGCTGTGCTCCGTTCCCTCGACGAGCGGCCGAAGCTCGCCGACCGGGTCGAGCTCCCAGCCGACGATCGGACCGTCCGGCAACGTTGGGTCACGCGGCATCGCGATCCACCGGTTCCGGTGGACGAAGGAGGCGAGGGCCGCCTGGAGGTTGAGCATCTCGGCTGCGCGGTCTGAGGCCAGCGTGACGCCGAACTCGAGGTCCACGGTGAGGGGCGGCCGTCGGCGACGAAGCGACGGACCAGCCAGACCGATCACGACTTCCTCGCCGAGCTCGTTCGTCGAGTATTCGCGATTCTCTCGGAGCCGCGGCCCGGAGAGGACGAGCGACGGCAAGGTTGCGCGCGCGACGCGTGACAGTACGGCCTCGGGCTCTTCGGGGAACTCGACGCTGACGGCGATCGATGTGTTCTGGAGCACCTGACGCTTGAGCTCGCGCAGGAGTGAGCGGACGACACGCGTCAGATCGCTCTCGATGCCGAGGCGCACGCGCTGGAAGCGGAACGCTCCGAAGCTCTGAGCCACCTCGCCGAGCACGCGCTCGTTCGCTTCGTCGAGACGCCACACGGTCACGTCGACCAGCGCGGGTGCAGAGACGGGCGTGCGCACCTGGATGCTCGACGCGTAGCGCGGACGCGCGGGGTCCGGGACGATCTCTTCGACGTGCGCCGAGCGATCGCCGAACCACACGCCGACGCGATCCGGCAGGTCGCCCTGGATGGTGACCAGATCGCCACCGCTGCTCAGTCCGAGGCGCGGTTCGATATTGGAGATCGAGATAGGCATGTCAGCGCCTCCATCCAAGAGCGCGCGCGAGGCTTCGCGCCCAGCGCGGGCGCGCGTCTCGCGTGGCCAGCGCGAATGCCGGCTGAAGGAACGGGCGGGCCGGGATCTGCACCGCGCCCGCTCGGCGGACACCGGTGCCGCTTCGACCAGCGAGCGCCGCGGCCGCGAACAGGAAGCGGCGCATGGCAGGCGTCATGCGCACGCGGACACGTCCGCCGCGCTCTTGGAGATCCGCGATGGCCATGAGCGGGCGGCCGTCGCGACTCCGCGCTCGTCGACGAATGCCGACGAATGCGCGATCGCCGCGCACGTCGTCGACGATCCCGCGCAGCAGCTCGCCACGCTCGATCAGCACCTTGGTGCTGCGCTGTCCCGTGAGCGCGCGCGCGGCGAGCGTCATCGGTGCGAGGGGCTCGAGCCCACGGCCGCCGGGCGCTTGGCGCTCGAGCCCCTCGCGGATCGCATCGCGCACTCGCTCCGCCTCACTGCGAAGCGAACGCTGCACGGCGCGCTCGAAGCGAGCCGTGGCTCCAGTGAGCAGCCGCCGAGCGCGGCCCCACTCGCCGATGCGAGCGACGGTCGTCACGCCGACGGTCCGCTCAAGCGAAGGCTCGCCGCGTTGTGGTTGAGCCAGTCGATCGCGATGCGCCCGACGCGCGTGAGCACGGCGCCGCGTCGGATGCTCTCGCCCGAGAGCTCGAGCATGCGCTGGGCGATAGTGATCTCGCTGGCCCCCAGGCCGTAGCCGGTCAGCCGCGCCGCGGCGAACCCCGCGAGGTCCGGCAGCTCACCGAACCGCCAGAAGTGGAGCTCGAGCTCCGTGCGGAAAGCATCGGCCTCGAGCAAGGCGCGGCCGGACTTGCTCGTGAGGTAGCGCAGCGCGAAGACGAACGAGCCGAACTCGTCGACCTGCGCCACGTGCTGATGCTCGTGGACCGCAGTGGTGAGCTGCGCCCACAGCGTCCAGCCGCGCAGCGGCTCGCCGATCGTGAACGGGATGTAGATGCGGTGGTCGAGCGTCGTCGCGTAGTTCGAGAGGAACTGGTACGCGTCGACGATGCCCATCGCGCCTAGCACGCTGGCGATCGCCTGCATCTCCGTTGCGCTCGGCTTGTTCACGACCGTCGAGCGCAGCTCGCGGCCGAGCTGAGCCCAGAGGCCGCGGACGATCGCCGGCGTCACCTCGCTCACGAGTGCCCGCCGTCGGGCACCGTCGGGTCCGGCACCGCGGCGTCCAGCTCCGACGCCGGCACGCAGGTGCTACCGAGCGGGACCTCCCCGCAGACCCAGCCGGGGCCGATCTCACGGCAGTCGCTGAACGGCTCCCAGTGCCCGTCGGCGTCGCAGATCTCCGCGACGTCGCCGTCGCAACGCGTGTCCGCGGGGATCTGACACTCCCGCGAGCAACCGCCGACGAGCGAGAAGAGAGCGAGGAACAGAATCGCACGTGCTTTCACAGTCCACCTCTTGGTGCGCCGCTCGAGCGGTCTTCGAAGACGACACGGAGCAGGTTTCGACGGGGCGCCCGCAGTGGGAGGCCGAAGCCCAGCGGCGAGACCTCGATCGCGAACAGACCGGGCGGGGTGGGCACTCGCCAGACGAGCGCCCCGTTACGTGTGTAAAGCGCGGCCAGTCGGTCACCGGCACCGAGGAGCGGCTCGCCGTTCGCATCGACGAGCGACAGCCGCTCCAGATCAGCGAAGTGAAAGAGCAGCTCCGCGCGCGCGTGGGGCGCGTTGCCGGAGGCGAACATCCGCAGCGCCTCGTCGGTCTTCGGCTCGACCTGACACGGGACCCGAACGGGTGCGTGCTCGCCTCGAACCTTGTCAGGTAGTCCGTCGTCGTCTGCGTCGCCGAGCGCCGGCTCCTTGAAGTCCGCATCGAGCCCGGGCGAGCGCGCGAGCGCGTCTCGATCGCTGCGGAACAGTTCGGCCTCGAACACGAAGATGAGCCGACCTCGCGTCACGCTGCGCCGAGCGCGATCGGTCGTGCGTACCGACTCAAGATCGCAGCGAGCTCCGGGTCGAGCGCCGCGTCGCGCAGCAGCGTGTCGGAGATCGGCGAGTAGCGGACCGACTGGTCGCGTGTGATCTCGGCGATGACGCGCCAGCGATCCCACGGCTCGGCCGAGGCAGTCGCATCAGTGAGACGCGGCAAGAGACGCAGCACGAGCTGCATGACAGCGCGACGGATCGCGGGAGGCGTGCGCCCCTCGGCCGTTCCATCGGGCTCCGTGTACCCGAACGTTCCGTGCAGGACGATGTTGCCCACACCCGGCGCGAAGACGTCACCGCGCCTGCGCGTGAGCCGTTGGTCGAGTGGCGCGGCGAGCACCGGTGCGCCGACGATGAGGAGCACCTCCGGGTCGATGCGAACGAGCAGGCCGTCGACGTGCATCGAGAGCAGGCGGATGGTGGGAGCGAGCGGTTCGATCGATGGCGCGCCGCGTCCGGAGAGCGTGAGCTCGACCTCGCGCGGCTCGAACCACCAGCCGGTCTCGCGATCAACGAACGCGCTGGCCTCGTCGATCAGCCGCGCGAGTCGAACGTCGCTGGCCTGCGCGTCGGTGACGCCCTCGGCGCGCAGGTCCGCGACGGTCGCGTACACGAGCTAGTCCTTCTTCGAGTCGGTCTCGGCCTCGGTGCGGTCGCGCTTGGCGTCGGGCTTCGACTCGGACCGCTTCGTGTCGTCCTTTCGCTCCATCCGTCGCGGCTCGACGGGCGGGCGAGGGCGCGGTTCGGCGGTGATGGCGCGCGTCGCCGACCGCCGCTCCTTCTCCGCTTGCTCGCGGGCGTCGAGCTCCAGCGCCTCGCCCTCGCTGCACACATCGAAGGCGAGCGGGCTCGTCGCGTCGTCCGCCGTCTGATGCACGGTACGCAGGTACTCCCCGATGTCGACCGGTACGCGGTACCAGCCATGCGCCTCGTTGAACTTCACACCGTTGAGGCAGTAACAGCGAAGGACGTTCCCTCGCTTCGGCTCGTGCGCCTTGAGGCGAACGAACAGCTCTTGAATCGTGCTCATGTGTGCTCCCTCTCGTCGCGTGATTGGACGTCTGAGCGCCTACACATGAACGTGAATTGCTTTGACGGTCCCGCGCTCGTCGGCCCACTTCACGTCGAAGCGCAGCGTCACGACGATCTTGAGCAGCCCCTTCTCGACGTCGCGCCACGTTTCGATGCGCATCTGCCGGTAGATGCCGACCTGGATGTTCTTCGGATCGCAGAGCAGCACGACCGACTGGTCGCTCGACGGCCCGAGGTTCTCGGGCAGCAGCGAGAGCGCCTGCATGGGGACGCCCGAGTGCAGCACCGGCGCGTCGGTCTCGACGAACTTGTCGCCAGCGATCGTCTCGCGAGCGGCGAGCCCGCGTCGGTAGTCGAGCTCGGCGTCGTGAGACACGAAGAGCCGCAGCGCCTTTCGGTTGCGCAGGTACTCGCTCGGCAGCGTCCGCAGCATGTCGTCGCACACGTCGCGGGACAGGCGCACGCCGGCAGCATCTACGACGTTGCTGCGCGTCTGCGTGAGCACGCCGTCGAGCAGCGCGAGCGTAGTATCCGGGGAAGTTCGGTCGCCGTTGAGGACGATGTCCTCCATGTCGCGACTCACTGCGTGGGCGAGCATCGTCATCACGGTCTGCTTGAAGTCGCCGCGCTCGACGTTGTCCTCGAGCACCTCGTCGTTGAGGTCGACCTGACCCTTCACGAGCTGCGCGTCGAGTTCGACGCTCGACACCTCCGGCCGCGAGCGGTCGGCATCGGCGACGGCCGCCGCTTCACGACCCGGGCGCAGCACGCGCCCAGACATCTTCACGCCGCTCGTCTGGAACTTCGGCGTCGGCATGGGCACGACGGTCGTCAGCGGAAGGAAGTCGCTCTCCTTCACGGCGAGCAGCATGAACTTCTGAGCCTGCGCCGGGAGCAGATAGCCGCCCCCGGTGATGAGGTCGGCGAGGGCGAGATCCGCCTTCTCGAGCAGTGTTCGGTTGGGCGTGGCCAAGGCGGAGCTCCTGTCGTCATCAGGCGCTCCGGGCGCTCGAGGTTCTGTCGGTGGCGTGTGGTCTGCGTCAGTCGTCGTGGAAGCTGACGCGCTTGTCGACGACGTCGCGTCCGACAGGCGCGTTCAGATCGAGGGGCCAGCTCACGTCAGCGGGCTCGCTGCGCGAGCGCTCGCTCGTCGGCTGGCTGCTCGGAAGGCCCACGCCCTTCTCGAGGCGACCGAGTCGCTGGGCCTGTGCCCTGAGGTCGGTGCCGATCGTCTCGATCGCAGCGAGCACCTTCGTGAGCGGGTCGGCGGATGGTGCCGCGGGCGGTGGTGGTGGTGCCGGTGGAGCGGGCGGCGCCTCCGCTGCCGCAGGCGCAGACGGGACGTTGGCCTTGGCGCGCAACGAGGCGAGCGTCTCTTCGATCTTCGCGAACGCCGCGTCCTTGCTCGTGCTCGGTGCAGGCGCCGCCACCCCGCTCGACGCCGCCCCGCTCGGCGTCGGCGCCGCCTTGGTCGCGGCATCCCCTTCGGCCTCGGCCTGCTCCTCTGCGGGCGACTCGGCCGCCTCTTCGGCATCCGCGTCGAGGATCGATCGCACGAGCTCGCCGAGCTGCTCGGCGATCGCGACGAGACGTGCGACCTCGCTCGGCTCGTCGACCTCGTCGGCCAGCTCGGCCACGGCCTTGCCCACGCGCTCGATCGCTTCGAGCGTCGCCGCGTCGTCGTTCGCCGTCTCGGTCTGGTTCTCTTTCGTCGTGCTCGTCATGCTCATGCCGCTCCTCGCGCGCTTGATCACCAAGAACTGCCGCTTGTTCGCCGCCTGATCGACGAGCGACACCTCCTCGACGACGATGTCGACCAGCCGCGCCTCGGGCGTCGTCGGGTCGGTGCTCGTCTCGTCCTTCTCGACGTCGCTCACGCGGCCTCCGTCTGCGGCGCGTCCGCGGTCGGAACGCGGCGCGCGAAGCCACCGATCGAGAAACCCGTGATCGTCCCGTCGCGCACCGCTGCCCAGAGGTCGTCCGACAGAACGCGAACGCCGAGCAACCAGGTGCCGCGCTTCACGACCGTGTCTCCGACCCGCACGTCGTCGGGCGCCAGGTACGTCTCGAGCACCTTCACCTGCCCGTCGACGCGCAGCTGGTGCATGAGACCGAGCGCGCCGAACTCCTCCATGAACAGGTGCGCTGCTCGGCGAATCTCGTCGGCCGAATAGATGTCGCCCTGCGAGTCCACCGTCTCGGGCTCGAGGACCACGCCGAGCACGAACCGTTCGTCGGTTGGGTTCGCACCCTTCACGAGCCGCGCCACGCGGTCGAAGCGCTGCAGCTCGGCCTTCGCCGTCGTCGTGGACGCGAACGAGAACGGCTCGATCACCATGTCGTTGCCCGCGAGCTCGACAAGCGCCTTGTCGCGCGACGTGAAGTTCGTCGCGAGGAGCTGCGTCAGCACGCTTGGCCCGCCGACTCCGCGCATCGAGCCGATCGAGCGTCGCGTGCGGATCGTGCGTACGTCGTAGCCCTCGTCCTTGAGCAGCTTTGGGAGCTCGCCTCGGATGCCGTAGGTCATCACCCAGTTGGCCTTGAGGCCCTTCAGCATCGTGAAGAACCGCTTCTCGTCGAACTTCCCTTCGCCGACGCGCGCGTTGTACCCGGCGTAGGGCGGGTCGAGGAACATCGCGGTCTTCTTGCCGTCGTACTTGCGCACGACCGGCTCGTAGTCGCCGGACATGACCTTCACGCGCGCGAGGCGCGGCGCGAACTTCTCGAGGCGCCCCATCGTTTTGGCCTCGATCCCCTTGCTCGACGGGGAGAAGCTCTTGCCGCGCATCTTCCCGTACGAGAAGTGCGTCGTGTACAGGAACTTGTAGAGGAACGAGAGGTCGTCGCTGGGCGTGCTCTCGTAGAGCTTGTGGAACGTCGTCTCGTTCCCGACCCAGCTCTTCTTGCGCAGGTGATCGAGCGCCTTCGCGTCGAGCTTCTGCGCGACCTTGTACGCGCGCGCGATCTCCGGGTCCGCGTCGTTGATGACCTCGAGCTCGCTCGGCTGCTTCGCGAAGAGCACCGCTGCCGAGCCGGCGAACGGCTCGACGTAGGTCGAGTGCGCCGGCAGCATCTTCGCCAGGCGTTCCGCGATTCGCTTCTTGCCCGCGGGCGAGCCCCACATGGTCTTGTCGACGGCATCGCGCTCGCCGTCGCCTGCGAGCGGACGAAACACACCCTCGAGCGCGCGATGCAGCGCGCTACCCATGGCTCACCTCGTCGGTCGGCGCGTTCAGGTCCGCGGGCCACGCGGCGGGCGCGCGCTTCGCGCGTCGTTGACGGACGCGCTCGAGCATCGCGGCGATCGCGGTCCGCACATCGGTCACGGTCACGAGGCGCACGGCTGTGCTCGGTGGGTTCGATGTCGCGCTCACGAAAGGACAAAGCACGGGTCAGGGCTGTACGGCACCATCTACCGATGAGCGCGCGACCGAAGCCGCTGCGCTCGCTCGATTCTTCCCGCGTGCGATTTCGGCGCGACAGGTAGCAGGGTCGTCGGCAGCGGAGCGCAGTGGCTTGCAAACCGCGGGCGACACGCCGAAGATGATCCAAAGCCGCCCGCGCTCTCGTCGCTCGTCGTAGGAGGGGTCTATGATTACAGCAACGTGCGCGAGGACGCGCCTACACGTTCGTCTGACCTTCGCTGTTGCGCTCACCGTCTCGACGGTAGCCGGTTGTGTCGGTGAGGAGCCCGGAGCCGCTGGAATCGAGGAGGACCTGCGCCTCGATTCCGACGCGAACGACCTCGAGATCGTCCGCGGCGCGGTTGCCGACAATCTCGCGCAGTGGTCGCGCGACGCGACGGTTTCGATCAGCCACGGTCACTGTACCGGGACGCTCGTTTCACCTCGTGTCGTCGTCACCGCGGCGCACTGCCTCGACTGGACGATGGACTACAGCGTCACCTTCGGACCCATCGATACTCGGGGGGCGGGCGGACCGCTGCCGCCCGGCACGCCGAGGTCAGTGGACGTCGACGTTGCGGACTGCTTTGCCGACCCCGTCTCCCAGATGGGCGGAGCTGGCTGCTCGCAGAGCTGTCCCGACCTCTTCAGCGACTGTGCCGTGCCATGGGGCGACATCGCCGTGCTCATCCTTAACGAGCGCGTCGATGTAGGTCTCATGGGCACGCACCCGAGCCCGTACCGCGCGGTACCGGCGCACCTCGCCGAGTCCGACCCGAGCTTGGGGAGTCACGTGCTGCACGTCGGCTACGGGCAGATGGGCCTCACGGATACGCGGCACCGCGTATTCCGCCAGGTGGCGGGAGAGGTTCTTTGGTCCAGCCCTTCTGAGGAGAGCTACCTACTGAACGCGACCGGTTGCCCCGGCGACAGCGGTGGCCCCATCTACCTCGACAACGGCGCGACGCCGCGGCTGCTTCTCGGCGACCAGTGGGGCGGTGACGGCTCGTCGGATCGAATGGTTCGCGTCAGCCACGACGACGTGCGTAGCTGGCTCGAGAACTTCATGGGGCCCGTGTCGGCGCACTACCGCGGCAGGATGTTGACGGTGAGCGCGGCCGGTCCGACGCATCCCGAGGTCGCGGGTCCGCCAGACACCGAGGCGACCGTGTGGACCGGTGCCGCTGACTGCCCTACCGTTGACGAGCGCGAAGCACGCCGATCGTTCCGCGACGGAGGCCGCACCGCAGACGAGATCGACCCGGACGGTGACGGCCTCGCTGGCATTCATGACAACTGCTGGGGCATCTACAACCCGCCGCAGCACGTGAGGGACGGTTCGATGGTTGCGGCGTGCCCTCCACAGAGCGGCGTCGACACCTATACGTGCATCGCGCAGGTCGGCACGGACGAGCTCGACGGCGACGTAGACGACGACGACATTCCGGACGCGTGCGACAACTGCGTCGGCGTGGCCAATCAGGGGCAGGCCGACTGCGACCACGATGGCATCGGCGACGACTGCCGATGCGACGTGGTCGGCGGGAGACCCGACGTAGATTGCGAGCTGAACAGTGAAGATCACGCCGTTTGGCGGACAGTCTGATTATGCAGCAAGCGCTG
>JAYVCF010000509.1:0-5317 GCA_043750095.1 Deltaproteobacteria bacterium
CACGTAGCCCGTGCTCGTGCGCGTGAAGAGGCTGACGCCGAGCGCCTCCTCCGCCGCCTCGATGCGTCGCCCGACGGTCGTATGGTCGACCTTCAGCAGCTTGGCCGCGCGCGCGAGCGAGCCCGCACGCGAGAGCGCGAGCACGAAGCGAAGGTCGTCCCAGTTCATCGCGCTGTGGATTCTCGCACGGCCCTCGGGCTGCGATGTGCATTCCGCCGGCGCGCGGCGCGCGACATGGATCGAGGGTCACGAACAAGGAGCCACCGATGCGAGTCTTCTTCTTTCTCTCGTTCCTCTTGCTCACTGCCTGCGGCGCCTCGCCAGGTCCCGACGACGCCCGCGTCGATGCCGCGGTCCCCGCCGATGCGAGCCCGAGCGATGCGAACCCGAGCGATGCGTGGATGTGCTCCACCGAGAACATGCACTGCGTGGTGCGCGACGACTGCTGCAACTCGCGGCACTCGTGCCTCCGGGGCGTCTGCCTGTACTGAGAGACCCTGCTCGATCGGGTCAGTGGTGCCCGCGGCCGAGGGCGTGTAGCGTGGAGACCATGGAACGATCACAGAACGTCTTCGGCCTCGTGAAACAGCTCGTGCTCGTTCGCTGGCAGCAGCTCTCGCCGCGCGGGCGCATGGCCGCCGTCGTCGCGACGATGGCCTTGGCCGGCGCCGGAGCGATGGGCGCGCATGCGATGAGCGGTCACGCGTGCTGCGCCAGCGGCTGCGCGGCACACCGCGCGGCGCTCGAAGCGAGCCAGGGCGAGCCCACGCCGCCCTGCCACGCTGACTGATCCGACCGACCTCTCACGCGCGAATCGTCAGCCCGGAGGCCGACGCCCCGCACGCGCGCCCGCGACCGGCGCCGGGATCGGAGTCGGCGCCGCCGTCGCGACCGTCGTGCCCGAGAGGGTCCAGGCGAGCGCGCGGACGCCCGGCGCGAACGTGAGCGTCTCGGTCTGCACGTGCTCGTCCTCTCGACCTTCGCTCCACACGATGACGAGCCGCGCGCTCACGGTACCGACGCGATCGCTCGACGTGCGTCGCACCTCGACTCGATAGACGCCGCTCTCGGCCTCGACCACGTCGAACGCTTCGATGCCGAGCTCGGCGTCGAGATCGGCCGGACGCGTGAGCGAGGCGCCTGGATGGCCGGCCCAGAGCGCGATGCCCGCGTCGGGATGCTCCCAGACGAGCGAGACGCGCATCGCGCCTGCACCACGGAGCACACCGCTGCGTCGCATGCGCGAGAGCAACGCCGCGAGCTGCGTCTGGTCGTTGGCCTGGCGGGCCGCTTCGCGCAGCTCGGCGAAGCGCACGCTCGACCAGAGCTGTGCCGTTCGCGCGTTGCCCTCGCGCACGCCCGGCGCCGCCGTCTCCATCACGCGCTGCTCGAGGCGTAGGGCCTCGTCGGTGCGATGCGCGCCCGCGGCCGCCTGCGCGAGCAGCAAGAGCACGGTGGGATCATCGGGCCGGATGGTCGCGAGCGTCTCGTACTGCCGATAGGCGTCTTCGTACCAGCCGTGCGCGCGATAGAGATCGCCGAGGCGTCGGCGCGCCAGCTCGTCGAGCGGAGCGAACTCCACGATCTCGCTGAACGTGCGCCGCGCGTCCTCGGTGGAGCCGCGTCGGAGGTAGAGCTCGCCGATCGCCGTTCGCACGCCGGCATCGGCCAGCGGATCCACGCGCATGCGCGCCGCGAGCCGCGAGAGCTCGGGCAGGCGATTCTGTGTCTCGAGCTCTTCGAGCAGGCGCAGCTGGAGGTCGAAGCTCCCCGGCTGCTGCACGATCAAGCCACGCAGCGCACGCAGGCGCGCGGCGGGCGTCGTGGCGCGCGCGAGCACTTGCTCGACCAGCACCCAGTCCACCACGTCGCTCGTCCCGAACGCGCCGCGCACGATGCGAAGATCCTCGGGCGTGCGAACGCGCCGGAAGATCGCGTTGCGCAAGAACCCGCGCGCCGACGCATCCGTCAGGTACGAGTACACGTCGATCATCGAGGAGAGCGAGCCCGCGCGATCGATCAGCGCGAGCAGGAACGCACGCCGGTCGCGAGCGTTGGCGATCTCGCAGTCGCGGATCGCCTGTCGGTAGACCTCGATCCAGCTCCCGACGTAGCCCGCGGCGGCGAGGCGCTCCGTCCAGAGAGCCACGCGATCGGCGAGCGCGAGGCTCGCTGCATCACCACAGCGTGAGCGCGCGTGTCCGGCCGTGGGTGCGGCGGGTGCCGACGAGGTCGTCCCGACAGCCACATAGCCACCGTCGCCGCTTCCGTCGTCGCCTCTGTCCTCACCCGGGTCGAGCATGAACGGATACGTCACCGCCACGATCCCGCCGCCCTCGGGCACGGGGAACGACCACCGACGCACCGCGGCCGCGATGCAGGGCGGGACGATGGCGTTGTCGAGCGTGGTCTCGGCGACGGCGGAGGTGAGCACGGTGCCGTTCGCCGAGATCGCGAACGCGATGCTCACGCGACCCGCGAGGTCCGGCTGCTCACTGAGCTGCTGCTCGTAACAGTAGCGCACCTCGTTGATGTGTCGGCGGACGACGCGCCGGATGACCTCGGCTGAGAGCGCGCCGCGCACCTCCGCTTCGCCGGTCCGAACCTGCGACACGGTCGCGCTGCGTCCGGCGGGCCCGCGCGCCCCTCGTCCGTATCCGGAGCCCGAGCCCGTGCCCGATCCGTGTCCGATCGGGCCGATGTTCCCCCCGATGCCGATCGTTCCCTCGCCCGTGCCGCCGCCGCCGCGGCCGGTGCCGTCGAGGCCGAGCCCGCCGGCGAGCAGGTCGTCCAATCCCGCGTAGACCGCCGTCGCCGGTGGGGCGGCCTCGGTCGTGGTCGTATCCGTCGCGGTAGCCCGAGCTGCGGGCCCGGCCGCGACTCGCGGCGGCGCCGTGACCGGTGCGCTCCCCGCAGGGCCATCGTCGAATCGACCGGGCTCGCGCGCTTCTTCGCGCGCCATGTGCGGGTCTTGGTCGGCGTGGTCGCCCGACTCTGCCTGCTGCATCGCCACGACGGCCGCCTGCGGATCCGGCGGCGGCGGTGGTGCTTCACCGGGCGGCGCGGCCTGCTCCGACAACGCGCATCCCGAGAGCGAGAGCGGCCCGAGCGCGACGGTGATCATCGCCTCGGCCAGGACGTGTCCTGGATCGGTGGGAGCCGAGCGCGAGGGAACCAGATCCGGATGCAGATAGAGCCGCCCCGTCGGCCCCATCTGCGAGAGCTCGTTGGCGCTCGGCACATAGTAAGAGGTGTACGGCGTGATGAGCCCGTAGCGCGTCCCCAGCTCGGCGATCTCTTCGCGCGTCGCGCCCTCGCGCAGCTGCTGATGGAGGCGCTGGTTGGCCCAGCGCAGGCGGAGATCGGCCGAGGCCTCGCTCGCCGCCGTCGCGACGCTCACGTGATGCTCGAACACCGTCCCGCGGAAGGTGCCGCGCACGATCACGTCGACGGGAGGCGCCTCGCGCACGCGGCCCACCACCTCGAACAGCGCGCCCTCGACCACGTCCGTCGGCACGCGCGGAAACGCGTTCTCGATGCCGCTCCCCAGCTCGACCGTCACGCCCGTGAGCACGGGCCGCGAGAGGTGCGCGAGGATGTCCATCGCCGCGTCGGCCGCGTCGTCACGCTCTTCGACGCGCATCGCGAGGCCTCCGCCGTGGGTGAGCTCGCCCAGGAGATCGAGGTTCGCGTCCGCACCAACGGCCACGGCGTACAAGCGGATCGCGTGCGGCTGATCGCGCAGATGCCCGAGGAGCTCGTCGGCTCCGAGCTCGCCGACCGTGGGCGCGCCATCGCCGATGTAGATCACCGCACCGTCGCGGCTCGGATCGAGCAGCGCGGCCGCTTCCGTGATCGCCGCGCCGAGATCCGTCGCGCCCGCGGCGGGCACGCGCGCGAGCCCATCGAGCAGCGCGTCGACGCGATCGGGCGACGCCGCACCGAGCGCGGTGTCGCTGCCATCCACCGCGCGGATCGCGAGGTCGCTCGACACGATGCTCACGCGATCATCGGGCCCGAGGTGCGCCGCGATGGACTCGGCCACGCTGCGCCCGAGCTCGAGGTGCGCGCGATCGGTCGCGGCCGACACGTCGGCGACGATCACCACGTCGAGCCCGCTGGCCGCGCTCGCATCGCTCGCGGTGAAGAGCGAGTGCGGCAGGCGAAGCGGCAGATACCAGTAGTCGCGCTCGTCGGCCTCGTTCACCACGATGCGCGAGCCGGGCGCGCGCGCAGGCGGCTCGTGCGCGGCGCGATAGGCGAGCTGAGCCTCGGCGGCCGCGGGCACGATCTCCATCCAGAGATCCGAGCGCGGCGAGAAGTCGCTCCGACGCAGCTCCACGCGATCCCGATCGACGGTCGCGCCGAGCCCTGCACGAATGCGCGAGGCACCCGCGGCCGACACGTCGGCGACGAACGCGAGCTCTCCGAGGTGCGGCGCGCCTGCGCCTGCGGCCATGGGATATCGATAGAGCAGTGGCCCGCCCTCGTACGCGCGCGGGAGCCACTCGGCATAGCGAATGGCGATCCGACGCAGCTCGCCGGCCACGATGGGATAGATGCGCGCGCGATAGCTGCCGGGCGCGTCCCACTCCAGCAGCGCCGGATCGAGCGTGGACCCGCGATAGACCTGCGCCTCGTACGCCGCGCGTGCTTGCGCCTCTTCGCGCACGTAGCCGTCGACCATCTGCCCGTTGCGATCGACCGCGAAGCGCTCGAGCACCGCGCCCTCGGGCACGCGCACGCGATAGAGCCCCTCGACGGTCTCGCTCGCCGGGTTGAAGAACACCTGCTGGACCTCGGTGATCGCGAGCTCCCCGACGATCTGCACCTGCACGTCGAGCCGGCGGATCACCAGCGGCCAGCGCGCCTGACCGACCTCGTCCGGCACCCGCGCCTCGAGCGTGCCCATGCCGGGCGCGCTCCGGGGATCGGTCGGCCCCGCGCGCACGAGGCCGCCGGTCCAGTCGGTCCAGAGCGCCTCGGGGGTGACGGAGGCAGAGGTCCCTTCGATGGCGAGCTCTTCGCCCGCGTGCACGATGCCTCGCACGTCGCCGGTGCGCTGACTGACCTCGCCGCGAACGACGTAGACGGAGGCGCCGGCCTCCGTGATGGTCACCGACATCGAGGCATCGCTCGCGCGGAGGCTCGTGCCCGCGACGTCGAGCGCGATGGCGTCACCCGCCATCACGTCGAAGAACACGCGACCGGCCGTGACCGTGACGCGCTGCTCTTCCGGGACCGAGACGCTCGCCGCTGCGTCGAGCAAGAGCGATGGCCCCGAGTCGAGCACGAGGCGGGTGAGGGAGAGCTGCGC